>CAVWTZ010000023.1:0-20678 GCA_963757485.1 uncultured beta proteobacterium
GCCATTATTTACGATTATCGTTTGCATTTGACCATGCCCGCAACGCCGGATGATCGTATCGTCATTCTCGATATCGATGAAAAAAGCCTGAAGGAAGAAGGCCGCTGGCCATGGGGGCGCAACCGCCTGGCCTTGTTGATGGACAAGCTGTTCGATAAATATGGCGTTGCAGTGGTCGGGTTTGACGTGGTGTTCGCCGAGAAGGATGAGAGTTCCGGGCTTAAGGTACTGCAGAAGCTCGGACAAAACCAGCTCAAGGACGATGGGCCGTTCCAGGCGATGCTAAGCAAAATCCAACCGCAACTCGAGTATGACAAGCTCTTTGCCGACAAGATCAAGAATCGCAAGGTCGTTCTGGGATATTATTTGACCAAGCAAAAGGATTCGAGTGTTCCGGCATGCTGCCTGAACCGGATTTCCCTGGCGCATTCAAGGGCCATCCTATCGACTTTACGACCTGGAATGGCTACGGCGCCAATCTCCCGGAGTTGCAACAAGCCGCTGCGAGCGCGGGCCACTTCAATCCTCTGGTGGACTTTGACGGCCGGGTACGCCGTGTTCCCATGCTCGTTGAATATGGCGGCGCATATTATGAGTCATTGTCGCTTGCGATGGTACGCACGCTGTTGGGCCAAACCAGATTGTTGCCCGGATTTGCCGAGGCCAAGGCTGGCGGGTATGCGGGTATGGAGTGGCTGGAACTGGATGCGCCCGGCGGCAAGTTAAGAATTCCGGTTGACAGTGATGTCGCAACCTTTGTGCCGTTCCGCGGCGGACAGGGAAGTTTTCGCTATATTTCGATAACCGATGTGCTGCATGACCGCGTTGATCCGGCACAATTGAAAGACAGGATCATTCTGGTGGGTACGACTGCTCCCGGCTTGCTGGATCTTCGCTCCACGCCGGTGGGAAAGGTCTACCCCGGAGTGGAGGTTCATGCGAACATGATTGCCGGTATTCTCGATCAGAATCTGAAAGAGCAACCTGCATATATGCTGGGTGCAGAAGTGGTTTGGCTGTTGCTGATCGGTATTGCTTTGGGCTTTTTGTTACCGTTTCTGACCCCGGCAAAGGCGATCCTCGCTTCGGCCTTTGCACTTATCGTCACGGCAGTGCTAAGTCTCGTTGCGTGGCAGTACGGCGATGTCTTGATGCCGGTGGCGAACAGCCTGGTGATGATCGCCTTGTTGTTTGCGCTGAATATGTCTTACGGTTACTTTGTCGAATCACGCACCAAACGGCAGATTACCGGCCTGTTCGGGCAATATGTGCCGAGCGAACTGGTCGAGGAAATGGCAAAACATCCGGAAAGTGTTTCCATGGAAGGCGAAAGCCGTGAAATGACCATTCTTTTTTCAGATGTGCGCGGTTTTACCACCATTTCGGAAGGTCTGGACCCCAAAGAATTATCCCTGTTGATGAATGAGTTTTTGACTCCGTTGTCGCGGATTGTTTATAAGTACCGCGGCACGATAGACAAGTATATGGGCGACTGCATCATGGCATTTTGGGGAGCGCCGCTGCCGGACAGGGATCACGCCCGCAACGCCATTCTGGCCGGCATCGAGATGCAGGCGACTTTGCGTGCATTGCAGCCGCACTTCAAGGAACGCGGCTGGCCCGAAATTCGCGTTGGGGTGGGTATCAATTCCGGGCGCGTCAGTGTCGGTAACATGGGTTCGGAAGTCCGTGTTGCCTACACGGTGATGGGTGATGAAGTAAACCTGGCATCGCGTCTGGAGGGGATCACCAAACAATACGGGGTGAACATCATCGTTGGTGAAAATACCCGCCGCCTCGTCACGGAATTCCTGTATCGCGAACTTGACCACGTGCGGGTAAAAGGTAAAGATAAGCCTGTGGCGATATACGAACCGGTCGCATTGGCCAGCGAGGCCAGCAAAGCACTCCATGATGAAGTCAGGTTATTTCATGAAGTGCGTCGCCTGTATCTCAAACAGGATTGGGATCAGGCGGAATTGCAGTTGATGAATTTGCAACGCATGTCACCTGACATGGCCCTGTACCGGATATACGCGGAGCGGGTCATTTACTTCCGTAAGCATCCGCCGAATGCGGATTGGGACGGTGTGTTCGTGTTCCAGGTCAAATAACCCGATAAACTACCAAGATGTAACGGACAAGATGAAACTCAGAGTATTGGGATGCAGCGGTGGAATCGGTGGCAATCTGCGCACCACCTCGTTCCTGCTCGATCATGACGTGCTGATCGATGCCGGCACCGGGGTGGGTGAACTCAGCCTGACGGAACTCGCCATGATTGATCATGTGTTCATTACCCACTCCCACCTTGATCATATCGCCAGCATTCCGTTCATGGCGGACAGCGCCGGGTTCATGCGTGATCGGCCATTGACTGTTTACGGAAGCGAGGAGACGCTGGATATCCTCAAGCAACATATTTTCAATTGGAAAATTTGGCCGGATTTCAGCGAAATCCCCAACGCACAACATCCTTACATGTGTTACCAGGCGATGGAACTGGGCGAGACCATTGTCCTGAACGGACGCAAAATAACCTCTGTTCCAGCCAATCATGTCGTGCCCGCGGTTGGCTATCATCTGGACAGCGGAAAGGCGAGTTTGGTTTTCAGCGGGGATACCACCACCAATGACGGATTGTGGGAAGTGGTCAACCAAATTGAGAATTTGCGTTACCTTATCATCGAGACGGCCTTTTCAAACAGTGAAAGGGATTTGGCGGAAGTTTCCAAACATCTGTGCCCAAGCATGCTTGCGGTAGAGTTGGTGAAATTCAAGCGCGAGGCAGAGGTGTACATCACCCATCTTAAACCGGGCGAGCTTGAATTGACCATGCGGGAGATAGAAGAGTGTGTCGAGGGGTTGCGCCCTAAAATGTTGTTGAACAACCAGGAGTTCGAGCTTTGACAATGGCGATGGACTACATAACCGACTGCAAAATGTTGGCTGGTCAATGGCGGCGTTTAATGCCGGGGTCGGCACAACAGCAGCGTAAGGCGCGTTAAGGAGTGATATGGGTACAGTAATGGCGGCTAACAACACAGCGAAAAATGTCGGTGATATGACCCTCAGGCTTGAGTTCACCAAGAACCTCAATCAAGTCAATAATAAAATACACGCCACCGGTAATGTTGATGAAATCATGCTGGAGGTCAGCAAGGACATCTGTGCGCTGTTCAATGCGGACCGGCTGACTATCTATGTCGTGGGTGAGGACAATATTTCCCTTGTTTCCAAGGTCAAGACCGGACTCAATTCTTTCAAGGATCTCAAGTTGCCGATCGCTGAGCAAAGCCTTGCCGGTTATTCCGCGATGCATAAAAAGCTGCTTAACATATCAGGGATGTTTACGATGAAAAAGAGCTGGCACAGTACAGCGCGCATCTGCGTTTCTTGCAGGAAGTAGACAAGCGTACCGGATATCGCACTAAGCAAATGCTGGTTGCCCCGATTCTGGATGCTGGCAGTGGCGATCTGATCGGCGTTATCCAGGTTATCAATAACAAGGCCGGCGTCCCCTTTACGGCGATGATCGAGGAAGGTGTGCAGGAATTGGCACAGACCATGGCGGTGGCGTTGCGCCAGCATCAGCGCCAGCAAAACAGTACGGCCAAGACCAAATACGACTATCTGGTTGCCGATGCTGTGCTCTCCGCCGCGGAATTCGAATTGGCGACACGCACCGCGCGGCGCAAGGGCATAGACATCGAGGAGGTTTTGCTGGACGAATTTCAAGTCAGTACCGCCGCCTTGGGCAAAGCGCTGTCCAGCTTTTTCGGAGTCCCTTACCAGCCGTACCGGAGCGACCGCGTCAAGCCTGCCGATTTGTTGAAAAACCTGAGGCGCGAGTATGTGGAAAGCAGCCATTGGATTCCAATCGAGGAAACCCAGGAAGGGCTGATGATTTTGACCACTGATCCAGAGCGGATCCAGGCTTCGCGGGTGGTCAACAACATTTTCTCGAAGAGTCGCCTGAACTCATTTGTTTGCTCGCAACGCGAATTCGAACAAACGCTTGATTTATTGCTTTAGTGGTGGCGCCGCTTCAGATGGCAGCAGCGCGCTCGCGGGCGACGAGTCGTCCATGGATGATTTGTTGATCAGCATGGGTGGAGAGAGGAAGAAGTCTCCGGTATCAGCCAGAGGACGTAGCCGCCGCAGATAACGAGTTGGTCAAGTTGGTGAACAAGGTCAACGTGGACGCGTACGGGATAGGTGCGTCGGATATCCATATTGAGCCCGGGCCGGGAAAAGCCAAGACGGTGATTCGAATACGCAAGGATGGTTCGTTGATGAACTACATCGAAGTGCCGTCCACCTACCGCAACGCGCTGGTGACACGCATCAAGATCATGTGCGACCTGGATATTTCCGAGAAGCGCAAACCGCAGGACGGCAAGATCAAGTTCAAGAAATTCGGCCCGCTGGATATCGAATTGCGCGTCGCGACCATTCCCTCACAGGGCGGAGTGGAGGACGTGGTGATGCGTATTCTGGCCTCAGGCGAGCCATTGCCGCTCGAGAAAATGGGCTTTTCCGCGCGAAATTCAGAGTTGGTCAAAGCAACGGTAAGCAAGCCATACGGGCTTTTTTTCGTGTGCGGCCCGACCGGTTCCGGCAAAACCACTACGCTGCATTCCATACTCAAATACATCAACAAACCGGACACAAAGATATGGACTGTCGAAGATCCGGTGGAAATCACCCAGAAGGGACTGCGCCAGGTGCAGATCAACAAAAGGCCGGGCTGGATTTCCCGACCATCATGCGCGCGTTTCTGCGTGCCGATCCGGACGTGATCATGGTCGGCGAAATGCGCGACAAGGAAACCGTGTCCATTGGCATCGAAGCTTCGTTGACCGGCCACCTGGTGTTCGCCACCCTGCATACCAACAGTGCGCCGGAATCCATTATTCGCTTGCTGGATATGGGCATGGATCCGTTCAACTTTGCCGATGCACTGCTGGGTATCCTGGCTCAGCGTTTGGCAAAACGTCTCTGCGCCGACTGCAAGAAGCCGCATATCGCGACAGCCGATGAAATCAAGCTGATGCTGGATGAATACAGTGCAGAACTCGTCAATACCGCGACGTGGAAAAAGGATCCGGCTGCTGCGATGAAAGCCTTGTATGCAGACTGGCGAAAGTTGTTCGCCGATGACAAAGGGCAATTTACGATCTATGCACCGGTTGGATGCGAAAAATGCTCAGGAACCGGTTACCGGGGCCGAGTTGGTTTGCATGAATTGCTGATCGGTACGGACCCTGTCAAAAAGGCCATACAGGAACATGCGCGGGTTGCCGAGTTATTGGCCATTGCACTGGACGAAGGGATGCACACGCTGAAACAGGATGGTATGGAGAAAGTTCTGCAAGGTGTTACCGATATGCTTCAAGTGCGCGCGGTTTGTATCAAGTAAATACTCCATGCATTCTCCCGACAATCTTCTGCATCGCCTCGAAGATCTTAATGAGATCGGCATCGCGCTGTCCCAACAGCGCGATCTCAACAGCTTGCTGGAAACCATTCTGATAGCGGCGATGCGCATTACCCATGCGGATGCCGGCACGCTTTATCTGCATGAACAGCAACAGCGAGTGTTACGCTTTGAAATACTGCGCAACAATACACTGAGTCTTGCGATGGGCGGAACCAGCGGCGTCCCGATCACCTTTTATCCCATCCAGCTTTACGATGAAGCCGGCAACCCGAATCACGCCATGGTGGTCAGTCACTCGGCACTCAGCGGCGAAACGGTGAATATTCCCGATGCCTATATGGCGGAAGGCTACGACTTTTCCGGCACAAAAAAATTTGATGCCAAGACCGGTTACCGTTCCAAGTCTTTTTTGACCGTTCCGATGCGCAACCACGAGCATGAAGTGATCGGGGTGCTGCAACTGATCAATGCGCTTGATCAGGAAAGTGGCGCGATCATCCCGTTCTCAAGGGACGACCAGCAGTTGCTCGAATCCCTCGCTTCGCAGGCGGCCATTGCCTTGACGAATCGTCATCTCATCGATCAATTGGAAAAGTTGTTCGAAGCCTTCATTCAGCTCATCAATACTGCGATTGACGACAAGTCGCCGTATACCGGCGGCCACTGCGCGCGCGTGCCGGCGCTTACCATGATGCTGGCCGAAGCAGTCACTCGAACCAAGTCGGGCCCGCTCAAAGATTTTGTGATGACCGACAAAGACCGGCACGAATTGAAGATCGCCGGCTTGCTGCATGACTGCGGCAAAATCACCACACCGGTGCACGTGGTGGACAAGGCGACCAAATTGCAAACGCTCTTCGACCGGATTCATTTGCTGGATACGCGCTTCGAGGTGCTCAAACGCGATGCCGAGATTGCGATGTTGCGGGCCCTCTCACCCAACCCCTCTCCCGCAGGCGGGAGAGGGGAGCGCGCTGGCGGAGGAGATGGTCAGAGGGCAGGGGATATTGACGAGGCAGCCATCCGCGCCGAGTACGACGCGCGGATTCGCCAGCTGGATGATGATCGCGAATTTCTGCGGTTCTGCAATATCGGCAGCGAATCGATGTCCGCGCAGGCACAGGAGCGGGTACGCCAGATTGCGTGCTATCAATGGCGGGATGGTGACGGGAAAACGGGCAATTTTCTCAGCAAAGACGAAGTCGAGAACCTCACTATTCCCTCCGGTACATTGACGGCGGCGGAACGCCAAATCATCAACCATCACATCGATGTGACGATCAAAATGCTGGAATCGCTGCCTTGGCCGAAACACCTTAAAAACGTCCCGGAATATGCCGGCGGACATCACGAGCGCATGGACGGCAAGGGCTATCCCCGCGGACTGACGCGCGACCAGATGTCGGTACAGGCCAGAGTCATGGGCATCGCGGATATTTTCGAGGCGCTTACTGCCAAGGACAGGCCATACAAGAAGGGCAAAACCCTCACCGAATCCCTGACTATACTCGGCAAATTCAAACTGGGCGGACATATTGACCCCGACTTGTTCGATGTTTTCATGCGCGAAAAAGTCTATCTCGACTATGCCAAGGAATTTCTTGCACCCGAGCAGATAGACGATGTGGATGTGGGCAGGATTCCAGGCGTAAATTTGACTCCCGGACCTGACAAGACTGCCGAAAATGGTCAGTTAGTGACGAAGTTGAGTAATCCGCCATGACCGTTTGATCATGATCATTAATAAAAAAACAATAAAAACAACAATGTGAAATATTGGCACGGCTATTGCGTTAGCTGGCTCACGACACAGGAATTTATTGTGTTCAATTCAAACCTCTAAGGAGCTTTATCATGATGAAAAATATTCAAAAGGGTTTTACGCTGATCGAACTGATGATCGTGGTTGCGATTATCGGTATTCTGGCAGCGGTGGCAATTCCTGCCTACGGCGACTATACCGCGCGTGCGCAGGCCGCAGAAGCATTCACGCTGATGGACGGCGTTAAGACACCATTGACCGAGCTGTATACAACGGAAGCCATATTCGCAATCGGCGGTGCAAGCGGCATTACCGCGATTACCTCCGGCAAGTACGTCGGTGCACTCAAAGCCGGAACAGATGCAACCAACTCAGCTGGTAGTCTGACCAGTGTTCAGGCCGACTTCAAGAACTCGGGCATCAGCAACAGGCTAATGGCAGGTAACACTCCTGGCGGCACGCCATTGTCCGTGCATATGTACTATAACTCGGCGAGTGGTTCATGGTCCTGCGCCAACGGCGACGCGAGTGCAGACAAGCTATCTACCACTGCTGGCACTGAGGTGGCTTTGCCGGGCGCAAACACGATACCGAGCAACGTGATACCCAAGTCTTGCAGTTAATCCCTTCTTTTCATCCGCCCCTGGCCTCATTGGCAACTCAGGTGGCAGTGATGCTTGGATCAGCAGCCCCTCGCAAGAGGGGCTTTCTTTTTGTCCGGTCCCGACGCGAATCCGGCTGACAACGTGCCTTGCTGCGGAAATGATGCTGGACAAACGGGCCCGGGAATTTGTCGGCTAGCATGAGCTGAAGCGAAATGAACAGCGGCTAGTGTTTGCTTGCCGCATCCTGCATTTGGCGCAACTCGTTGATATCGCTCTCGACGGAAGAGAGCTGGTAAAAGCTTCCTCCGGCCTGCTTGGCCAATCTGAGCTGTTCCATCGCCGCTTTCAGGTTGCCCTGCCAGGCATAGCTGTAGGCCTGCGCCTGATGCTCTTCCAGAGCCTTGCCCTGCATCGCATAGGCTCTGGCCTGCAGGTCATATAGCGTGGTATCGCTGGGATGCAGCGCAACTTGGTCGGTGAGCAGCGTGACGGCGATTTCCGGCTGGTTGTCTTGCAACAGCAGATCGGTGTAGTCATATATCAGCGCGCGATGCTGCGGGAAATCCTGTATGGCGCCGCGGTAAAACGCCAGTGCCGCAGCGTTATTCTTTTCCGCGCGCAAAACCTTTCCCTGGAGCGTCGCGATCATGTCGTTATTCATGGACGATGGATCGGCCCGGAGCTGTTTGTTCAGCAGCGACATTTCGCGGCTGGCATGCGCGATCTGGTTGTCGCGCAACAGCGATATCACCAACCCGTAGCGTTGCGCAATCGGATTGCCGAAATTTTGCGGACCCAGCGCGGCGCTGAAATAAGCGATGGCATCCGGAGCGGATTTTTGCCCGGCGATCAATTTGGTGCGCACCAGCTGGAAATCAAGGCTGTCCGGGATCAGCAGGTAAGGCAGATTTCGCACGCGATTCTCGATTTCCGCGATACGGTCGCTGGTGATCGGGTGGTCACGCATATAGTTCGGCGCATTATTGTCGACCAACCGGGTGGACGTTTGCAGCCGCCTCAGAAACTCGGGCATGGCATGGGTATTGAAGCCGGATTTTTCCAGGAGCTGCAGGCCGATTCGATCCGCTTCCTCTTCGTCCGCCCGGGTGAAATTCAGCTGCCGCTGTACATTGCCCGCCTGCACGCTGGCAATGGCGGCTTCCGATACTTGCGGACTGGTGCGTGCGGCCAGTATCGCGAGGGCGATGGCGGCCATCGAGATCATGCCGGTGCCGCGCTGCGCCTCGACCATGCGCTCCAGGTGGTGCTGCGTGACGTGCGAAATTTCGTGACTCAGAACGGAAGCCAGTTCCGATTCGCTCTGGGTGATCAATATCAGCCCGATATTCACCCCGATGAAGCCGCCCGGCATCGCAAACGCGTTGATGTTGTAATCGTTGACGGCAAAAAATTCAAAATCGAGGCCGGGTTCCGGGCTGTTTTCGACCAGCCTGTCGCCGATCTTGTTCAGATAATCGTTGACCTCGGAATCGTTCAGGTATTCCTTGCTGGCACGGATCTGCATCATGGCCTGTTCACCGATCTGGCGTGCCTGTTGCGGGGTGATTGTAGCCTGCGAGACATCGCCCAGATCGGGAAGCCCGTCACCAAGCGCGCAGGGTGACAGGCACAGTAGCAGCAGCACGGCTAATTTCTTCATGGACGGTATGATAGTTGTTTTTGCATGGGGTTCCGCGCTTAACGTCACTTTGTTTCAAAGTATATTGATCCGATGTAGACAGCACGTTGCAAAATGCGCAGAATTGGAATGTTTTGAATCTCACAACCAGAAAATGGACAAAATTGGCAAATACGAAATAGTCCGTGTGCTCGGCACCGGTGCGACCAGCACAGTGTATCTTGCTGAAGATCCTTTCAACAAGCAGCAGGTGGCCATCAAGTTATTCGATCTAGGCATGTTGCGCGACTCCAATCGCGCCCGGATTTATCGCAAATTGTTGATGACCGAGGCATCGCTGGCGGGTAAATTGTCGCATCCGCATATCGCAAAGATTCTGGATGCGGTGATGGAGGACGATTTCAATTACGTGGTGATGGAATACGTCGATGGCAGTACGCTTGAGAAATACGCCGAGGTGGATACGCTGCTGCCGATCGGCACCATCGCGGAAATCATCTACAAGTGTTGCAAGGCTCTTGAATATGCGCAGCAGCAGGGCGTGATTCATCGCGATATCAAGCCGGCCAATATTTTGTTGCAAGGTGAGTTTGATATCAAGATTTCAGATTTTGGCGCGGCGGCCGTTCAGAATCAGCAAACAACCCAGGTCAGCGGAGTAGGTTCTCCTGCCTACATGTCGCCGGAGCAAGTCAAGGAGTTGAAACTGACCCATCAGACGGACATCTATTCACTGGGGGTGGTGATGTACAAGCTGCTTACCGGCAAACTGCCGTTTGACGCGAGCAATAATTTCAGCATGATATATCACATCATCAACATCGATCCGCCGCCGCCCAGCACGTTCCGTCCGGAAACACCAGCGGAACTGGATGCGATTGTGCTGCGCGCGATGGAAAAGGATACTTCCAAGCGCTACCAGACCTGGCAGGAGTTTGCGAACGATCTGGTCGGTTTCTCCAGTCATTCGGCGCCTGCAAAAAACGAAATTCCCGATACGGAAAAGTTCGATACACTGCGCAGCCTGGTATTTTTCAAGAATTTCAGCGATGCGGAACTTTGGGAAGTGTTGCGCATAAGCGAATGGAGCAAAGTCCCGGAATCCGAGTATATCCTCCGTGACGGCGAAAGCGGACGCTCCTTCTACATCATGGCACAAGGCACTGTCCGTGTGACCAAACAGGGACGGTTGTTGAGCCTCTTGCACCGGGGCGATTGCTTTGGTGAAATGGCGCACATTTTGGAGCACGACTTCAAACGCAGTACCGACGTGATCGCCAAGAACGACGTGGTGTTGATCGAAATCAATCCCGATGTGCTGAAACTTGCAACGCCCGAATGCCGGTTACAGTTTGGGGATGCCTTTCTGCGCATGCTGGTAAAGCGTTTGTCGCTTGCGAATACACGTGTCTCGCATTTGCTGGGCGATCAAGACCAAACGGAAAAAGAACAAGATAAAGCCTAGTGCCATGAACATGAACGGATTCAGGAATATCACCGTCGCAGAACTGCAGGAAATGATTGAACAGGGAGGGCTGCGCCTGGTTGATGTGCGTACTGACGCGGAAATATTGCGCGGAAAGATTCCGCAGGGTGATCCGTTGCCGCTGCATCTGTTGCCGTTGCGACTGGGCGCGATGGACAAGGACTCCACCACTGTTTTCTATTGCCAGACGGGCGGTCGCTCCGCACAGGCTGCCGCATTTGCCGCGGCGAACGGATTTACCGACGTGTATAACCTGCAGGGTGGCATCGTTGCATGGGCGCAGGCCGGATTGCCGATAGGATCATGAAGTTCGATGTCGAGTTGGATGCCCGCCAACTGGCCTGCCCGTTGCCTATTCTGCGCGCTAAAAAATCCCTGTCGCAAATGAACAGCGGGCAGGTGCTCAGAATAGCCGCAACCGACAAAGGGGCGCCTAACGATTTTGCGGAATTTTGCACGAAGACCGGCAACGAACTGCTGTCTTCGACGGCACAGGACGGCGAGTTCGTTTTTTACCTGCGCCGCCGTTGAGTTTTACCGGCCCAGCTTGCCGCGCTGGGCTTCCATCTGCGCCAGTGCAGCGCTGAACCCTTCCATGCGCTTGCGTTCCTGTTCCACCACTGCCGCAGGCGCGCGATCTACAAAGCTGCCGTTGGACAGTTTGGCATGCGTCTTGGCAACTTCGGCTCGCAGACGGGAAATTTCTTTGTCGAGCCGTTCACGTTCTACAGCGACATCGATCTCGACATTCAATATCAACTCGATATTCCCAACATGCTTGGCAAGGCCTGCTGCTCTGACTGACGTACTTATCTCAGATGGATTTACAGGAGAAGAGCCGGTGTGAATATCCGATTTTGCGAGCACGTTGATATAACGATACATCTGCAGATATCTGGCTTTATCCGGCTCCCCAGAGCCCTGCGTTCCTACCCGCATGAAAGTGGTAACACGCTTGCCGGGTGAAATGTTCATTTCACTGCGAAGTTGCCGTACGGCCTCAATTATGGACTTAAGTTCTTCAACCCAACTTTCGGCGGCCTTATCAATCTTCTCAGCTTGCGAAATTGGGTAGGGTTGCAGCATGATGCTGTCGCCTGTTCTGCCGGCCAGCGGAGCGACGTTTTGCCACAATTCTTCGGTGATGAAAGGAATGATCGGGTGTGCCAGACGCAGGATGGCTTCCAGCACGCGCACCAATGTGCGCCGGGTGGCGCGTTGCTGTGCCGGATTGCCGGTGTTAATCTGTACCTTGGCAAGTTCCACATACCAGTCGCAGTAGGAATTCCACACCAGTTCGTACACCGTGCGTGCGGCCATGTCGAAACGGTAATCGGCAAAGTGCTGCGCCATTTCCGCTTCGGCCTGTTGCAGCACACCGATGATCCATTTGTCCGCCGCGGAAAATTCCAGCGGCAAGCTTTGGTTACGACTTACTTGCTGCGCAAGTAAGTCTTCTCCGAAACTTCGCTGCGCTTCGTTTTCATCCAGCCCGACGTCTTGCCCCTCGCAGTTCATCAGTACGAAGCGCGTGGCGTTCCACAGCTTGTTGCAGAAGTTGCGGTAGCCCTCGCAGCGCTGCATGTCGAACTTGATGTCGCGTCCCGGCGAAGCCAGCGAGGCAAACGTGAAACGCAACGCATCCGTGCCGAATGCTGGGATGCCTTCCGGGAATTCCTTGCGCGTGCGCTTCTCGATTTTCAGCGCGTCATTCGGGTTCATCAAACCGGTGGTGCGCTTTTTTACCAGATCCTCGATCCCGATACCGTCGATCAAATCGATCGGGTCGAGCACGTTGCCCTTGGACTTGGACATCTTCTGTCCTTCCGCATCCCGGATCAGCCCGTGCACATACACGTCCTTGAAAGGAATTTTGCCGGTGATGTGCCTCGTCATCATCACCATGCGCGCCACCCAGAAGAAGATGATGTCGAAGCCGGTGACCAGCACGGAAGAAGGAAGATATGTCTGCAGGAAAAAATTCTCCGCGTCCCTGGCTTTGTCGCCGGTCCAACCCAGTGTGGAGAACGGCCATAATGCAGATGAGAACCACGTGTCGAGTACGTCGGCATCGCGATCAAGCTGTCCTGCGTAGCCCGCTGCATCGGCCAAATGGCGCGCTTCGGCTTCGTTGTGCGCGACGAAAACCTCGCCGTTCACGCCGTACCATGCGGGTATCTGATGCCCCCACCACAATTGCCGCGAGATGCACCAGTCCTGAATGTTGTTCAACCACTGGTTGTAGGTGTTCACCCAGTTTTCCGGATGGAACCTGATCTCGCCTGAAGCAACACACTCCAGCGCCTGCTCGGTGATGCTCTTTCCTTCTTTGCTCGGTTCGCTCATCGCGACGAACCACTGGTCGGTGAGCATAGGCTCGATGATCACATGGGTGCGATCGCCGCGCGGCACCTTGAGCTTGTGCTTCTCGGTCTTTTCCAGCAGGCCAGCCGTTTCGAGGTCGGCGACGATCTGCTTGCGTGCAACGAAGCGGTCCATTCCTTGATATTGTTTGGGCGCGTGTTCGTTGATTTTGGCATCCAGCGTGAGAATGGAAATCAACCCCAGTTTGTGACGTTGCCCCACCGCATAATCGTTGAAATCATGCGCGGGCGTGACCTTCACCACGCCGGTGCCGAATTCCCTGTCCACGTATTCGTCGGCGATGACGGGGATGTCGCGCGCGCACAGTGGCAACGTGACCTTCTTGCCGATAAGATGCTTGTAGCGTTCGTCGTCGGGATGCACCATTACCGCGGCGTCGCCGAGCATGGTCTCGGGGCGGGTGGTGGCGACGGTGAGGTGCGTCAATCCATGCACGCTGTCTTTTGCAGTCAGCGGATAGCGGATGTGCCACATGAAGCCGTCTTCTTCCTCCTGCACCACTTCCAGGTCGGACACCGCGGTGTGGAGTTTTGGATCCCAGTTTACGAGCCGTTTCCCGCGATAGATCAGGCCCTCGTTATACAGGCGCACGAAGGTTTCGGCGACGGAGCGCGATAAGCCTTCGTCCATCGTGAAGCGTTCGCGCGACCAGTCCGGCGAGGTGCCAAGGCGGCGCATCTGGCGCGTGATGGTGTCGCCGGAATATTTTTTCCACTCCCAAACTTTTTCGATGAATGTCTTGCGGCCGAGATCGTGGCGCGAAATGCCTTGCGCGTCGAGCTGGCGCTCCACGACAATCTGTGTCGCGATTCCTGCGTGGTCGGTACCCGGCTGCCACAGCGTGTTGTCGCCCTTCATGCGGTGATAGCGGATCAGCGCATCCATCAGGGTCTGGTTGAAGCCATGACCCATGTGCAGCGTGCCGGTGACGTTGGGCGGCGGCAGCAGGATGCAGAATGCCTCGGATTTGCCTGTATCTAGTCCGGCCTTGAAATAACCGGACGCTTCCCATTTGGGATACCAGCGCGATTCGATGTGTTTCGGTTCAAAACTTTTTTCGAGTTCCATTTTTCTAGGTTGCGGCGAACTGCCTGTCCTGAGCTTTTCATAAAGGGCGCGATTATACCAAAGGCAGGCGGTTCACTTTCGCTGAAACCGATGCGCGGTGTCGCTGGCAGATTGCGGAGCCGATTCGCGAATTGCAGGCAGGTGATGCTTTGCCTATCGGGAATCAAGATACGCATTCAGCTCGTCCTGCAATAGCTTGGGCAACTCGGCCTTGAGCTCGTCGAGAGCCTGGTCGATGGCCTGGCGTTGCAGCTGTTCGAGGCGCAGGCCGAGTTTTTGCGTGAACATCGTTTCAATGCGTGCCTCGAGCTGGTGCAGAAGCCGCTGGATTTCTTCGTCGTTCAACACGCGTGGCGGACTGGCATCCGATGCGGCAACAACCTCGGTGAGCATGGGCAAGTTGTTCAGTGTCGTTTCGCCTGTCGTTAAGGTTGGCCGGGACGAGGCGGCGGGTGTGTCGCTATCCGGTCGTTCCCTGGGTTGTTTGCCAGGCTGTTTGATGGGCGTCATGGATTTTGGGTCTTGGATAAATCAATATGGTGCAGTTCATAGCCGCGTTCGCGATAGAATTTGAAACGTTCACGCCCCATGCGGATGTCTTCCGCATCGCTGCTGATGATCTCGATGACACGCTCGAAGCGGCTGAAGTAGGGCATGCATTCATTATGCAAGTTGATCAACAGCTCATGATGGGGAAACTTATCCCCGCCATGATCGAGCATGACTGGCCAATCGGACAATTCCGCCGGCATCTGCCCTGCTGCGGCAGCATCGCTGCGGCAGTGCGGGATAAAAGCGCTGGGCGGGTAATGCCAGAGCAGTTTATCCAGCGCATCCGTGGTTTCAGCGTCGGGCACGCTGATGATCGCGCGTACGCCGCTTTGCATGGCTTTGTGGCTCAACTGGCAAACGGTGCGCAGCTTGTCTGGCGAGCCCGTATAAAAGTCCACTTTAGTCATGGCGTTTGTTCGATTATTTGGCAGTTTGCGCGCGGTGGATTAAATATTGCGCAAGCAGCGGTACCGGGCGGCCCGTTGCACCTTTTTCCTTGCCCGATTTCCAGGCGGTTCCGGCGATGTCAAGGTGCGCCCAGTGATAATCCTTGGCAAAGCGCGACAGGAAACACGCGGCAGTGATGCTGCCGCCCGCCCGCCCGCCGATGTTCTGCATGTCGGCAAAATTGCTGTCCAACTGTTGCTGATAGTCATCCCACAGCGGCATCTGCCAGGCGCGGTCGTATGAATAATCGCCCGCATCCAGCAACTCCCTGGCAAGTTTGTCGTCGTTGCTGTACAGCCCCGTGGCGACATGACCGAGCGCGATCACGCACGCGCCGGTCAGCGTGGCGATGTCCACCACCGTTTCCGGTTCGAAACGCGCGGTATAGGTCAGCGCATCGCACAGGATCAGACGGCCTTCCGCATCGGTGTTGAGGATTTCGATGGTCTGGCCCGACATGCTTTTGACGATGTCGCCGGGTTTGCTGGCCGCCCCGTCAGGCATGTTTTCGCAACTCGGGATCACCGCAACCACATTCAGCTTCAAGCCCATTTCGGCAATCGCCTGCATGGTGCCGAGCACGCTGGCGGCACCGCACATGTCGTATTTCATTTCGTCCATTTCCGCGCCCGGCTTCAGCGATATGCCGCCGCTGTCGAACGTGATGCCCTTGCCGACGAGCACGATGGGCTTTTGCTTCTTGTTGCCTCCGTGGTATTCCAGTGTGATCAGTTTGGCCGGCTGGCGGCTGCCGCGCGTGACGGACAGCAATGAAAGCATGCCCAGCTTCTGCATGTCCTTTTCCTCGAGGATGGTTGCCTCGAGTGTGTGGTTCTTGGCCAGTGTCTTGGCCTGGTCTGCCAGATAGGTCGGCGTGCAGATGTTGCCGGGCAGATTGCCCAGATCCTTGGCTAATTTCATGCCGTGAGCGATTGCAGTGGCATGGCTGAGCGCTGTTTGCCCTGTGCTGCCGGGCTTGCCGGCACAGCCCAGCAGGACTTTTCGCAGCTTCGGCGCCTCGGCGGGTTTGCTCTTGAGCTGATCGGAGCGGTAACCGGACTCGGCGGCAATCAGCACGGTCTGCATGATTTTCCATGCTTCGTCGCGGCCCTTGACGGGCAGGTCGGTGAGATAAAGTGCGGCATCCTTGCAGGCAGTCTTTTGCAGCGCGCCAAAAGCGGCACGCAAAACGTCGAGAAACTGTTTGCTCGCGAATTCATTGGCTTTGCCAAGGCCAACCATCAACACGCGATCTGCTGAGATGTTGGCAACGTGATGCAGCATCAGTGTGCTGCCGACTTTGCCATCCATGTCGCCGCGCGCGACAAGATCGCTTAAGGAATGTGCCGCTGCCTTGTCCAGCACCTGTGCTGGCTCAGAGAGTTTGGCGCTTGCGTACACGCCAACCACGACGCAGCCGCTGCGCTGCTTTTCCGGACTGCTTTGTTTTATGCTAAATTCCACCTGTTGCTCCTTATAAAAACCTCATGCCCAGATGTCCGATTATCCGCAAAGTTATCATATAAAGTCAAAGACATCGCGCTCGGGAATTTTTCACCGTACGTTGGTGAGTGAATTCGCCAGCAACGGATTGCTGGTATTCGCAGTGCTGTTGGGCATTATAGTGGTCAGCCAGTTGATACGCCTGTTAGGCGAAGCGGTCAGCGGCGTGATAGCAGTGGACGGGGTGATTGCACTGTTGGGCTTCAGTGCCATGAACTATCTGCCGGTTTTGCTTTCCATCAGTTTGTTCATATCGATTCTGCTTACCTTGTCGCGCTCTTATCGTGACAGCGAGATGGTAGTATGGTTTTGTTCCGGCATAGGACTTACGCGCTGGATGCGTCCGGTCTTATGGTATGCCGGGCCAGTGGTGGGTCTGATTGCGCTGCTCAGTCTATTGCTGTCTCCTTGGGCATTGCGCAAAGCCGATGAGTTCATGAGTAAATTGGAAAGTCGTGATGATGTCACGTCTGCGACCCCCGGTTTGTTCCGTGAATCGAAACAGGCTGACCGGGTGTATTTCATCGATAACGTTGATGCGGGATCCAACCGCGTCGGCAACATTTTTGTGCAATCCGAGCAAAACGGCAAACTCGGCACGATGGCGGCGAAGCAGGGTTTGCAGGAAACCATGCCGAACGGCGATCGTTTCCTGGTGCTGCTTAATGGCACGCGTTATGAAGGGACGCCGGGGCAGCGCAACTATCGCATCGTGGAATTTGAGCGCTATGCGATGCGCATCGATGCGGCACCCGTCAAACAGGCAGCACCTCAGGTGCGCACCATGACGACACCGGAGTTATGGCGCAACCCCACAACATGGAATCTCTCAGAGTTGGAATGGCGGATCGGGTTGCCGCTCAGCGCCATCATACTTGCGCTGTTGGCGATCCCCTTGGGCTATGTCAATCCGCGCGCTGGCCGTTCCCTCAATCTGATTTTGGCGATTGTGCTTTACATGCTTTACAACAACATGATCAGTGTCACCAATACGTGGGTAGGACAAGGCAAGCTGGCACCCGGTATCGGCCTGTGGGGCATACATGGGGTAATGTTGACGCTGACTTTGCTGATGTTTTATCGCCGCATGACATTGTTTTCGCCAAGCAGGTGGCTGGGCAAAGGCAAGCCCCATACTGAAGCTTCTTCGCTTGACTCTCCGGCCTCTGTGCGTGAAGGAACGATTACCACATCTCCATCCATGAGAAGAGATGAAAGCGAGGATCAGAGGTGAGCCTATGACTTTGCTGACGCGATATCTGGGCCGCGAAATTTACCTGGGTATCGGCTTGGTGTTTCTCGCCCTTCTCATGTTGTTTTCCTTTCTGGATTTGATTCATGAACTGAATGCGATGGGGCAGGGGCAGTACAACCTGGGCTATGTACTGCTGTTCGTGATGCTGACCATTCCCGGCCATATCTACGAACTTTTTCCGGTGGCAGTTCTTATCGGCACGATTGTTGCACTGGTGCAAATGGCAGCCAGTTCGGAATTGACTGTTTTTCGGTCTTCCGGCGCATCGCTTTGGCAGATGGTTGGCGCGCTGTTCAAAATTGCCTTGCCGCTGATGGTATTGAGTTTTGTTTTTGGCGAATTGCTGGCGCCGCCAAGTGAAAGGATGGCGCAGCAATTGCGTCTGAAGGCGCAACACGCGCAAGTCTCGCTGAAAGAATTTCGTTCCGGCGTGTGGGTAAAGGACGAACGCAGCTTCGTGAATGTCAAGAACGTGATGCCGGACACCAGTTTGTTGAATATTGATATCTACAAGTTTGATGATAGCTATCATTTGCAGTCGATTACCAGCGCCAAGCAGGCAAAGTTTGTCGATCAAGGACGCTGGCAGCTTGAAGATGTATTGGAAACTCGATTCAGCAAAGAGGGCACGACCATCAATGTGCAGCCGTTGCAGGAATGGCATTCGGCTTTGAACCCTGGCATTTTCAGCGTGCTGCTGGTTGTTCCGGAGCAGATGTCGGCATGGAGTCTTTACCAATATACCGAACATCTGCGCGACAATCACCAAAGAAGCGCGCGTTATGAGATTGCGATGTGGAACAAGCTGGTTTATCCCGTTTCATTGCTGGTGATGATGCTGCTTGCGCTGCCCTTTGCGTCTTACCATCGGCGGGCGGGTGGGGTGGGTGCGATGATATTCGTGGGTATTGTGCTTGGATTAGTGTTTCACTTTTCCGGGCAGTTATTTGCGAGCTTGGGTGCGCTCAACGCACTGGCAACCCTTTATAAGTGCCACGGCTATGACCGCACTGTTTTTGCTGCTTGGTGTGGCGATGCTGTGGTGGACGGAAAGACGCTGACTACTGCCGATTGGTTGCGGTCGTTGCGGGAACGCCGCTGGCTGATGGCTGCGCTTTCCTTGCTTGTTCATCCTTGAGCTTCTGTTTTATTCTTTCCCGTTCCTTTTCCGGCAGTTTTTTGAATGCGCGATATCTTTTGCGGGCAGCTTCGCGTTGTTCGGGGGTAAGTTCGCTCCATTTTTTCAGGCGGTCATGGTAGCGTTGCTTCTGTTCGGGCGTCATCTTTGGATAGTATTTCGCTGTTTGGAGCAGGCGGTTTCGCTGTATCTCAGGCAGGATGTCCCACTGCCCCACCATGGGAGCAAGAGCTTCGCGCTGGATTGGGGTGAGTGCGCGCCAGGACGGCGCTGCTGCGCTGCAAGGGGAAGTGGTCAAACTCAGCAATAAAAATAAAGAGACTATAAAGCCATGAATTTTGGAAGAGGAAATACTTTTCATTCGCTACTGCATTCCAGATGATTAATTTACAAAAACCTCAATTGGCAGGTCGCCGGTCAGAATTGCCACATCCGTCTCGTCAATTTGCTGTTCCTGAACATGTTGCCAATAACTGGTCCCGGCGAACAAAATGGCCAAAAGCAGCACAGCCGCAATCCATGGTTGGAGCGAGTGCGGTATCAGTCTGTCAGCCCAGCGAAGCGAGCTGTGCGCGGAGGCTGAAGTAAGCGTCAGAACGGGAGCACGGACAGATTGCCTTTTTAGTGCATTCTGGCGTGCATTTGCTAATACCGACAAGGTGGATTCATCCAGCTGTTGCGTGCTTTTAGTTAACAATTGGGCGATCTTGCCAGGATTTAATTCGCTAATCATGATAGTTCTACTCCTTTGCCTTTAAGGGAGACAGAAAGCGCATGCACAGCACGCGAGCAGTGGGTTTTTACGCTGCCTTCGGTACAACCCATCACCACCGCCGTCTCTGCCGTGTCCAGTCCCTCCCAGTAACGCAGCAGGAAGGCTTCGCGTTGACGCAGCGGCAGTTTGCCAAGCGCTTGTTCGACTAGTGCAATAATTTGACTTTGTTGCAAGGCCTCATCGGGCACAAGAGGTGAGGTTTGGTTTTCGCTGTCCTCAAGAACGTCCAGCGGATCGAATTCCGCTTCATCGTGTTTTGATTGCAAGGCGGAAAACAGCGTTATCCACGAAGATCGGACTTTCTGTCTGCGATAATGATCGCGAATGGTATTTTGCAGGATGCGCTGGAACAACATCGGCAATTCCTCAACAGGTTTGCCGCCATATTTTTCCGCAAGTTTGAGCATCGCGTCTTGAACGATATCCAGCGCAGTGTGCTCGTCGTGCACGGCAAACACCGCATGTTTAAATGCGCGACGCTCAACGTTGCTGAGAAATTGGCTTAATTCAGCGGCAGTGCTCAAATGTTATAACCCTTAGGCAGGCTGGCATGGTAGCAAATTGTCAGCCAATCCGCTTGAAACCCTGCTTTCAGCACGGCAATGGTTGACCAAACTGCT
>CAVWTZ010000024.1:0-10979 GCA_963757485.1 uncultured beta proteobacterium
GACAAACTTGCCATCGATCTTGGTCTTGCCGAAGGTAACGCCGATAGTTTGTAGAAACTCCTCGGCGATTTCGAATCGCTCCCACTTCAGTGCAGCTTTTTGATTAGTGCTGGCGTTGTTGCGAATCTGATCACTGATTTCGTCCAGTCTGCTTAGTTTCTTCTGCCAGGCAAGGTAATTGACCTCGTTATCGGCCAAGGCTTTAACTGCGCCCCTTAACGATGGTCGTTTCATCAAGGCCGCAAACGAATGCCCGGTTATCTGTCTAACCTTCATCTTTTTCAGGCAATCAAGCAACGGGACCAGCGCCAATGTTTTCTCTGCCGCAGCGTTTCTCCATTCACCGGTTTTTTCATAGTGAAATTGTGCGGTCAGGTAAGGCTTCAGCTCGCCGAACAATCGTCGTATTCTGGCTGGCTTGACCGAGGCCGAATCCCTGGCTGAAACGTTGCACAAATCCACGATAATTCCACGCTCTTCGTTTTCCATTTCCCTGCCAACCTGAACAACGGTATCGCCGAATGCCTTCTTCTTTTGGTACAGCTTTTCGAGGTAGTGCAGCAGCAAGGGCTCTGGCTCACCCCAGTGTTTGTTGGCATATTCGGTGACATCGTCCAGATACGAAGCGGCAGCAAGCTTCTTGAATTTGTCGAATAATTTCTTGTCCTCTTTCGTCGCCCCCAGCGTATCGACCCACTGATCTTGAATGCGATAGTTCTGGAACGCATCGTTTTCGATCAGATTGTACTGTGACTTGGCTGTTTTCTTCTCGGCCTCCCGCAGGGAAAGATAAGTTGCCCGGTTAACTTGGAAATGGGCATCCAACACGCCTTGCACCGTGGCCTCGTCCCGCAGATATTCCTCGACTTTTAGTTGTTCCAGAACTGCGTCGGGAACCATGACCGGGCGATTGTCAGTCTCACCCACATAAAGCCTGACTTCGCATTGCACCCCGCCACGGTTGGCCCGGTTCAACGTTTGAATGATTTGGCTTCGATCGACTTTCAAATAGGAAAAGAACGTCCAGAATACGACCGGCTCAGCCTCGAAGTTAAGGCCCAGGGCGAACAGGGGACTTGAAACAAGAATTGGCAACCTGCTGACCCTGGCCACTTCAATCTTGTCCTGCAACGATTCCTGACGGCTGACCACGCACGAGTCTTCCAACAGCCCAAACTCCTCCAGCAACATTTCGTACACCCTCATCTTGGTGCTTGGGGTGATGATGACGGTGCGGGGAATGGACTTGCCCTCAGTTTTTAAACTTTGGTAATGGCGCAACAATGCAACGAAATCAGCGCCGAAGTTGGACACGTCTGCCAGGAACAAAGGATTCGTTTTTATCGGGTGGAAACGAAAGCTGGAATACACTTCGGGAGTAAGGGCCCCGCAAGCCCTTGCAACCGTATCTGTCAGCTTGGCGACTTGCAGGTTGGTTATGGTTCCGGTCATGAAGATGGACCTTGTTGCCCGGCCAATGGCTCTTTCAAACAATTCGTTCATGTTGTTGCTTGCCATGAAGTCGTCCAGCGCAACGTGGATTTCGTCCACGCAAAGCTCGTAGTTCACTCCTTGTGCGATAGCGGCGTCAATAAACTTGTGCAGGGATTTATTGGTCGTCACGTAAACCACGCCTGATTCAAGGTTCTGGCCTGTATGGAAATTCGTATAGCGGGTTGCTCGTATTCCAGTCTTTATCAACGCTTTATCATTTTCTTTTTTCCAATTGATTAAATCCTGGTACATCTGGTCGACCAAAGCTATGGTCTGAGCAGCGTAAATAAGTACGGTATTGCTGGTTTCGGCATAGCGGCAGAAAGCATGAGTTTTCCCCGATCCGGTCGGAGATTCAATCAACGTATTTCTGGAAGTAACAAACGATGAAATGTCCGGCATATAACCCGCCTCTGTCAGCGCCAGCTCAACGTGCCTGATCTCGGAAAACCACTTGAGATTGTCCCGGACATGAGCATAGGCACCATCCGAGAGTTCCTCCAGCGGTATTGAATTGTAGTCGCCGAAGCGGGTTGCCAGCTTCGGGCTGGATTTCTTGACGAAGTAACTGCCTGGGCTGTTTTCGCCTTCGAAGTACAGGATCACGGCGTCTTGCTTTTCGCCATAGGGCTTTGCCTCAAGAAACACCCGGTTTGCACTCGGTGATGGGCCATTGGGATTGCGGTAGTAGGTCGAAACGGAAGTCCCGCCATGTGCTGCCTTGGTAATAGTCCTGGCAGTGACAAATCCGCATTCCACTTTCCATGCATTCAAGATACGTTTTCGCTTGGCCAATGTTTCCGGAACAAGGGATTCCGCCAAGTCAGGCAGTTCAACGGCATCATTTCTCTTTTTTACCAACCCTTGGCGGGCTTCCAGTGGCAGAGTGCACTGAACGCCCTTCAGAATGTTCGGGAGACCAATGTAGTGCGGCTGGACCGATGACCGAATCACGGACAGATCCACGCCAGTTTTAATGACCGGCATTTCACTGCGGTCGTATGCTTTTGGTAAAATCCTGAGTCGTAGCAGAGTGATTCCAGGTATGCCGATAGTTGCTTGCCGTGGACAGGGCGATTGAACCAGAAGAACAGGTGGACATTCAACCCTTCCTTTAGCGGTGTCCCGTCCGTATTTAGAATGCCTGCGCTGGAGCTGAACTGGTAAAAGTAGCTGGCATTGTGGAATTCGACCGGCAGCTTCCGGACATAGTATTCGATGGCTTCTTTGCTGGTCGGATCCATGCCTTTCGGCACCAGAAGATTGTCGAGGTCGATCATGACCCAATAACACCCGTCCTTTGCCTCGGGGAATTTTGGTTCTTTTCGGTCCGTTAGCCTGGGCAATCCCGGCTTGGGGCTGCCCCTGATCAGGATGACGTTTTTTCGCTTGCTAAGCGTTGTTAGCAGGGTCGATAACTGGCCAATGTCCTGTGCCTGTTCGAGCCGGTGATTGAAATACATCTCGTTGCCGTACTGTTGGCACTTCAAACTGGCCTTCGACATCGATGTAATAAGATTTGACGGTATTGCAGCTTGTTGCTGTTAGAACCGTGATGTTTTGTGTTGTTGCCATTGCGAATGTCCTAAATTGTTGTCGCAGGCGTACTTGCTGGGATTGCACCATGTCTACCGCTGTTCAAACCGATGAACAAAAATAGTCATCGATATATCTATTTTAAGCGGTGAGTAATTGCAGAAAGTTCGGTCCGGGATAATCTCGTCAGCTTTGAAAATGGTACTGACGAACACATGGATGGGGCCCCATCCAGTGTTCTGATCAGTGACTATTCATCTAAGTTAGAACCCCCCTTCATCGGCCACGAAATCGCCGATATTGAATGTCCAGCTGGGGAGAGGCATCGGCAGAAATCCATCCTTCAACACAGCCGACGCAGTAATCGAGTCGTTTAATTTTCTAAACGTGTCACTCAACAACTTGTCGTCATCGTCCTCACCCTCGACCGGTTGCAGCTTGAGCACGATTTCCCAGGCATTATTGCGGACACCAACTGCGTTCACTTCAACGCCCGCTGCATTGGATGTCTCAACCGCCAAGTCACGTACCGCTATCATTTCCTGGTCGCTGCTGATTCCAGTACCGCAAGGGATGATGAACTTCAGCGACTTGGGTAGTCCCTTGTTAGCGGCGTTCCCCGGACGGAAGTCGTCCTTGCTGCGTTTGACCAGTTTCGGCTTTTGGCGGCGAGTGACTTTCTTCTCCTCCGCTTTGGGCGTTTCAGGCTTGCTGGTGTTGCTCGTGGTTTTGCTGGTTTCCATCACACACCTCCTTGCACGGTGGAACGTGAAGCATCGATACGAGCCTGGATGAAGTCGGCGATTTCCGATTCCAGCCAGCCCACGCTGCGCTTCGATGTCAAATTGACCTGCTTCGGAAAACGGCCAGCTTTCATTTCGGCGTAGATGGTGGAGCGGGAAAGACCAGTGATGCCCTGTACCTGCTTGCGTCGCAGGATTTTCGGGTTGTTGCTATCATTTATTGCCATTTGAACCTCCTTAATATAAGGAATTGGGCGGGACCGCTTCTGCATGAGTTGGTTCGACTCGGTCATGCCCTAACCAAAGGTTATTTGCGAAAGCGAACGTTGGACAAAACCACTGAAAGTGGCGTTCTCCGAAGTGATTTGCCGCAAACCGAACTTCTAAAACTTCGGTTTGGGTGCTAGGTTTGATGCGGGTTTGTGGGGGATTTTTGATGCAGCTTCGTGAAGTGCTTTTCGGATAGTGTCGTCGGATACTTTTATTTCCGAGATACCTAACCCTATTTCAATCGCCTTTGCTACGTCGGTTCTTTCCTTGTCCGGATCATATTTGTATTGATCCATCGCCATGCCGAGAACAAGTTTTAGCAGAGTTTTTCTGGAAGACTGCCCTCTGGCTTGACATCATCAAGGTCGACTGATTCATTGGATATCAACTTTGTCATGTCGTCTTTATTTACAAACAGCTTGCCGTCATTAAGGGCATCTTTGATAGTAATATAATTGTCTGGCTTGATAAAAAATTCATCTGTCAGATTGTCAGTGATGCCAAAACTATTCTCTAACTTCAGGAGCATTCCAAAATTCTCAACACCATGTCGATGTATTGCAATCGACAAAGCTGATATTGGCCGAAAACCCATTATCTGTGGTTTTATACACGTTGCTCGGTATATTCCGTTGTTAGGATAAAAGGTCAAAAATCCATCGGAAATTTTTTCCTGAAGACCTTCTGTAGTGCAATTATTCGGAATATCCTCATATTGCTCTTCAAAGCCAAATATACTTTTGCGATATCATCATTTTTATTATTTTTTTTAGACTCGGGGGCTATGGCCCAAAAATCTCCGGACATGGCTTCCGAATTTTTTAATATTATGGACAATGCAAAGTAATTGATTTGAAAAGACAAAGTCGACTTTCCAGACTTCGGCTTTCACATAGAGTGTCAACTTCCCCATTTCTGCCTCGTGGAATATATCGTCTACAGTACAATCGAACTGCTCTGTTACCTCCTTCAGACTGAGTTCAGGACGTTTCCATTGGAATTTATTTTTTTCCACGCTTTACCCCCTGGTTCATTGTCATCGATATTTCGGCTGCCTGACTGGTTTACTGTGCCGTCATTGTGCCGGAGTTGTAGTGACAATTGTATTCCACGCAGGCGTCATTTTCGAGGTTTTGGCCAGTGGAATTTCAATCGATTATGCGGCGTGGAACGGAATTACCTTGGCACCTTTTGCGAGTGCGTCCAGGTAATCGGCCCAGTGCTGCACTAGTTTATGCCGCTCTTCGAGAAATTGTGTCCGGTCATAAGCAGCTTGTATTTCATCTTTTTTGGCGTGGGCGAGCTGTGCTTCCAAAATATCTGCATCTACCCGAAATTTCTCCCGAGCAATTGTCCGTAATGTGGCACGGAAACCGTGAGTGACGGTTATACCGCGTAAGCCACTTTCACGAAGTATCTTGCTCAGGCTGTCACGATGCATATGCTGATATCGGGGATTTCTTGCACCGGGAAACACGAATGGTGAATCATCTGATAGCTCACGTTGAATCTTCAGCAATGGAAGCATTTGCGAGGGTATTGGTGTGATGTGGTCGTTGCCCATTTTCATGCGTGAAGCTGGTATGTGCCACTCCATTACATCAAGATCAAATTCGTCCCAACGTGCACCTACCACCACACCTGGTCGCAAGGCAGTGTAAAGGCAGAACAGGATGGCCGCTCGGGACTGGGGTGAGCCGATAGCATTGATAGCTTTGACCAACACTGGAAGTTCATTCGACCTTGTAACAGCGGCATAGTGGCCTTTGGGTGCCTTGGGCAAAGCTCCCCTCAGCGATAGTAATCTACCATCCTCACGCAAACCTTCCTGAATGGCGTATTCAATTATCTGGTTGCAATACTGGCGAGCCTTTATTGCAAGCCGTGGTCCACGATCATGAACATGCAGGATTACAGGCTTAATGTCGGCGGTGGTGATTTCTGCAATCAACTTGCTTGCCAGCTTAGGGAAAAGGTAATCATCTAGCGTCTCACGAGCTTTACGTGCGGTCTCAGAAGCCCAACTCTTTACCTTGTGTGCATACCATTCTTCGGCTATTGATTTGAAAGTACCCCGTAAGGCAGCCTTTTCCTCTCGTTTCTGCTCCTTCTTTGTTGCAATTGGGTCAATGCCCTGTATAAGCCCTGCTTTCGCTTCACGAGCTATTGTTCGGGCAACTGAGGCCGTGACTGCAGGGTATGACCCCAGCCCAATCATGTTTCGCCTTCCATCCGGTCGCGTGTATCTCAGTACCCATCGCTTATTGCCAGATTCATCAACAATCAGAGACAGCCCCTTACCATCATTAAGAGTAATCCCCGGCTTCGCCGCTTCTATCTGCTTTACAGTTAATTCAGTCACACGCTTTGGCATAGGTTTGGGTCCCATCAAAATTACTATGCCATAAACTATGCCAAAAGATTCTGGCTGTCAATGGAATTGATTGAACGTCAGAAGACGATGATTGCGTAAAAATGGCTTAGATAGAGGCTTTTAGAGGGGTGTTTTTGAACTACGATGGACGACTATGGAAATCTATTCGGGTGTTCTTCTGGGCACCAGTACAAAACATGGCTCGCGCAAGCGGGCCATTTCCTTTTTTGTGCCCGGAACAGCGAAGCATGCTTCGCGCCAGGACTCGAAAGGCATCCGATGCTGCGGATGCCGGGGTCGCGCCTGTGTGACTGAGTCCTCTTCTGGACACCAGTACAAAACATGGCTCGCGCAAGCGGGCCATTTCCTTTTTCGCGCCCGATACAGCGGATACCGGGTCGCGGTATTTGTGGCGGGGTTCTCTATCGATTGCTACCTGCCCGACTACTCAAACGGATGGCGCAACACGATGGTCTCATCCCGATCCGGTCCGGTCGAAACCATGTCGACCGGCACGCCGCAAACCTCGGCGATGCGCTCCAGGTAGTTGCGCGCAGCCTTCGGAAGATCTTCATAATGCTGCACGCCCAGTGTGCTTTCGCGCCAACCCGGCATTTCCTCGTAGACAGCCTGGCAATCCGCCAACGCATCCGCACCCGCGGGCAGGATGTCGCTGTCCTTGCCGTTGATGCGGTAACCCACCGCAAGACGCACGGTTTCCATGCCATCCATCACGTCCAGTTTGGTGACACACAGGCCCGACACACCGTTGATCTGGATGGAACGTTTTAATGCTGCCGCATCAAACCAGCCGCAGCGGCGTGCGCGTCCCGTGGTGGAACCGAATTCATGGCCGCGCTTGGCCAGACCCTCGCCGATCGGGTCGCGTTTGCCGATCGCGTCATACAACTCGGTCGGAAAAGGACCGGAACCCACGCGGGTCGTATAGGCCTTGGTGATGCCCAGCACATAGTGCAACATTTGCGGACCAACCCCTGCACCGGCACAGGCTGCTCCGGCGACACAGTTGCTTGATGTGACAAACGGGTAAGTGCCGTGGTCAATGTCCAGCAACGCACCCTGCGCGCCCTCAAACAGCAGGCTGTTGCCTGACTGGTTGGCTTCATAAAGCGCGCGCGGCACATCCATTACCAGCGGCCTGATGCGTTCCGCCAGTGCCAGCGTTTCATCGAGCACTTTCTGGAAATCGACAATTTCGCTGCTGAAATAATTCTTCAACACGAAGTTGTGATAGTCCAGCACTTCGCCCAGCTTCGCGGCGAAGCGCTCGCGGAAAAATATATCCTGCAAACGGATCGCGCGGCGCGCCACCTTGTCCTCGTATGCAGGGCCGATGCCGCGTCCGGTGGTGCCGATCTTGGCATCACCCTTTGCCAGCTCGCGCGCCTTGTCGAGCGCTTCGTGATAGGGCAATATCAGCGGACAGGCTTCGGATACTTTCAGCCGGTTATACACATCGATCCCGGCCTGCTGCAACTCATCCATTTCCTTGATCAATGCGGAAGGAGACAGCACCACGCCGTTGCCGATGTAGCACATCACATGATCGCGCAAGATGCCCGAAGGTATCAGGTGCAGCACGGTTTTCTTCCCGGCGATCACCAGCGTATGGCCGGCATTATGGCCGCCCTGGAAGCGCACCACACCCTGCGCGTGGTCCGTCAGCCAGTCGACGATCTTGCCCTTGCCTTCGTCACCCCACTGGGTGCCGATTACCACTACGTTGTTAGCCATTAGCAAACTTTCAAGTTTTGAAAATCAAAGCGCAACGACCTGCCACACTCCGTTGCGAAGCACCAGTTCGCGGTCGCACTGCAGTTCCCCGCGCAAAGCCGCATCACCGAGCAGATCAACCACCACAGCCTCGCCCGTTGCGCGCAGTTGTTCGATCTTGCCGCGCAAAGCGGCGTCATCGGAATACGGTGCGCATATACCCAGCTTGGCGGCTTGCGGCGGCAACAGGCGATACAACAGTCGCAGATCCATGCTGAATCCGGTTGCGGCACGCGCCCGCCCGAAGCTCTTGCCAAGGTCGTCATAACGTCCGCCCAGCGCGATCGCGTCATGGCTGCCAACGTGGTAAGCGGCGAACACGATACCGCTGTGATAATGGTAGCCGCGAAGATCGGCGAGATCTATCCCGACACTGGAAACCAGTGCTTGCAACTTTCCGGAAATGTTCTGCAGGTCGTCCAGAGCCGCAAAAACTCCCGGATAATCCGGCAGCAGCCTGCGCGCCTTCGCCAGCACATCAAAACAATTGCCATACAGCATCGGCAGTGCCAGCAATGCGTTGCGCAAGACCCCATCCAGCGGTTTGGTCAATATCTGCAACGTTGCGCTGTCCTTGTTCTGCAGCGCGGAAAATAACCCGTTCTCGAGATCTCTGTCGAGTTTCGCATGGGTCACCAGCGCGCGAAAAACGCCGACATGGCCGAGATCAAGATGCGTGTCCTTGATGCCCAACAGCGCCAGGGATTGCAGCATCAACTGCTGGATTTCCAGATCGCTTTCCAGTCCGCCATGCCCGTACAACTCGGCACCGATTTGCATCAGCTCACGAGTGCGGGTAAGTCCCCTGGGCTGGGTATGCAGCACACTACCGGCATAGCAAAGGCGCACCACGCCTTGCCGGTTGAGCAGATGCGCATCAATGCGCGCCACTTGCGGTGTGATGTCGGCGCGCAATGCCAGAGTACGGCCACTCAACTGGTCGACCAGCTTGAAAGTGCGCAAGTCCATGTCGGCACTGCCATCAATCAACAACGATTCGGCATACTCCAGCAACGGCGGTGCGACCAATTGATAACCCGACTTGCGCAACAAATCCAGGACTTGCGCGCGCATCCGTTCGACACACCACGCCTCGTCGGGCAGCATATCTTCTACATGTTCCGGAAGCAGCCAGTTCTGCATCATTTAATCCAGTAGAGCAATATTATTCCGGACAGCATCGCTGTAATGCCGACAAAGCGCAATTGCCCGTCCGTCAGCGTCAACAACTTGCGGAATGTCTCGCGCCACAATGCAGGCGACACGAAGGGTATCATTCCCTCAACCACCAGCATCATCGCCAGGCCAAGCAGCCAATATTCGAGCACACTCATTTACCCGCCCCGCCCGGATTTTTCAGATACTTGAAGAATGTCGAGCTGGGATCCAGCACCATCACGTCGCTCTTGTTCTTGAAGCTCTGCTTGTATGCCTCCAGACTGCGATAGAACGAATAGAACTCGGGGTTGCGGCCAAAGGCTGCGGCATACAGCAGCGAGGCTTTTGCATCGCCTTCGCCCTTGATGCGCTGGGCATCGCGATAGGCATTCGCCAGTATGACCTGACGCTGCCGGTCTGCATCGGCACGGATCTTCTCGCTTTCGGCATAACCGGTTGCGCGCAGTTCGTTGGCAACGCGCTTGCGCTCGGCCTCCATGCGCCGGTAAACCGAATCGCTGATCTCGGTTGGAAAATCGACGCGCTTGAGGCGCACGTCCAACACCTGCACGCCTATCGATTTGGCATCGGCCTCGGTTTTCTGAATTACCGCCTGCATCACCTGATCGCGCTCGTCGGATATGACATCATGAATGCTGTGCTTGCCGAATTCCTCGCGCATGCTGGAATTGATCGTCTGCATCAGACGTGTCGTGGCGCGCAACTCATCGCCGCCGACACTGACATAGTATTGCTTCACGTCCGCGATGCGCCACTTGGCGAAATAATCCACCATCAAGTTCTTCTTTTCCGAGGTGATGTAGCGGTCAGGCTCCCCGGAATCCAAAGTCAGGATGCGCGAATCAAAGAATCGCACATTCTGCGTAAGCGGCACCTTGAAATACAATCCCGGTTGGGTTTTCACGCTGACCATTTCGCCCAACTGGAACACGATTGCAGTCTGGCGCTGATCCACCACGAACATGCTCAAACTGGCCGCGACCAGCACAAGCACCAATCCGATCAGGATGGTTGTAATATTCATTTTCATTATCTTGCCTCCCGATCGCGGCTAAGCAGTGAATCGCGGTCACCCTGTGTGGCAGCATTATCACTAGCCTGGGTTGTTGCAGGTGCTGCATCGACCTTTACCGGAGGCGGCAATTCAGTTGTATTTGCGCCCTGCGTGGATTTCAAGAATTTATCAAGCGGCAGATAAAGCAGGCTGTTGCCTTTCTTTTGATCGATCATCACCTTGCTGACATTGGTCAGCATCTGCTGCATCATATCCAGATACATGCGCTCGCGGGTCACCGCAGGCGCCTTCTGATACGAAGCCAATATCTGCTTGAAGCGGCTGGCATCGCCCTCGGCATTCGCAATCACGCTCTGATGGTATCCTTGCGCCTCCTCCATCAAGCGTGCCGCTGCGCCGCTTGCACGGGGTATCACGTCATTCGCGTAGGCCTGGCCTTCGTTCTTCTGGCGATCCCGATCCTGCCCCGCCTTCACCGCGTCATCGAACGACGCCTGCACCTGCTCGGGCGGCTGCGCATTTTGCATGGTGACTTTGCTGATAAAAATGCCCGATTTGTAGCGATGATAGTCTG
>CAVWTZ010000025.1:0-13864 GCA_963757485.1 uncultured beta proteobacterium
CTCTCGGGGCCAGGTGATTATCACGGGAGCGGGCGCGGAGCTTTGAGGCTAGGGCTTTTTGGTCAAAACTGCCGGTGCCGTGGCGTGTTCGGATTTCGATCCCGATTTCCTGAAGCAGCGGAGTGGGCAATATTCCCCCGGCACAGACAATGACCGCATCGTTGGGCAAAGCGATCTTGGTGCCTTTCTGATCAAGCACAACGTTGTCTGGCCCGATTTCCTGGACAGTCGATTCAAGCAACACGGACAGGCGTCCCGATGTCCGCGCCTCTTCGGTCAATCGCCTGTTTTTCGGTTTTACGCGGCTGAATGCGTTGCTGCGGTAACTGAGAGTCACCGTCGTACCGGGTTCATTGGAAATCGATACCGCTGCTTCCAGAGCTGCATCTCCGCCGCCGACCACTAACACGCGCTGGCCCAGATATTGTTCGGGGTCGACCAGGCGGTACACCACCTTTTTCTGTTCTTCACCCGGGACGCCGAGCTTGCGCGGCGTCCCGCGCCGGCCGATGGATAGCAGCACGCTGTGTGTGGGATAACGGGCGCGATTGGTGACCACGGTAAAACTGTCGTCTTGATGCTCGATCTTTTCCATCCGCTCGCCGAAATTGATCTTGATGTCCGTCTTGGAGACCACATCCTCCCAGATTTTCATCAGTGCCTCTTTGGTGGTTTCCCTGACGTTCACTTTGCCGAAGATGGGCAGCTTCATGGGCGCGGTCATCACGATCTTGCCGCGGGGATAATGCAGCGTGGTACCGCCGAAGGTCTCTTCCTGTTCGATTGTCACGTAACGCAGGCCATGTTGCTTGGCGGCAAGGGTTGCGGAAATCCCGGCGGGACCGGCACCGATTATGACGACATCGTGGGGTGTTTTGCCGCGGCCGCGCTTCTTGATTGAGTCCATTGCCTGGCGCCCTTGTTCGGCGGCCTTTCTTATCAGGCCCATACCCCCGAGTTCACCGGCGATGAAAATGCCCGGAACATTGGTTTGGAAGTTGGGGTCGAGTTGGGGGATGTCTATTCCTCTGGTAGCCGTGCCAAAAACAAGTTTGATTGCGCCCACGGGACAAGAAGTGGCACAGGCGCCATGACCGATGCAACGTGCCGGGCTGACGAGTACCCCTTTCCCGTCGATGATACCTATCGCCTGTTCTGGACAGGCGACTAAACAGCCACCCGAGCCGAGACACAGGTTGGGGTCGATCACAGGGTGGAGAGAGGGGGGTTCGGTCAGTCCGGACTCTAAAGCCTCATGCCAGGTTTCCTTGGCAACTCTTTCGCGCCGGCTGCGTTTGACAAGAAACATGACCAGGGGCACCACCAAGGGCAGCACATAAAGCAGGTAAATGAGAATTTGATCGTTCATTTCGATATTCGGTCGGTCGATACAAGCGCGGATTGCATCATATATTTTGCCTGGGCTATTTTGGAAATTTGGAGAAATGCAGGGAAATACGGGATATCTTGAGGCACCGAATGCACGATACCCGAAGGGGGTTGTCGGCTTTGCGAACAGTGAGTTTATTGTAACCGGATCAGCCTAAAGTTGCAGCCAGCCCAGTTCAGGGCAGTTTATGTCAGCACTCGCTTGCCGAATTTTAGCGTGTGGTAAAATCCTTACAATTGGTTACATAATGCACATAGACTATTTCATCACATTGATTTGGTTCGGTGTGCCAACTTGGCGAGTGGATATGTCATCTGAATTTCCTGGGGATCAAAACGCTGTCGCAACAGAAAGAAAAAGTCCTCGCGCCATCGATCGGCGCACCCAAAATCATCCGGTTGAGGTCAAAGTATTCGGCGGTACGCGCGCTAGCGAGGGCCGTATGGGTGTCGGCGCAGGCGTAGTATGGTTCGCCGCCATTGTTTTGACATTGATGGCTGTCTGGGTATATCTCAAGGCATCTGCACATCAGCTGGATTATCAACCCGGCGTTGGCTTCGGTTATTACCTTGGTTTGGTCGGCGGTGTGATGATGTTGCTGATGCTGCTTTATCCGGTGCGCAAGCATATGCAAGTCACCCGCAGCTGGGGGCCGCTGCGCTACTGGTTCATGCTGCATATGATATTTGGCATTGGCGGACCGGTTTTGATCCTGTTTCATACGACCTTTCATGTGAGATCGTTGAATGCCGGCGTCGCACTTTATTCCATGTTGCTGGTGGTGGCCAGCGGCATCATAGGACGTTTCATTTACAAACGCATCCATCACGGCCTTTATGGCCGAAAATCCAACCTGGAGGAATTGCAGCAGGCTGTGGATGTCAACCAGAACAGGGTGAACAAGGCAAACGCGGCGCTGATCGCGGCGACCGGAATAGACGAGGAGTTAACGAAATTCCGCACAACGGCTGTTGATAAAAAGCAGACACCGCCGGTTCGCATCTGGAGATTCTTGACACTGGGCTTGCAACGCCATTATCTGGCAAAACACTGCCGCAAGGAGTTATGGCAGGGCGTCACTCGCCTTGCCAAAACCCAGGGGTGGAACAGGCAGGAGCAGGAGCAGCATTATCGGGAGGCCGTGCAGGATGCGGAAGAGTATCTGCGCGCTGTGCAGCAGGCGGCGCAATTTTCATCTTACGAGCGGCTGTTCCGTCTGTGGCATGTTCTGCATTCCCCCTTTGTCTGGTTGCTGGGGGTCAGTGGGATCGTCCATGTTATCGCCACCAATTTCATGTACTGACTCACCGCATGTTGCTGCGCATTGCTCTCCTGATAATAGCCATGTCATTCTCTGGCCTCTCATTCGGCGGGGGTGAGTCTGCACTGATGCCGGGTGAAGTGATCCAGGGACACGCCAAACTCGAATCGGAATGCAAGGAATGCCACGTTCGCTTTAACAAGGAAGCGCAGACCGGTCTGTGCGAGGACTGCCACAAGGACGTGAAAGCGGATATCCAGAAACACCAGGGATTTCATGGCAGGCTTAAGGAAATAACATGCCGTACCTGCCATACCGAACATAAAGGACGAAATGCGAAGATCGTCATATTGGATACGAACAATTTCGACCACACCAGGACGGATTTTCCGCTGTTGGGCGCGCATCTGAAGCAGGAAAAGGTAAAGTGCAAGGATTGTCACGCGCCCAACAAGAAATATCGCGACGCGCCTTCAGCGTGCAATGACTGCCATCGCAAGGTGGATAAACACAAGGGCAGCCTGGGCACCGATTGCAAAAGTTGCCATAACGAGCGTGACTGGAAAGAGGCAAAATTCAATCACACCTTCGAAAAGACCCGTTTTGCCCTCAAGGGCAAGCACGCCGACGTGCAGTGCAGCAAATGCCACAATGACCCCGCGCACTATAAAGGGGCGCCGCATGAATGCGTGGCCTGCCATCTGAAGGTCGACAAGCATAAAGGCCAATACGGAAAAAAATGCGAAACCTGTCATGTGGAGCGAGACTGGAAATCGATTCAGTTTGACCATAACGTTGAAACCAAATTCAAGTTGCTCGGCAAGCACGAATCGGTGAAATGCCTGGCTTGCCACAAGACACCGCTCTTTACCAGAGAGAAAACGCCGACTGCGTGTATTGCGTGCCACCGCAAGGATGATATTCATAAAGGCGGATTGGGCGGCAAATGTGAAACTTGTCACAGAGAGGAGAAGTGGAAGTCCACCCGGTTCGATCATGGCAAGGACACCAAATTTCCGTTGCAGGGCAAGCACGAAACGGTCAAATGCGACGCGTGCCACACACCGGAACTGGAAGCCAGAGGCGAAAAACTTGCCACGACCTGCATCGGTTGCCACAAGAAGGATGACAAGCACAAGGAAAATTTCGGCAGCAAATGCGAGACCTGCCATGAGGAAAGCGCATGGAAAACAATCATCTTCAACCACGACCGCGATACGAAATATGCACTAAAGGGCAAGCACCAGCAGGTCAAGTGCGTGTCATGCCATACCGGCAAGTTGTATCAACAGAAGCAGTCGCAGGATTGCAGCTCTTGCCATGCGAAAAACGATGTGCACAAGGGAAAGCTGGGCATTCGCTGCGAATCCTGCCATAACGAAAACGACTGGAAGGACGCCCGGTTTGACCATGGGCGTGCGCGATTCCCGCTGCTTGGTTTGCATATAAAAGTGGAATGCAAGAAATGCCACCAGACGCAGCTATTCCGCGATACGCCATCCGATTGCTACTCCTGTCACAAGAATGACGATGACAAAGTGCATATGCGCAGATTAGGCACCGATTGCGCGATGTGCCACAACTCGCGCTCATGGAAAGCGTGGGACTTTGATCACGACAGGCGCACCAAATTCAAGCTCGACGGCGGACATCAGAAGCTGAATTGCTACGCGTGCCACAAGAATCCGATGGGTGACCATGTGGTCGTTCCAACTTCCTGCGTCGGTTGCCATGACAATGATGACGTCCATCGCGGGGCATTCGGACCGCAATGCGAACGCTGTCATATCACCAGCAATTTCAAGACATTACTCATGGGATCCGGGATAAAACAACAATAACCGGGCTTCCCGCTTTTTAACCCCTCTGTCTATTATGTGTGTATTATGCACACAAATTATTTTATTTGTGGTAATATTTCGTTACAAATAAAGCGCCGGTCTTTTTCACGAGACCGTAAGACATTGAAGGGAGGCGACATGAACGAACATCAGTATGAAACAAAATTATCATGTTATGGTTGGCACAAACCGCGGCGGATTGTCCTGCCGTTTTTGTTGTCGCTACTGGCCTTGAGCCAGTTTGCTTCGGCGCAGACAACCGTTCCTGGCGGCGTTAAATTCGATCATATCCAGACCGGGTTTAATCTGACCGGTGCACACGTTCAGGCAAGCTGCGAATCCTGCCATATTCAGGGCGTGTTCAGAGGAACACCGCGCGATTGCGCAACCTGCCACATGCAGGGTAACCGCATGGGCGCATCGGCAAAGCCGATGCGGCATATTCCCACCACAGCACCTTGCGACAGATGTCATCTCACCACAGGCTGGACGCCGGCTTCATACAGTCACGCTGGTGTTTCCCCCGGCTCCTGCCTGACTTGCCACAACGGAACAATATCGACCGGCAAGCCTAACGGCCATGTGCTGACTACGCTTTCCTGTGACGGCTGTCACCGCACCACGACCTGGCTGGGTGCCGCCTTCAACCACACCGGCGTGGTACCGGGCACCTGCGCGACCTGTCATAACGGCACAACGGCGACCGGCAAGCCTAACGGCCACGTGCTCACAACGGCTTCCTGCGACAGTTGCCATTCCACCACGACCTGGCTGGGTGCTGCCTTCAACCACACCGGCGTGGTACCGGGTACCTGCGCGACCTGCCACAACGGCACAACGGCAACCGGCAAGCCGAGCGGACATATTGTTACAATGGCCTCCTGCGATGCTTGCCACCGCACCACGGCATGGACGCCGGCGGGCTTCGACCACACCGGTGTCGTGCCGGGCACCTGCGCGACCTGCCACAACGGCACAACGGCAACGGGCAAGCCGAGCGGCCACGTCCTCACTTCCGATTCTTGCGACGCTTGCCATACCACCACGACCTGGCTGGGTGCTGCCTTCAACCATGCGGGCATGGTGCCGGGCACCTGCGCGACCTGCCACAACGGCACAACGGCAACGGGCAAGCCGAGCGGCCACGTCGTCACTTCCGATTCTTGCGACGCTTGCCATACCACCACGACCTGGCTGGGAGCTACCTTCAACCATGCGGGCGTGGTTCCGGGCACCTGCGCGACCTGCCACAACGGCACAACGGCAACGGGCGTGGGAGGGAGCCCTACCACTCGTTATCCTGCTTATTCGGGGCACGTTCCGACGACCATGTGGCCTTCATGCGATATTTGCCATAACTCGACAACCACTTTCCTCAACGCCAAGGTGCATGGCTCGGCCGCAGCTGTTGCGGGACTATGCAATGTTTGCCACAAGCACCACAACAATTCTCAATCGTGCGACAAATGCCATTCCACAAGCACATGGAACAAATGATGAGGGGGGGGTATGAAGCCTGCAGGGTACAAGAACCTGCAGGCGGCAAAGCGCACCCCGATAGCAAATTACAGCATCAAGCTATCCAGAATGCGCCGGCTGCGGCGCTGAAAAACCAAGAATATTGAAGGCCTTTACACCATGCAAATCATGCGACCAATCAACCGCTCGCTCCTCTTTTTTGCCGCTGCCTTGTTGTTGAGCGGAGTTGGCACAAAAACGGCTCATGCGCATATTATCGATCGCGTCGAGATCAACCATGCAGGCGAAGAGGCCGAGATTCATATCCAGTTCGACGTCAGGATTCAGTATTTGAGCGAGGCATCGCTTGGCAATGGCGAGATTCATATTTTCGTCAACCTTCTGGAAGCCGACCCGGATCGTGCCCAGCTGGTGCCGGAAGCCAAGGATTCCCCGCCGACGGATATTGCCCCGCATTTTACTGTCGCCTATCCCGGGCTCGATTCTTCGCTCATCGTCAAATTTGACAAGGCGGTGACTTACCGGGTCAGGCCCGGTAACGATGGGCGCAGCATCGATATCTTTATACCTGCGGGCAAACAGAAAATCGAACCCAAGGTCGAAGCGGTGTCTGCAATGCGCGCCACGGAAGACGTCGAACGAGAAGCGAAGCAACTGATGGATGACGCACAAAAAGCGCTTCAACAGGGTCAGACACCGGTGGCAGTCGAGAAGTTGAACCGGCTGCTCAATCTTCCCCCCAACCAGCAGTCTCAGGCTGCGCAGGAACTGATCGGTGAAGCGCGGGAAAAGAACGGGGAGTATGCCAAGGCGCGAGTGGAATATGAGCTTTATTTGAAGCTGTACCCGGACGCGAAGGATGTGCAAACGGTGAAAGACAGGCTGGCACGATTGCCTGCGGAGGAGTATGCGAAGCCGGTGCCCCAAGCCGTCCAGAGGAAGGCCGTTGTTGAAAAGATGACTGTCTACGGGAGTTTTTCGCAGAATTACTACAACGGCATGTCCCATATTGATACCACTACCGCGAACGGCTCAAGCATCACGTCTGACACGCTGACAGCCACTGACCAGTCGACGCTGATCTCGTCTTTGGATCTGACCGCGCGGAAACGGACCGAAACCACAGATACACGTATCGTGTTTGTGGACGATTACAGTGCCAACTACCTTGCGAATGCAAGCAATGATAATCGTCTGAGTTCCTTTTACGTTGAGCAGAGTGCGCGCGATCGGAGTTACTTATACCGCATCGGCAGGCAGGTGGGAACAGCGGGCGGGGTGCTGGGCCGCTTCGACGGGGCCTGGCTGGGTTATAGCTTGAATTCCACTTGGCGCATCAATGGCGTGATGGGCACGCCGGTCGATTTTTATAGTACCAATGCCGAACGCGAGACCTTCGCTGGGCTGAGCGTCGATCTCACCCGCCTGCCCGAGCAGTGGAGCGGGAGCGGCTATTTCATCCAGCAACGCGCCGGTTCTGTTGTGGATCGCCAGGCCGTCGGAATGGAGACTCATTATTTCGATGCGAAGCGCAATTACCTGGGATTGCTCGATTACGACAGCATATTCAAGGCCGTCAATATCGCGATGTTCCAGGGGAACTGGACCAATGCAGCGGGCGACAATTACCTGTTGCTTGCAGACCATCGGAAATCGCCGACGCTGCAACTCAGCAATGCCTTGCCGGGACAGACTACGCAATCCATCGTTTCATTGGTCCAGTCGGGCGTATCTACGGATAGCCTGATGACGGATGCGAAGGCGTTAACCCCGACAAGCAACCTGTTACTGGTCGGAATGACGCACCCTTATTCTTCGCGCCTGCGGCTGGGCGGAGATTTCCGCATCAATAATATCTCCGGAACCGGAGCAAGCGGCGCGCTGCCCGCCACACCCGGTACCGGGAACATGTACATTTACACCCTGCAAGCTATTGCCAACGGTATATTGCGCGAGAACGATATGGGCGTCGCGAGCGCCAGCTACATCAATGCCCAGACCTTTGACGGACAATCCTTGTCGTATACCCAGACCGAAACGCTGCGGCAAAACTGGCGCCTGGATGTATCCCTGCAACTCTATGATCAGAAGGATAGTCTGGGTGTTCACATGACGCGGGTTACTCCCAGCCTCAAGCTGGGTTACCGCTTGAATCAATCGGTCAGCTTCAACGCCGAAGGAGGAATTGAAGACACCCACAATACCGGCGCGTTCCAAACTCAGACAATAAGACGCAAATACGTATACTTCGGCTACCGTTGGGATTTCCAATAACCCGGCCCTGCGCTTTCAGGCTAACCGCCACTCGTTCAGTTCTGCGACCGGATCGGGCGATGTTCTGCCTTGACCGGTGTGTATACTGCACGCAGAGCGAACAATACGTGTAAAAAATGCACACGTATAATGACTTTTTGTGGTACGCTTCGTTCACGGTAAATTTTGGAGAGGGCAGCCATGAGCAACCAAAGCGCTTCCAGCGCCGAGTCTGAACCGCCTGTTGTTGCGGCGATTCGCTATTTGTTGCGTCCGTTGGTTCGATTGCTGTTATCGCATGGCATTTCTTTCCCGGCTTTCTGCGACCTGGTCAAATCCACCTATGTAAAGGTTGCAGAAACGGAATTCAGGCTGAACTCCAAACCCCAGACCGACAGCCGCATCAGCTTGCTGACCGGGATTCATCGCCGCGAGATCAACCGGTTGCGCAACGAAGCGGTAACAGAGATCAACCTTTCGCAGCGCGCGTCCATGAGTGCCTTGCTGCTCAGCATCTGGAGCGGACATCCCGAATACCTGGACGAGCAGGGGCTGCCCATTCCTTTGCCGCGCCTGGCAAGCAGCGGAGAGAAACTTTCTTTTGAATCGCTGGTGCAGTCGGTCAGCAAGGATTTTCGTGCACGCGTGGTCCTGGATGAATGGCTACGCCAGGGCATTGTCAAGCTCGACAGTGAAGACAGGGTTCACCTGAGTGCCGACGCATTCGTGCAGCCCCAGGAAATGGCAGAGAAGATTTATTACTTTGGACAGAACATCCACGACCACTTGGCTGCGACAGTTCACAATTTGGCAGGAGGTTCGCCGCCTTTCCTGGAGCGTTGCGTTTTTTATGACAAATTGAGCGCAGATTCTGCCAGGGAACTGGCCGATTATTCCCGCACCGTAGGCATGAGGTCGCTGCATGCCGTCAACAAGCGCGCAGCCGAGCTGCAACAGCGCGACCAGCAAAAGCCGGATGCCGTGTATCGCGCCAATTTTGGCGTATATCATTACAGTGCAATGGAGAATCCGGATGAAATCTGATCGAAATAGCCATCTACAGGCGATATTGCTCGCGGGCGCGCTGCTTACCTCCAGTGCATGGGCCGCTCAGGGCAGTTGCACTTACAGCGCATCGGGCTCGGGTATCGGCGGTACCGGTATCAGCGGCACCGGAATGGGGGGCACTGGAGCAATAGCAAAAGGGGCCGGCATAGGCGGAACAGGCATGAAGCCAGGCAGCGAACTGGATGATCTGAAACTGGCGGGCAACGTAATATACAGTCACGGGACCGTCGAGGCACAAAGCAACGGGCGTACAAGGTTATTGGCAAAGGGTGATGCGGTCTGCGTGGGTGAAACAATCGTGACGCAGCAGTCCGGTATGGTGCAGATCAGGATGGTCGACGACGGGTTGATCGCGATCCGGCCACAGACGCAACTCAAGATTGAAAAGTTTGCTTATGACGGAACGGATCAGGATGCGAGTCTGATTTCCCTGTTCAAGGGTGCATCCCGCTTTGTCACCGGGAAAGTGGGAAAAATGTATCCACAAAATGACCTGATTCATACGCCCAACGCAACCATCGGTGTTCGGGGAACGGACCATGAAGCTGCCGTCATCCTGCCGGGGAGCAGCGGAGGTTATGCCTCCGGCACCTACGACAAGGTGAACCTGGGCATCACGTTCATCAGGACCGATAAAGGGGAGATCGACATTCACCCCAACCAGGTTGGCCTTGCTGCGGACATGGCGAAATTGCCGACATTGTTGAATGCCATCCCGGAATTTTACAAGGTCGACAGTTCCGCGAGGGACAGGAATGAACAATCCGAACATGGGAAATCGGGGGAGGGCGCTGCTGAATACGGTCATCCGTCCGAAACGGGATCCGGCAAAATTGAATCGCGCGACAATTATCTGGACCTGAGAAGCCCGGAATCCACCTCACCTGTGCAGATGCCAAATTCGCGGGAGACGCCTTCCGTTCCGCAAATGCCCGAAAGTGCGGGCCAGCAGCATAATGACTAACGGCATATCGGGCCCATTAAGGCTTGAAAAAACCGCCTTCAGCAGCCCGTGCGGTGGTAGATGACGAAATGGTATTGCAGCGGCTGCGGTTCCGTTTGCGAGCGAGTTTCGCGCGACACCTCTTGCCACTCGCCGGGATTGAGTTCCGGGAAATACGCATCGCCGCGGATGTCCGCGTCGATCTCGGTCAGGTAAATCCGGTCGGCGAGCGTTATCGCCTGCTGGTAAAGCTCGGCACCGCCGATCACGAAGATCTCGTCGTCGTCGCCGCATGCAAAGATTGCCGCTGGCAGCGAATTCGCCGCAGTCACGCCAGGCGCGGAATAACCGGCATTGCGCGTCACCACCACCGAAGTGCGGCCCGGCAGAGGTTTGCCGATTGATTCGTAGGTCTTGCGTCCCATCACGATGTGATGGCCCATCGTGAGCGCCCTGAAGTGTTTCAGGTCGGCGGGCAAGTGCCACGGCAGCGTGTTGTCGACACCGATCACGCGGTTCTTCGCCATCGCGACGATCAGCGCTACGCGGGGTTTCGTGGCGGTGCCGGGACAAGAGCTATTCATACCGCAACGGGCGCCTTGATGGCGGGGTGCGGGTCGTACCCTTCCAGCGTGAAGTCCTCGAATTTGAAAGCGAAGATGTCCTTGACCGCAGGATTGATGCGCATCGTCGGCAACGGGCGCGGCTCGCGTGATAATTGTTCGCGCGTTTGATCCATGTGATTCGAATACAGATGAGCGTCGCCGAAGGTGTGCACGAAATCCCCCGGTTTCAGACCGCACACCTGCGCGACCATCAGCGTCAGCAACGCGTAGCTCGCGATGTTGAACGGCACGCCGAGAAAGATGTCGGCACTGCGCTGGTAAAGCTGGCAGGACAACTTGCCGTCGGCCACATAAAACTGGAAGAATGCATGGCAGGGTGCCAGCGCCATCCGGTCGAGTTCACCGACGTTCCACGCCGACACGATCAGGCGGCGCGAATCGGGGTTGTTCTTGATCTGCGCGACGACCTCGCTGATCTGGTCGATCACTCGTCCATCGGGTGCAGCCCATGAGCGCCATTGTTTGCCGTACACAGGACCGAGTTCGCCGTTCTCGTCGGCCCATTCGTCCCAGATGCTGACACCGTTGTCCTTGAGGTACTTGATGTTGGTGCTGCCCTGCAGGAACCACAGCAGTTCGTGAATGATCGAGCGCAAGTGCACTTTCTTGGTAGTGAGCAAAGGAAAGCCCTGGTTCAGATCGAAACGCATCTGGTAGCCGAACACGCTGGTCGTGCCGGTGCCGGTGCGGTCGGATTTTTTCGTGCCATGGTCGAGCACGTGCTGCATGAGATCAAGATAGGAACGCATAAGATATAAAATATAAGCCGCAGAGAACACGGAGCACACAGAGCGCGCGGCGGCAGGTTTGGGGTTTTCTCTGTGCGCTCTGTGGCAAATCGCTTTTTCCGCGATAATGGCAACTTCATCCATTAACCGAGTACGTAATGCTAGCACAACTGACCGCCTCCTCTGCTGTACCCAAAACGTTGAACGCAGCACATCTGCTGGTGCTGTTGCCCAAGGGCAAGGCATTACCCAGAGATTTGCCGCATCGCGAATTGCTGGCCGCAGTACTCAAGCGGCGCGGCATCAAGACAGAGGAATTCGGTGCAAAGCCTGTCGCTGCAAACCACCGGGACGGCAGCCTGGTTGCCTGGGCAATGCTGGATTTCAGCAAGGCCAATTTCGCGCTGCAGACGCAGGTACGCAAGGCCATGCAGATGCTGCTGGACGAACAACCTGCCGGCATCGCGCTCGTCGTGCTCGGCGATCAGGCGCAGCGCCGGCAGGCTGCCGAGACGGCCGTGTACGCGGCCTGGGTGAACGGCGCGCCGCTGCCGCTGCACAAGAAGAAAGCCGACCAGCGCAAGCCGCTGCAGAAGGTCGCGCTGTACGGGTATGCCGACAAAAACGGGTTCGACGAAATCAAGGCGCAAGCCGAGGGCAATCTGCTGTGCCGCACGCTGACCGTGCTGCCGCCCAACGAACTGACGCCCGGTCTGTACCGCAAGCGCATCCGGGAGCTCGCCAAACAAAACCGCTGGCAACTGAAGGAATTCGACCTGAAGGCGCTGCGCAAGATGGGCGCGGGCGCATTTGTCGCAGTGGCACAGGGCAGCAGCGAAGAGGATGCCGCGATCGTGCACCTGACCTGCAGGCAGCCGGGGGCGAAGCATACCGTCGCGCTGGTCGGCAAGGGTATCTGCTTCGACACCGGCGGCCACAACCTCAAGCCGGCGCGCCACATGCACGGCATGCACGAGGACATGAACGGCTCGGCGGTTGCGCTCGGCATCCTGCTTGCAGCAACGCAGCAGAAGCTGCCGGTCAACATCGACTGCTGGCTGGCGATCGCGCAGAACCACATCAGCCCGAAAGCCTACAAGCAGAACGACATCGTCAAGGCGCTGAACGGAACGACTATTGAAATAATGCATACCGACGCCGAAGGTCGCATGGTGCTGGCCGATACGCTCACGCTTGCCTCGCGCGCGAAACCCGATCTGCTGATTGACTTTGCCACGCTGACCGGCAGCATGGCCGTGGCGCTGGGCGCGCGCTACAGCGGCGTGCTCGGCAACCGCGATGCATTGCTGCAACAGGCCGTGCAGGCCGGGCAGCAGAGCGGAGAGCGCCTGTGCGCCTTTCCGATGGACGAGGATTACGAGCCTGCACTGGATTCCAAGGTCGCCGACATCAAGCAATGCACGCTGGACGGGGAGGCCGACCACATTCTTGCGGCGCGTTTCCTGAAACGCTTTTTGGAACATGACGTGCCGTGGTTGCATGTGGACCTGTCCGCCAGCCGTTGCGAAGGCGGGCTGGGCAGCGTGGCGAGCGACGTGACCGGTTTCGGTGTGGGTTGGGGATTGCGGATGCTGCAGGGTAAATAGGTTTTTTCAATGTCTGTTTGCGGCCGCTCCTGGATATATAGAAGTTAAAAAATGATAAGTCATCTCGGGCGCTATGAGATTATCGGAGAGCTGGGGCGAGGCGCCATGGGCATTGTTTACAAAGCCTATGACCCGTTAATCGAGCGATTCGTCGCAATCAAAACCATCAATCTAAAAGCTCTGTCCGAAACGGAAAGGGCGGAATACGAAGCGAGGTTCTATCAGGAGGCGAAGGCAGCGGGACACCTGAACCATCCCAACATCGTTACCATTTACGACCTGGGGGAAAGCGGCGACATGGCCTACATCGCGATGGAGCTGATGGAGGGTCGAGACTTACAGGAGATGATTCAAGGCAAACGGCGCCTGCTGGTTACCGATGCACTGAACATTGCCATCCAGGTAGCGGCAGGATTGTCCTATGCACATCAACGAGGGGTCGTGCATGGAGATATCAAACCGTCAAACATCATGGTGCTGGGCGACAATCTTGTGAAAATCGCCGATTTCGGCATCGCAAAAATGGCTTCCTCCAAGGAGGCCAAGCAAGGGAACGCGATTTATGGAACGCCTCCTTTCATGTCGCCCGAACAAATTCAGGGGCAACCGACTGATGCCCGCTCGGATATTTTTTCACTCAGCAATACGTAACGAACCAGTAGCCAACA
>CAVWTZ010000026.1:0-7836 GCA_963757485.1 uncultured beta proteobacterium
TTGGCTTTCGCCGCACCGTATCTGTTTTGAAGTTGCATTGCGTTTTGCCTGCAGCTCCTGGGTGCGCGTCTGTATCGTCTTGCGCTCCCCCTCGAGCTGCTCGAAATTTTTCTGTATCAAGCGTAAAGCCTCGTGTCGCAAGGCGCGCCGCCACACCTTCCAGATCGTTCCTTAGTGACTGAATATCCAGCATGCTGCCTATTCCTTTTTGTTTTTCGCTTTTTCATCCAGCTCGCGCAGATGCGCCAGCTTTTCCGCAATCTTGGCTTCCAGTCCGTGATCGGTCGGTTCGTAGAAACTCACTTCCGGCATGTCATCGGGGAAATAGGTTTCGCCGGCCGCATAGGCTTCTTCCTCGTTGTGCGCATAACGGTAACCCTTGCCGTAATCGAGCTGCTTCATCAGCTTGGTCGGCGCGTTGCGCAGGTGCAGCGGCACGGGGCGCGACTGGTCCTGCTTGATGAAAGCGCGGGCGGCATTATACGCGACATAGCCGGCGTTCGACTTCGCGGCGACGGCCATGTACAGCACGGCCTGGGCCAGCGCGAGCTCGCCTTCCGGAGAGCCGAGCCGCTCGTAAGTTTCGGCGGCATTCAGCGCGATCTCCGCGCCGCGCGGATCGGCGAGGCCGATGTCCTCCCAGGCCATGCGCACGATGCGCCGCGCGAGATAGCGCGGATCGGCGCCGCCGTCGAGCATGCGCGTGAACCAGTACAGCGCGGCATCGGGATTCGAGCCGCGCACCGATTTGTGCAGCGCGGAGATCTGGTCGTAGAACGCCTCGCCGCCCTTGTCAAAGCGGCGCAGGCTCTCGGCCAGCGTGGCGTCGAGGAACTTCACGTCGATTCTCTTTATTTTCGCGGTCCGCACCGCGGTGTCGAGCTGCTCCATCACATTCAGCAGCCGGCGCGCATCGCCATCGGCATAGCCGAGTATGCGCCCCTTCGCATCATCGTCGAACGCGACACCCTGCAGCACGACCTGGCGGGCGCGCTCGAACAATTGCGCCAGCTCGGCTTCCGACAGCGGCTGCAGCACGTACACCTGCGCGCGCGAAAGCAGCGCGCCGTTGACTTCGAACGACGGGTTTTCGGTGGTCGCGCCGATGAAAGTGACCAGCCCCTGCTCGACGAACGGCAGGAATGCATCCTGCTGCGACTTGTTGAAGCGGTGCACCTCGTCCACGAACAGTATGGTGTGGCGGTTGTGCTGCTGCAGGGTGAGTTCCGCCTGCGCGATCGCCTCGCGGATATCCTTCACGCCGGACAGCACCGCCGACAGCGGCACGAACTCGGCATCGAAGGCCGACGCCATCAGCCGCGCCAGCGTGGTCTTGCCGACACCCGGCGGCCCCCACAGGATCATCGAATGCAGTTTGCGGGATTCGAATGCGAGGCGCAGCGGCTTGCCCGGACCCAGAAGATGCGATTGCCCGATGACTTCGTCTATGTTCTTCGGGCGCAGCCGCTCGGCCAGCGGTGCGGCGGGAGAATGCGTTTCGAACAGGCTTCCGGTGCTCATAAACCGGGTGGCACTAATCTGTAAGAACGTCTGCACCCTTCGGCGGGGCGAACTGGAACTGCTGTGCCGGTATCTTCGGGTTGCGCTGCATGCCGGAAAAACGCAGTACCGTCTTGTGCCCGAACATGTCGTTCAATTCCATCACGACCAGCTCGGCTTGCGCGTTGAACCCCATCAGTATCGAGTTGAAGCTGCTGTCCTGTCCTTTGCCTTTGGGTGTCGCCTGCAGCCATTCCAGGCCATCCTTGCTGCCGTCTTCCGTCAGCGCAAAACCGCGCTCGATCTCGTTGTTGCCGGAGAGCAGCGCCGCGGGGCTGCTGCCCAGCGCGGCGTCCAGCTTCCTGACCGTCACCTGGTTCAGGTCGGCATCGTATAACCAGAACTTGCTGCCATCCCCCACGATCAGCTGTTCGTAGGGCTTCTGGTAAGTCCAGCGGAATTTGCCCGGGCGCTGGAATTCCATGATGCCGGACGCGTTCTGTATCTGGTTGCCGTTCTGGTCCAGCACCTGCTGGGTGAAATTCGCCCGTGCGGAATGTGTCGTCGCGATGAAGGTCTTGAGTTTGTCAACTGCGCCGGCTTGTGAACACAAGGGAAAACCGACTAACAACAAGGCTAATATAGTTCGTGATGCCGACCAATGAAGAAGCGTCGCGAGCAGATCGATATGCAAGGCGCGGCGGATAGCCAGCGACTTGCCCGCTTGCGGGCTTAGTCGAATGGCTAGTTGTTCCATCAGCGAGGGACGAGACATACCTTCAGGGTAGGCGAGGACTGAGCGAGCACGCAACGCAGCATAACCAGCGACTTGCCCGCATGCGGGCTTAGTCGAATGGTTAGTAGTTCCATCAGATTGATCGCGCAGTAGCTTATTCATTGGCTCGGGAAGGGGCGATCACTTCTCGGTTACCGTTGCTCTGCATAGCCGACACGAGGCCGGCCGCTTCCATCTGCTCGACCAGCCGCGCGGCGCGGTTGTAGCCGATGCGCAGGTGGCGCTGCACCAGCGAGATCGACGCGCGGCGATTCTTCAGCACGATTTCCACCGCCTGGTCGTACAGCGGATCGGCTTCCGCATCGAGGCTCGGGACACCTGCACCGCCTTCGTCGGGTGATTCTTCCAGCGAATCCAGGTCGATGATGTACTGCGGCCCGCCCTGCGCCTTCAGGTATTCGGCGATGCGATGCACTTCCTGGTCGGACACGAACGCGCCGTGCACGCGCTGCGGATAGCCGGTGCCCGGCGGCAGGTACAGCATGTCGCCCTGCCCGAGCAGCGCTTCAGCGCCCATTTGATCCAGTATCGTGCGCGAGTCGATCTTGCTCGACACCTGGAACGCGACGCGCGTCGGCACGTTGGCCTTGATCAGCCCGGTGATCACGTCCACCGACGGGCGCTGCGTGGCAAGCACCAGATGTATGCCCGATGCCCTTGCCTTCTGCGCCAGGCGCGCGATGAGTTCCTCGACTTTCTTGCCCACCACCATCATCAGGTCGGCGAGCTCGTCGATGAACACCACGATCAGATACATTTCTTCCAGCAACTCCGGGTTTTCCGGCGTTAATGTGAACGGGTTGGTGCAAGGCTGCTTGTTCTTGATCCCTTCGCGTATCTTCTGGTTGTACCCCGCGATGTTGCGCACACCCAGATGAGACATCAGCTTGTAGCGCTTGTCCATTTCCTGCACGCACCAGTTCAGCGCGGATGCCGCCTGGCGCATGTCGGTCACGACAGGCGCGAGCAGATGCGGAATGCCTTCGTACATCGACAACTCCAGCATCTTGGGATCGATGAGCAGCAGGCGGATTTGCTGCGGTGTAGATTTGTACAGCAGGCTGAGGATCATCGCGTTGATCGCGACCGACTTGCCGGAGCCGGTGGTACCGGCCACCAGCACATGCGGCATCTTGGCTAGGTCGGCGACCACCGGCTTGCCGGAAATATCCTTGCCCATCGCAATGGTCAGCGCGGAACCCATGTCGGCGTAAACTTGCGAGCCGAGTATCTCGGACAGGCGCACCACCTGCCGTTTCGGATTGGGCAGCTCCAGCGCCATGTATGCCTTGCCGGGTATCGTTTCGACCAGGCGTATGCTGACCACCGATAATGCGCGCGCCAGATCCTTCACCAGATTGGTGATCTGGCTGCCCTTCACTCCGACCGCGGGTTCGATCTCGTAGCGCGTGATCACCGGCCCGGGATAGGCGGCCACCACTTTGACTTCGACGCCAAAATCCTTCAGTTTGCGCTCGATCAGGCGCGAGGTGAATTCCAGCGTGTCGGCGGAAACAACTTCCACCTGCTGTGTTGCCTGATCCAGCAAATGCAGGGGCGGCAACGGAGAGTCCAGCATGTCCGCGAACAATGGCACCTGTTTTTCCTGTGCTGCCCGCGTCGACCTGGCCACTTCCATCAGCGGCATTTCGATGTGTATGGGCTGGTGTTCCTCGACGCGCTTCTTCTTTTCCTCTTCGACCACAGCGATGCGCTCATGCGTCGCCTGCATGCCGATGCGCCTGTCCTGGCGCGTCTGCCACGCAAGGCGTACCCAGCGGAAGGCGGCTTCGATCCGTTCCCCGAGCCAGTCCACGAAGCGCAGCCAGGACAAGCCGCTGAACAGGCTGAAACCGGCGGCAATCAGCGCCAGCAGCAGCAGCGTCGCGCCGGTAAAGCCCAGCGCCCGCGCCAGCACCTTGCCCAGCACCTCGCCGAGCATTCCGCCGTGCACCAGCGGCAAAGCCACCTTGAGCGTATACAAACGGAGATATTCGAGCGCGCTGCTGGACAGCAGCAGCGCTGCAAAACCGCCGAGCGAAACCAGCAGAGTGCGCTTGCAGAAGATGCTGTCGGCACGCAGCTGGTGGTATCCGGCCCAGACCCGCTGCAGGAGGAACAGCACGAGCCACCATGCGGAAAAACCGAACAGGTAAAACAGCAGATCGGAAAGGTACGCGCCGACCACTCCGCCGGGGTTGCTCGTATGCGCGCCGGTAACGCTGTGCGACCAGGCCGGGTCGGACGGGCTGTAGCCATACAATGCGATGGTGAAGTACACCGCGCAGGCGACCAGCAATATCCAGCGCGATTCACGCAGCAACAGGAGCAGTTTATTGCTCAGGAAATCGCTGCTTGCTTCAGCCATGAGCGACACCGCCCGATCCGGAATGGACTGCAGCGCGCAATTTACCCGCGGGCTCCCGCAGCCGGGCCGGCAGGCAATCAGGCCGCATCTTCTCGAGATGCGGCAAACACCCGCCCGCCGGCAGAATTTTCATGAGGACTTTTTCCAAGCTGATCGAATATTGGTTTAAGGACCCGTCCATGATACCGCAGCCGTTCAATACCCGCTTGCCAACAACAGCCTGATATCCTGCGCCAGCCAGTCCGCAGGCTCCATGTCGCCGGCCATCAGGCGCACCCTGCCGCGGGTGTCGACCAGGTAGCCGAACGTCGAATGGTCCATCGTATAGTCTCCGGATTTGGTCTGATGCTTCTGGTAGGTTACCCCGAAATTTTTAGCCGCTTCGGCAGTCGCCTGCGCGTCGCCGTACAAACCCAGGAACCTGGGATCGAAGGCGGGCACGAATTTCGCCAGCAGTTCGCGCGTGTCGCGTGCCGGATCGATCGTGATGAACAGCACTTGCACCCGGTCCGCATCCTTGCCGAGCAGGCGCAGCGTCTGCGCATAGCCGGCCAGTGTGGTCGGGCATACATCCGGGCAATGGGTATAGCCAAAGAATATCAACACCACCTTGCCGCGAAAAGCCCCCAAGCTGCGCGGTTTGCCGTTGAAATCAATCAGGTGGAAATCGGCATGTTCGAACCGGTCGCCGACGGCGCTCGCATGGAAGTGGCCGGATGGCGTTTTTCCGCACCCGGCCAGCAGCCCTATCAGCAGCAGCGTCAACAGCCTGATCGTGATGTTTGCATGGCGCATCGTTGTTCCTGTCATCATTTAAAGGGTAAAGCCCGGCGCGGTTTGTCAGTGCCGTCATCCGGATTCACCGCGGTATTATAAAGCCGTTCCAGGTCCAGGCTCGCGGCCGCAGCACGCGCGTCGGGTTGCGGCATGTGGGGCACGATCCCGAGCAGCGGCGCGGCGATGCGCTGCTGCAGCGTGCCGATGTTCTGCTGCAACACGGGCATCTCCGCATCCAGCACGTTTGCGACCCAGCCCGCCAGCACCAGGCCGCGCGCGGCGATCGCGTCCACCGTAAGCAATGCATGGTTCAGGCAGCCCAGGCGCATGCCCACCACCAGGATCACCGGCAGACGCAGCTCCATTACCAGGTCCGCGCTATCCTGCCCATCATTCAACGGCACCCTGAATCCGCCGGCACCTTCGACGATCACCACGTCGGCTTTTGCAGCCAGTTCACGGTAAGACTGCACGATGCGCGAGAACTGGATGGTGGCGCCGGCACGCTGCGCGGCGAGATGCGGCGCGATCGCCGGCACGAAGCAGTACGGATTGATTTGCCCGTAACCCGCCGCCACATTTCCTGCGGCACGCAACTGCAGCGCATCCTCGTTATGCCCGCCGGCATCGCATCCGGCAGCGACCGGTTTCATGCCGACCGCGCGAATGCTTCGAGCGGCGAAGCCATGCAGCAGCGCGCAGCTGATCAGCGTCTTGCCGACCCCGGTGTCGGTGCCGGTCACAAAGTAATTCAAGGGCGCCTCATTTCAATTTGAACGAAGTCTTGATGATCGCGCGCCCGTCTGCAGTCTGTTTCGGCTGCGGCTTCCATGCATGGCCATACACCACCTCGAAAGTCGCGGGCAGTTTGCCGTTGCTGCGCATGGCTTCGTAATTTTCCACCAGGTTTTTCCACGTTTTCTTTCCCATCAGGCCCTGGCTGCGTCCCGCGGTCGCATTGTGCGCGCCGATAGCCTTGAGGTCCTGCAGCACGCCGCGCACGTCGTCGTACGTCAGCGTGATGTATTCCATGTCCATTACCGGCTCGGCAAAGCCGCCGTGCACCAGCATGTCGCCGATGTCGTGCATATCGGTGAAGCGGTTGAGATGGTTGTGCCGGTCCACGCCATTGAATGCCCGCCTCAGCTCTTTCAGCGTATCCGGGCCGAAAGTGCTGAACATCAGCAGCCCGTCCACCTTGAGCACGCGATGCAGTTCGGCAAACGTAGCCGGGAGATCGTTGCACCACTGCACTGCAAGGTTGGACCACACCATCTCGACACTGTTCGTCGCCAGCGGCAACACTTCGAAATCACCGCATACCTGCATCTGCCTGGCACCGCCAAATAATTTTTGCCACCAGCCGGAGTGTCCGCGCGCGGCCTGCAACATGCCGCTGGCGATGTCCAGCGCAATCAGCTGCGCAGAGGGATACCGTTGCGCCAGGCGGCGCGTGCCCCAGCCGGTGCCGCTGCCCGCGTCCAGTACCCGCTCCGGCTGCAGTTTGATGTATTCCAGCCGCTCAAGCATGCGCGTACACACTTCGCGTTGCAACACTGCCGAGGCATCGTAGTCGGCCGCCGCCTTGCTGAACGCGCGGCGCACTGCGCGCTTGTCGATTTCAAATCCGTTCATTTTATAAAGCCTTTTTTGCCACAAAGAACACAGAGATCACAGAGAACTGCGGGTGGAATTTTATCTATGTACTCTCCGATTTTTTGTGGCTGGCTGCTTCTCCTTTAGTAAAAGCCCTTCTGTGAACGGATCACAGAAACCGTTGATAACCCCCTGAATTTGTTTTTCTCTGTGTTCTCTGTGGCTAATTGCTATTGCTTTTTTCGATAACTCCATAAAATCGATCACGTGGTTCGCAAACTCATCCGGGTGCGACAGGAACGGCGCATGTGCCGCGCCCTTGATTTCAACCACACGCGCATTCGGCATCGCATGTGCCAGGTAACGGGAAGCCTGCGGCGGACTAAGCCGGTCGCGTTCTCCGGCAATGACCAGCGCAGGCTGGCTTATTTCCGGCAATGCGTCGCGCAGATCCAGATCGCGCAATATCTCCAGCCCGCCGCGCTTCGTCACACTGGGTGTTGCAGACCTTAAGCGCGCCACGGACTTCTACGCCAAAGTTTTGCGTCTGCCGCAGCTCAAAACGCCCCCCACCATATCCTTCTTTGAGCTGGGGCGCACCTATCTGGCGCTATATCCGCGGGTGGATCTTGCCGCCGACCGTGGGACCGCCCAGCCCTGGCCGTGCCGATCCTGTCCGCCTTCCCGGGCTTTGCCCTCGCACACAATGTGCGCTCAGCGGCTGAGGTCGATCAACTCCTGGCCGAGGTTGAAGCAGGCGGTGGACGCATCGTGCAGAAGGGCAAAGCGAGGCCGGAAT
>CAVWTZ010000027.1:0-12252 GCA_963757485.1 uncultured beta proteobacterium
GGGGCTTTAGTAATTGCGTTCAAATCACGAACAAGAACGTTTAGCATAGCGCCGATAACATATCGGCAATAAAGCTTCGCCTTGCAACTGTTGCCATGACCCATTCCGGAATGGGAATATCTGTGAATGGTTGCATCGCTTTACCGACTGCAATCGGTGCTGGCGCTGCCCGAGCATCTCGACCTTTATGAATTGGGCATCGCGGAGCGAGTCGACTTCTCGTTCTCCGGCCCGCAGGCCGCGCGCTTGGCGCGCATGCTGGGAAAAGGGCAGATACGCATAGGCGCGATCCACACTTGTCTCGAATTGTTCAGCCGCTACTTTGTCGACCTCACGCCGCATGTCGCGCTGGTGGCCGCGCAATCCGCCTACGCGCAGGGCAATCTGTACACCGGCGCGAACATCGAGGACACGCCGGCGATCATCGAGGCCACCGCGTTCAAGAACGGCATCGTGATCGCGCAGGTCAACGAGCTGGTGGACAAGGTGCCGTGCGGAACTCATTGCTTCATCATTAACCGATCCTGCGACACCGGTCGTCGCCGGCATAGCTGCCGCATGGGTGGTGCGCCGCGAGAGCGCGATCGAGAAACTGGCGCTGCAACTGGAGCGCACGATCGAATGGGGAAGCCGCCTGGACACGCTGGACGAGCGCGGCTGCCGCGTGTTTCTGGAACTCGGGCCGGGTCGCGCGCTGGCACGCATGGCGCAGGCACGCTTTGCCGATATCGATGCCAGGCCGGCGGACGATTTTCGCTCGCTGATTGGCGTGTCTTTCTGGCTTTCCAATCATGCTTGAGTTCTTTAAAACTAGGAAAAACAGTTAGCCACAGAGATCACACAGGAGAAGCAAATGGTTGTCGTAAATTATGACTTCGCCCGTCAGGTAATTCTGAAAAATGGGTGGAATCCGCTATTTCTCTGTGTCCTCTGTGGCTTGCACTACGGATTTTGGATGTACTTGTGGCACACTGAGCCGATATGAATTCCGTCCATCTGGTCATTACCGACCTGTTCCTGCCGAAGGATTTTGCCGCCGAGGTATGTGCGGATCTGCGTTTGCCCGCTTTGGAAAGTCTGCTGGGCAAGGGACGCAGCAAAATCCTTGGGGCTGTTGCGCTGGAAGAGTTTCTTTGCGGGCTGTTTGGGATGCAATCCGACGGAGACGCGCCGATCGCGCCGATTTCCGCCGCCTTTGACGGTCTCGGTGCGGGATGCTGGCTGCGTGCCGACCCTGTGCATTTGCGCCTGCAGCGCGATCAGATGCTGCTCCTTGCCAACGGCGAAATCAGCGCGGACGGGGCCGCTCAGATGTGTTCCAGCCTGAATGAGTACTTTGCCGGGCAGGGCATGGAATTCTGCGCGCCGCATCCGCAACGCTGGTATGTGCGCCTGGACTCGCAGCCGGATATCCGGACCAGACCGATTTCGCAGGTGATCGGCGGGGATGTAAGCAGGGCGCTGCCGACCGGTCCGGATGCAGCGCACTGGCATCGGGTGTTCAATGACATCCAGATGCTGTTGTTCGCGCATCCTTACAATGAATCCCGCGAAGAGCGCGGCGAGTTGACCGTCAACAGCGTGTGGCTGTGGGGAACAGGACACAGTGCTGGTGTGTCGCTGCAAAAAAATTACGTCAATGCGAGTTCGGACGATGTATTGGTTGAGATGTTGGCCGCGGCTGCCGGTGTTCCATTTTCTGCATGGGCCGGACATTGGCGACCCGCGGAAGACGAGGGCAATCAATTGCTGGTCTGGACCGGGTTGCGATCGGCTTTGCAGAGCGGCGATCTGGCCGCCTGGCGCAACGCTTTGCAGGACTTTGAAAACGGATATGCCAAGCCGCTCCGGCAAGCGCTGCGAAACGGAAAAATCGCACAATTGCAGTTGGATATCCTGGGCGGGGATGGCGTTCTGCGGGTCGTGTTGACGCGTGGCGATACGCGGTCATTCTGGCGCCGTACCAGGCGGCTGGCCGAATATTCGCCGGCATGAACCCATGCATGAACATGGCACGGCGATTTCATAACCGCCATAGCGAAGTATAGGCGACTATCAAACGATTCTTCGGTTTGTAGTATGATTGCGCCGCGCTCAACGACGGGAAACACACATGAAAATATCATTTCTGGATTTTGAAGGTTCGATAGCCGAACTGGAAGAAAAGATCGAGCAACTGCGCTATATGCAGGATGATTCCGCGCTTGACATTGCGGACGAGATTTCACGCTTGTCCAAGAAGAGCATGGCGCTGACCAAGGACGTTTATGCCAAACTCACGCCCTGGCAAATCTCGCAGGTGTCGCGCCACCCGCAGCGTCCCTATACATTGGACTACATCGAGGCGCTGTTCACGGATTTCGAGGAACTGCACGGCGACCGCTCGTTTGCCGACGACAAGGCAATCGTGGGCGGGTTGGCCCGGTTCAACGGCCAGAGCGTGATGGTGATCGGGCACCAGAAGGGCCGCGACACCAAAGAGAAGATCGTGCGCAATTTCGGCATGCCGCGTCCGGAAGGCTATCGCAAGGCGATGCGCCTGATGCGGCTGGCGGAAAAATTCGGCATCCCGATCATGACCTTCATCGATACGCCCGGTGCGTATCCCGGCGTGAATGCCGAAGAGCGCGGGCAGTCCGAGGCGATCGGGCGCAACCTGTACGAGATGAGCGAATTGCGCGTGCCGATCATCTGCACCGTGATCGGCGAGGGCGGCTCGGGCGGTGCGCTGGCGATTGCGGTCGGCGACGCGCTGTTGATGCTGCAGTACAGCACCTACTCGGTTATTTCGCCTGAAGGCTGCGCTTCGATCCTGTGGAAGAGCGCGGAAAAGGCGCCCGATGCCGCGGAGACCCTGGGCATCACCGCGACGCGCCTTAAGGCGCTGGGACTGGTGGACAAGATCATCAGCGAGCCGCTGGGCGGCGCGCATCGCGATTACCCGGCAACCATGCAGAACGTGAAGAAGGCGCTGCAGGACGCGCTCAAGACCGCCCAGGGCAAACCGACGGTGAGCCTGATGCAGGATCGCTTCAATCGCCTGATGAGTTATGGAAAATTCAAGGAAGTCGCACTTCAGTAATGCAGCAATCTTTCGTCATTCCGAAACGGAATGATGTTCATCGGGTTTGAACGTGGTTTCCGATAATTTCCTGGTTGAACGGGTCGAGGCCCTGATTGTACCGCTCGTTGCTCCGGAAAGTTCCATCCTGGTCGGATTGAGCGGCGGCGCGGATTCGGTGGTGCTGCTGCACGTGCTGCACCAACTCGCCGCGCGTTACTCGTGGCAACTCTCCGCATTGCATGTACACCACGGCATCAGCCGCAATGCGGATGCATGGGCGAAATTCTGTGCCGAGCTGTGCGAGCGCCAGCGCATTCCGTTCCTTGTCGAACACGTGGATATCGCCCCGCTGCGCGCGCATGGCATCGAGGCTGCGGCGCGCAAGCTGCGCATTGCGGCGTTTTCCAGGCAAGCCTGCGACTATGTGGCGCTTGCACACCACGCCGACGACCAGGCCGAAACGCTGCTGCTGCAAATGTTGCGCGGCGCGGGAGTGCGCGGCGCAAGTGCGATGCCTGTCCTGACCGTTCGACGCCGCTCAGGACCAAAGGCTGAGTCGAAGCGGCCGCAGATTGCCGAACGCGCCGGTTCTCCAAATTTGTTGCGCCCGCTGCTGCACTGTTCGCGCCGGGAGATCCTCGATTACGCGGCCGCGCAGGGATTGCAATGGATAGAGGACGAGAGCAATGCCGACGTCAGCCACCCGCGCAATTTTTTGCGCCATCGCATCCTGCCCCTGCTGGAACAGAAATTCCCGGCCTACCGCGACACGCTGGGGCGCAGTGCCCGGAATTTCGCCGAAGCCGGCGAGTTGCTGGATGATCTGGCCAGGCAGGATGCGGGCCAGGCGCTGGACGGCAGTGCGCTGCGCGTAGCGGCACTGCGCAAATTGTCCGCCGCACGCGCAAAGAACCTGCTGCGCTATTTTCTTCATTCACAGGGTGCGACCATGCCGCAGAGCACCCATCTCGACGAGATGCTGCGGCAACTCTGCGAGGCGAGGCAAGATGCGGATTTGAAGGTTCGCCTGGGGGATTGCCAGCTGCGCCGCTATCGGGACAGCGTGTACCTGTTGCCGGTGACCGGGCATCTGGATCGGGACTATGTCATGTTATGGCAGGGCGAGGCGATTCTGGACTGGGCTCCGCTTGCCGCACAACTGCATTTTTCACATGCGACCGGGACAGGACTCAGTTGGCAAAAGCTGCAGCGTGCCCCGCTGACACTGCGCTTGCGCAAGGGAGCCGAATCCCTCAGACCCCATCCGGCTGCGCCGAAACGGACTCTCAAGAACCTGCTGCAGGAACACCACATCCCGCCCTGGCGACGGGAGCGTCTGCCGTTGTTGTTCTGCGGGGATGAATTGGCGTGCGTCGTGGGCGTGGCCATAGATGCCGGCTATCTTGCCGATGAAAATGAGGATGGGGTGTTGGTGTCCATCTCCTGAGTGTTTTTGGGTGCTGATTGCTCCGGGCACTGATTGTTCCGGGAGGAGCAAGGAGATGCTGTCGTGGCAGCCTTGCCGTGTCTGATGGTGGTGCCGGTTTTCCTCGCTATGGTCGCGTACATACCCCCGGATCACCCCGTTCCTGCCCAGGCTGACGTTCAATTGATTCCCTTGCACTGGTTGCATGGATGGTCGGGGGATATGGCTAGCCCATATTCAAGCCGTCAGCAGCCCTTTATGCGCCCGAAAACCGGTGCCGTATATGCGACAGCACGCGCAAAGCCTGTTAGAATCACGGCCTTGAAATTTTTGATCAACTACTTTTGATATTTTCTGGAGAAAGAAGCATGTCCGTAGAACGTACCCTGTCCATCATCAAACCCGATGCAGTTGCCAAGAATGTCATCGGTCAGATCTACACACGCTTTGAAAATGCCGGGTTGAAGATCATCGCTGCGCAGATGCGCCACCTGACCCGGACGGAGGCGGAAGGCTTTTACGCCGTGCACCGTGCCCGCCCGTTTTTCAATGACCTGGTTAAGTTCATGATTTCGGGACCGGTGATGATACAAGTGCTGGAAGGTGAAAATGCGGTGCTGAAAAATCGCGAGCTGATGGGCGCAACCGACCCGAAGAAGGCCGACAAGGGCACGATCCGCGCCGACTTCGCGGACAGCATCGACGCCAATGCGGTGCACGGTTCCGATTCGGTTGAGAATGCCGCAATCGAAATCGCATACTTCTTCCCGAAGAATACTATTCACTCACGCTAGAATTGACGATGCAGCAAAACCTCCTCGATTTCGATGCACATGCGCTGGCCGGTTATTTGACGGAGATGGGCGAAAAGCCGTTCCGTGCCCGCCAGCTGATGCGCTGGATCTACCGGATCGGGGAGCCGGATTTTGCCGCGATGACCGACATTGCGGCAAGCTTGCGCGAAAAGCTTGCGCAAACCGCCTGCGTCACTCCTCCCGAGGTGATGCGCGAGGAATTGTCCGACGACGGGACGCGCAAGTGGCTGCTGAATGTAGGCACCGGCAATGCCGTTGAGGCGGTATACATTCCCGAGGAGTCGCGCGGCACATTATGTATTTCCAGCCAGGCAGGCTGCGCGCTGAACTGTTCGTTCTGCTCGACCGGCAAGCAGGGCTTCAATCGCAACCTCAGCGTGGCGGAGATCATCGGCCAGCTGTGGTGGGCAAATCACCAGCTCGGCAAGGATGCGGATGGCAACTGGAAGATCAGCAATGTGGTAATGATGGGCATGGGCGAACCGCTGCTGAATTATGCCAACACCGTCAGCGCGCTGCGTCTGATGCTGGACGACCAGGCTATGGCCTGTCGCGGCGGCGCGTGACGGTATCCACTTCCGGTATCGTGCCGGCGATGGACAGGTTGCGCGAGGAGTGCCCGGTCGCGCTGGCGGTATCACTGCATGCACCCAATGACAAACTGCGCGACGAACTGGTGCCGATCAACCGGAAATATCCGCTCAAGGAGTTGCTTGCGGCCTGCCAGCGTTACCTTGAACGCGCGCCGCGCGATTTCATCACCTTCGAGTATGTGATGCTGGAAGGCGTGAATGACTCGGTGCAGCATGCCCGCGAGCTGGTGGATCTCGTGCGCGACGTGCCGTGCAAGTTCAACCTGATCCCGTTCAATCCGTTTCCGCAGACCCATTATCGCCGCTCAAGACCCGATGCCATCCAGCGTTTCCGCGATGTGCTGATGCAGGCAGGCATTGTGACCACCACACGCAAGACCCGCGGTGACGATATCGCAGCGGCGTGCGGGCAATTGGCCGGCCAGGTTCAGGATAGAACCAAACGGACGCAGCAACGCTCTGTTGGAGTTGCATGAATGAATGGACGAGGTGCACTGTGAACAGATTGACTGCCGTGTTTTTTTCGCTGGCCTTGTTGGCGGCCTGCAGCACGCCTTCCGAAAATACACAAGCCTTCAAAAGCGCCAAAGTGCATACTGAACTGGCAGGCCTGTACTATCAGCGTGCCCAGCTCGGCGTCGCGCTGGATGAACTGACAAAGGCCATCAACGCCGACAGCGACTATGCGCCCGCATACAACGTGCGCGGCCTGGTGCATATGGCACTGCGCGAGGACAGGGATGCCGAGGAGGATTTCAAACATAGCCTGTCTCTGGATGACACGAACTCCGACGCACATAACAACTATGGCTGGTTCCTGTGCCAGCATGACAGGCCAAAGGAAGCGATTCCCCAGTTCATGGATGCAATAAAAAATCCCTTGTATACGACCCCCGGACTTGCCTATCTGAATGCCGGCCTGTGTTCCAGAAAAGCGGGCAACATCAGGGATGCCGAAGATTTCCTGCAAAAGGCGCTGCAGGTGCAGCCCGATTCGACGCAAGCCCTGTTTGCCCTTGCAGATTTGAATTTTGCCAATGCCGATTACTATTCGGCCAAAAAATATTTTGCGGATCTTTCCCGACAATCCGACAATCTGACTGCCGAGCAACTCTGGCTGGGAGTCAGGATCAATCGCAAGATCGGCGATCGCAACTCGGCGGCCAGCTATGCCACGCAATTGCGCAACCGTTTCCCCGATGCGCGTGAAACTCAAATGCTGACAAATGGTGAATGATGGAACAGCTTCCCGAAAATAGTGCTGAGCAGGGCAATCCTTCCCCACAGACTTCGCTGGGGTCCATGTTGCGCGATGCGCGCGAGCAACTTGGTTTGAGCGTGGCGGATGTGGCTGCGCAGACCAAGTTCGCGCCACGCCAAATCGAAGCTCTGGAAGCGGACGATTTCGAGAAGCTGCCCGAAACTGCATTCTTGCGCGGTTTTGTTCGCAGCTATGCCAAGATTCTGAACGTGGATGCGCAAATTTTGCTGGCGGCTCTGCCGCAGGCAAAAGTACCGATGCCGGAATTGATACCTGCGTCGGTCGGCGTGGCGTTTCCAAGCGAGGATGCAGCGCAGAAAAATCTGATCTTGCTGGGCACCGCATTGTTGATGGCGGTGGTTGTGGTGGGGTTTGCGGTGTGGCATTTCACGACTCCGCTCAAGCAAGCCAAAGTTGTGAAGGTTGAAACACCGGTTTCCTTGCCCGCAGAAATGCAAACCATCCCGGCTCCGCCTGTCGCACAAGAGCAAAAGATCGAGGCGGTTATTCCTGAGGAACCGAAGCGGCGAACTTCGGCAGCTGCCGAGAAACCCATTTCGCGAAAAGAGAAGGCCGCACGTGCTGAAGTGATCACGCCTGCGCAATCGGGAGTTCCAGCAAGGCATTTAGGCACCGCGGTAAAAACTGCACCCGCCAGCGGCATAGCGGCCACAACACCAGTTCGCACGGAAGCATCGGGAAAAACCGCCTTGTTGCATATGGTGTTCGACGAGGAGGCCTGGGCTGAGATCACCGACAGGGATGGCAAAATCATTTCGTCCAGGATTCACCCGCCCGGCAGTGAAATGAATCTGCATGGGCACCTGCCACTGACGCTGGTGATCGGGCATGCGGCGGCGACGCATTTGTACCAGGACGGCAAGCTGGTCGATTTGGCGCCACATACCAACTCTTCAAGCGAAGTGGCGCGGATTACGCTGCAGTGAGTATGGGCGCGACCATTGTCAAACGCCGTCCATCGCAACGTGTGCTGGTCGGCACGGTCATGCTGGGCGGCGGTGCGCCGGTTGTGGTGCAATCCATGACCAATACCGATACTGCCGATGCGGAATCAACCACGCAGCAGGTCTTCGAACTGGCCAAAGCCGGTTCGGAGCTGGTGCGCATCACGGTCAACACCCCCGAAGCTGCGGCGCAGGTGACAAACATACGCTCACGTCTGGATGACATGGGCTGCGATGTGCCGCTGGTCGGGGACTTCCATTACAACGGCCACCGTTTGCTCACCGAGTTTCCCGATTGCGCGCAGGCGCTGGCTAAATACCGCATCAACCCCGGCAACGTCGGGCGCAGCCGCAAGGAAGATGACCCGTTCACGATGATGATAGAAACGGCGATCCGCTATGACAAGCCGGTGCGCATCGGCGTGAACTGGGGCAGCCTGGACCAGAATCTGGTGGTGCGCATGATGGACGAAAACTCGCGTCTTGCGCAGCCCAAGGAAGCGGGCGAAGTGACCCGCGCCGCGCTGATCGCGTCAGCACTGGAAAGCGCGCAGCGCGCCGAGCAGCTGGGCATGGCGCATAACCGCATCGTGCTGTCCTGCAAGGTCAGCGAGGTGCAGGACCTGATCGCGGTGTATCGCGCGCTTTCACGACAATGCGACTACGCGCTGCATCTCGGGCTGACCGAGGCGGGCATGGGTTCCAAGGGCATCGTCGCATCGACTGCGGCCCTTGCTGTGCTGTTGCAGGAAGGCATAGGCGACACCATCCGTATCTCGCTGACCCCGGAACCGGGCGGCGATCGCACCCGGGAAGTGCTGGTCGGGCAGGAGATTCTGCAGACCATGGGCATGCGCGCATTTGCACCGATGGTGACGGCCTGCCCGGGTTGCGGGCGCACCACCAGCAGTTTTTTTCAGGAACTGGCGCAAAGCATCCAGAACCATTTGCGCACGCAGATGCCGGTATGGCGCGAAAAATACGCAGGTGTGGAAAATATGACCGTGGCGGTGATGGGCTGTGTGGTGAACGGGCCGGGTGAAAGCAAGCTGGCGAATATCGGCATCAGCCTGCCCGGAACCGGCGAGAGTCCTGCGGCGCCGGTGTATATCGACGGGGAAAAGGCCATGACCCTGCGCGGCGACAATATCGCCAGGGAGTTTACCGAAATCGTGGATGGCTACGTGGCGCGCAAATATGCACTGCGGAGCAGTGATGCGCCGGAACCGCCACGGGGTATTCAGGTCCATACAGCTTAGACAGATCCCCCGGGAAGCGATGAGTAGCAACGAAACCCTGCAAGCCGTGCGCGGCATGAACGACATCCTGCCGGACGAGGCGGAGCTGTGGCTATGGTTCGAGGAAGTGGTGCGCGACTGGCTGCACAGCTACGGTTACCGCAACATCCGCATGCCGCTGGTCGAGCCGACGGATCTGTTCAAGCGCGCGATCGGCGAGGTGACCGACATCGTCGAAAAGGAGATGTACAGTTTTGAAGACTCGCTGAACGGCGACCAGTTGACGCTGCGCCCGGAGGGGACGGCTTCGTGCGTGCGCGCCGTGCTGCAGCACAATTTGCTGTATAACGCACCGCAGCGCCTGTATTACAGCGGACAGATGTTCCGCCACGAGCGGCCCCAAAAGGGACGTTACCGCCAATTCCATCAGTACGGAGTCGAAGCGCTCGGTTTTGCCGGGCCGGACATCGACGCCGAACAGATCCTGATGTGCGCGCGGCTGTGGAACAAGCTCGGCCTGCGCGATGTCGAGCTGCAGCTGAATACCCTGGGTGATTCCGCCTCGCGGCATCGCCATCGCGCCAAGCTGGTTGCAGTATTTCGAGCAGCACAGGGACGTGCTGGATGCCGATGCGACGCGCCGTTTGCACAGCAATCCGCTGCGCATCCTGGACAGCAAGAATCCTGCGATGCAGGACTTGATCAACGGCGCGCCCAGGCTGATGGACGAACTGGAAGAGGATGCACTGCGGCACTTTGAGGAGTTGCAGGCAATACTCAAGCGCCACGATGTGCCGTTCGGGATCAACACGCGCCTGGTGCGCGGACTGGACTATTACAACCGTACCGTGTACGAATGGGTAACCACGCGCCTCGGCGCGCAGGGCACGATTTGCGCGGGAGGCCGCTATGACGGGCTGGTCAGTCAGATTGGTGGGGGGCAGATCGGCGGCAAGCCGGTACCGGCAACCGGTTTTGCGATGGGCGTGGAGAGGCTGCTGGCATTGTTGCAGGACAATGGCATGGCGCTGCCCAAGGCGGAGGTGGATGTGTATGTGGTGCATCAGGGCGAACTGGCCGGCCAACTCGCAAGTACGGTGGCAGAACAATTGCGCGACAGCAATTTGCGGGTGTTGCTGCATTGCGGCGGCGGCAGTTTCAAGTCGCAGATGAAAAAAGCCGATGCCAGCGGTGCCCGGGTGGCGGTGGTAATCGGTGACGATGAAGCGCAAGCGAACGAGATCAGCGTCAAGCCGATGCAGGGTGGCGAACAGGAGCGGGTCAGCGTGCAAAATCTCACCGCGGCAGTGGTGCGGCTCCTGAAACTGTAGCGGACAGATTCACAGCCTGCACAGCGATGCTTGGGTGCGGCATGGCAGGTTTTTGGTTGCATATATATTTATCAAACGGGAGTGTAAGACATGGCAACATTGGATTTGCAGGAACAGGAGCAGCTCGAGGCCCTGAAGACATGGTGGAATGACAACCGCAACCAGATAATGGGCGCGCTGCTGATCGTGGTTGTCGCGATGGGCGGCTGGCGGGGCTGGCAGTATTACCAGCACAAACAGTCTTATGGAGCCGCCACTTTGTATCAGCAATTCCTCGAGCAACTTGCCAGCAACGATGCCAAGCGCATCAACGATGCCGCTGGCGCGGTAAAGGACAAATTCGGTTCCACCGCGTATGCCGCGCGCGCCGAGTTGCTGGCTGCGCGGGTGAACGAGCAGGCCAATGATGCGGCGCTTGCCAAGACCCAATTGCAATGGGTAATCGATAATGCCCGGGAAGATACGCTTAAAGATGTGGCGAGATTGCGCATGGCCGCCTTGCTGCTGGACGAAAAAAATTACCCGGGCGCGCTCGCTTTGCTCGACGCCAAACATCCCGAGTCGTTCGATGGCTTGTTTGCCGACCTGAAGGGCGACGTGTTCAGTGCGCAGGGCAAGCTCGATGAGGCCAGGAGTTCCTACAAACTGGCTTACGAAAAAGTCGATGCGCAAGGCATATACCGCAGCCTGATCCAGATGAAACTCGATGCCCTTGGATCTGCCAAATGAAGGCAGGTGGCAACATGAACACAAGCGTTTGCAGCGATCCTTCGACAGGAGCGGGTCGCAACCAGCCACTTCGACAGGCTGGTGGAACTACTGATATGACCACTAGCCATCCGACTAACCCAGCAAAAGACGCTGGGCAAGTCATTGGTTATAGCCATTCGACCAAGCCCGCGGGCGGGCAAGTCGCTGGTTATCAGGAAAGGTTGTTGCCGGCACTATTGCTGGCGACGCTGTTCGCACTGGGCGGCTGTGCTTCCAGCGACGAATCCAAGCCGGACTGGGCCGGAGTAAAGGAGGCCGCCGAACCCGCCAAGTTGGTCGATTTCAAACAGACAGCCAGGTTCGAAGTGCGCTGGCGCAGCGACATCGGAGATCAGGGGCCTGATGTATTGCAGACGGCCCTGACCAATGATGCAATCTATTGCGCTACCGGAAAAGGCAGTTTGTTGCGTCTGGATCGTGCCACCGGCAAGCAGGTGTGGCGCGTTGATACCGGCGTTGTCATTAGCGGTGGAGTGTCCAGCGGCGATGGCATGGTATTCGTCGGGAGCAACAAGGGCGACGTAATGGCATACGGCGAAGACGGCAAACTGAAATGGAAAAGTCTGGTATCCAGCGAAGTATTGAACGTGTCGCCAGTTGCGGACGGCACGGTGATGGTGCGCACCGGCGATGGACGTATCGCCGGATTGAGTGCGGCAGACGGCAAGCACGTGTGGATGTATGAACACAGCACGCCGGCGCTGGTTGTGCGCAGTCATGCAGGCGTAGCCATTCAGCGGGGCGCGGCCTATGCCGGATTTGCGGCTGGCAAGCTGGCGGCCATCCGC
>CAVWTZ010000028.1:0-15829 GCA_963757485.1 uncultured beta proteobacterium
CGCCACGTATTGCTCCGGGCGAGCGCGGGCCGAGCACGGCGAGCAGACTTGGGTGCGGCGAATGTTGCGACTGGCTCTGCAGGAACTATAGCGCACCCTCCTCGTTGCCGTTGACCATCACCAGGGTAGTGTTGGGCGGCACCGCGGCATTTTCGGAGAGATTGGCCGCGGTGGCAGCCTCACCCTCGATGATCTCAAGTTTAGGCTCTGCCATGGCCGCCAGCACTTCCTTGAGCTGGGTGCGCGGTTCGCCGGGATCGCCGACGAGCATGACCTTCATCGTGCTCAGACGGCCCTCACTCTTTGATCCCATTGGCACTCGATCATTCTCCGGCTGATACGTGCCTAGAAGCGGTGCGTTGAAGGCCTTCACGCTATACACCGGCGCGCTTCACCGCGCCGTGCACAAGGGAGATGCCGGAACGCTGGCGCTGGTGCAGCAGGGATTTTCGGCGATCACGCCGGATGAGCTTGCGGCATTGCGGGATAAATGGATGGGCAAGAGTCTGCCCGATGCATTAAGCCGCACCTTGGTTCATGCATTATGGCTCGCGGCGTTCCTCATCCTGCTGCTTGGTGCGCTGAGCCTTGTTCTGCGTCACCTTGTCAGGCAACGCACCGCACAACTCAGGACTGCATACAACAGCCTTGAGCGCCTGACAAGGATTTACGCCGCCTTGAGCCAGTGCAATCAGGCTATCGTGCGCAGCAAGAGCGAGGCGGAGCTGTTCCGGCAAGTCTGCCGCGACGCAGTGGAATTCGGCGGCATGAAGATGGCATGGATCGGGATGCTGGACGGGACAAGCCAGATGATCAGGCCGGCTGCCGCATTCGGCAGCGGCGTGGAATATCTTGAAGCTATCGAGATATCGGCGTCTGCAGAAGATTCGATAGGCCGCGGTCCGAGCGGTACTGCAATACGCGAAAACCGTCCGGTCTGGTGCCAGCATTTTCAGCATGACCCGATCACCGCACCGTGGCACGAGCGTGGCGCGCGTTCGGGGTGGGGCGCGTCCGCATCGCTGCCGTTGCACCGGAATGGTGTCACCATCGGCGCTTTCGCCCTGTATGCCGGTGAGGCCAACGCGTTCGATGAACCCGCGCGCAACCTGCTGCTGGAAATGGCGACGGACATCAGTTTTGCGCTGGACAATTTTGTCCGCGAAGCCGAAAGCAGACGGGCGGCCGACGCGCTGCAACTCAGCGAACAGCACTTCCGCGCTTATTTTGATCGCGCCATGGTGGGGATGGCCACGACCAGCCCCGGGAAGGAATGGATAGAAGTCAATGATGCGCTGTGCGAAATGCTCGGTTATTCGCGGGAAGAACTCACGGGAATGACCTGGGCCGAGTTGACTCACCCGGATGACCTTGCCGCCAACCTCGTTCAATACGATCGCATACTCAGCGGCGAAATAGACGAATATTCGATTGAAAATCGTTTTATCCGCAAGGATGGGACTATTGTCCATGTCCGCCGTTCTCCCCGGGCAGTTCGCAAAGCCGACGGCAGCCTGGACTATATCGTCGCATGGATTGATGACATCACGCAGCGCAAGCAGGACGAGCAGCATATTCAGCGACTGGCACACTTCGATCTGCTCACGGGCCTGCCGAACAGGGCTTTGTTCACGGATCGCATCAGCCATGCCCTCAACATGGCACAACGCAGCAATTCGCAGCTGGCCGTCATTTTTCTCGATCTGGATCATTTCAAGAACGTGAATGACAACCTCGGCCACCGTGTCGGTGACGCATTGCTGATAGAGATCGCAAGGCGCCTGAAATCGGCGCTGCGCGAGGAAGACACCGTGTCGCGCCTGGGCGGCGACGAATTCATCCTGTTGTTGCCGGGCACCAATGCCGATGGTGCGGCACACGTGGCTGAAAAACTGCTGGAGACGGTCGCCCGGCTATGCCGGATCGAACAGCATGAACTGGTCGTCACGCCTTCGATCGGCATTGCGATGTATCCGAATGACGGCGATGATTTTGAAATGCTGTCGCAGTGCGCCGATGTCGCGATGTACCGCGCCAAGCAGGATGGCCGGAACAATTATAAATTCTTCACCGCTGAAATGCAGACGCATTCAGCGCGGACATTGCATTTGGAAAGTGCCTTGCGCCATGCGCTGGAACGCGAAGAATTGAGCCTGCACTTTCAACCCCAAATCTCGCTGCAGGACGGGCGCATCATCGGTACGGAAGCGCTGTTGCGCTGGCAGCATCCAAGTCTGGGCATGGTCTCACCCGCGGAGTTCATTCCGATTGCGGAGAGCAGCGGCCAGATCCTGCAGATCGGGGAATGGGTGCTGCGCACCGCGGTTGGGCACATGAAGTCATGGATGGACGGCGGCATGGCGCCGATGATCATTGCGGTGAATCTTTCGGCGGTGCAATTTCGCCATCCCAACCTGCCCGAGATGGTCACGCAGATTCTCGACTCGGTGAAGCTGCCGGCGCAGTATCTGGAGCTTGAACTGACCGAGGGCGTCGCGATGCATGATCCTCTCGGCGCGATCGCGATGATGGACAACCTGCACGAACGCGGCATCCGCATGTCGATAGACGACTTCGGTACCGGCTATTCCTCGCTGAGTTACCTCAAGCGGTTCAAGGTCTACAAGCTCAAGATCGACCAGTCCTTCGTGCGCGATATCACCGATGATCCCGAAGACAAGGCCATCGTCAGCGCCATCATCAGCCTGGCGAACAGCCTTGGCTTGCAAACCATTGCCGAAGGCGTGGAAACGGCAGGCCAGCTGGGTTTTCTGCGTGCACAGGGTTGCAACGAAGTGCAGGGTTATTATTTCAGCAAGCCGTTGCCCGCAGAACAGTTCGGGGCGTTCGTGAGGGCGAACGGCCGAGTCTGAAATTGCCGGCAATGCAGGAAGGGGACATGCAATTTCACGATTTCAGCCAGGTCTTCCAGGCCAGCCACAGTTTGCGCGGCGGGGTCAGCGAGACGCGTTCCTTCAGCACGTGGCAGCCGCTGGCAACGACTTCATCCAGCGTGGTACGGTAGATCGCGGCCATGATCAGGCCGGTGCGTTGCGCCTTGCGATCCACTTCGGGAAGATGCTCCAGCGCCTGCCGGTAATACCGCTGCGCACGCTCGACTTGGAACGCCATCAGTTTCCGGAAATTCTCCGTTTCTTTCGCGTTCAAAATTTCTGCCGCCGTCACGCCGAATTGCCGCAATTCGTCCATGGGCAGATAGATGCGGTTGCGGCGCGCGTCTTCGCCGACGTCGCGGATGATGTTGGTGAGCTGAAGGGCGATGCCGAGATCGTGCGCGTATTTCTGTGTCCTGCGGTCGGTGTAGCCGAATATTTCGGCAGCGAGCAGACCGACCACCGAAGCGACTCTGTAACAGTACAGTTGCAGGGACTTGAAATCGGGATAGCGCGCCTGGTCAAGATCCATCTCCATGCCGTCGATGATCTCAAGCAGATGTTCCCGCGACATGTTGAATTGCTGCACCAGCGGGACCAGCGCTTTTGCCACCGGGTGCTGGGGCTTGCCGCCGTAGATTTCCGCCACCTGCGAGCGCCACCAGTTTAGCGTGGCGCGAGCCACCTGTTCATCCGAGCATTCATCCACCACATCGTCAACCTCGCGGCAGAATGCATACAAGGCAGTGATCGCGCGGCGCTTGTCCCTGGGCAGGAACATGAAGCTGTAGTAGAAGCTGGAACCGCTTGCTGCGGCCTTGTCCTGGCAATATTGATCCGGGTCCATAACGTCCTTCAAAATGGGGCGCTCCCGGCCAGCATGATAACCCAGTCGAACGGCTTCAATACCGGCCGGCGGCGGAACATGTCGTACCGCGCATTTTCCAGTTTGGCCAGTATGCGCAGTCCGCCCGCGATGATCATGCGCAATTCCAGCCCGGTACGTCCCGTGAGTATGCTGCCCAACGGTTTTCCGGCCAGCATCATGGCACGCGCCCTGTCCACCTGGAATTTCATCAGTGCGCGCCATTTGTCATCGCAGATTCCCCGCGCGATCTGCTCTTCGCTCACGCCGTATTGCGCGAGTTCATCCAGCGGCAGATAGATGCGCCCGATCGCGTAATCCTTTGCGACATCCTGCCAGAAATTGATCAGCTGCAGGCCGGTGCAGATCGCATCCGAGTACGCGATGTTGACCGGCGTGGCTTCTTCATACAGATGCAGCAGCAGGTTGCCGACCGGATTGGCAGAGCGGCGGCAGTAGTCGAGCAAATCATCGAAATTGCCATAGCGCTTTTTCACCACATCCTGGGTAAAGGCATCGAGCAGATCGTATAGCGGTTGCACCGGCAGCGCGTGCTGACGGACTTCGGCGGCGAGGTTGCTGAACAGCGGGGTGAGCGGCGTTTCATTGTCTGCGATGCGCGCCAGTTCGGCGCGAAACGCATCGAGTTGCCCCAGGCGTTCCGTGTCGGATAATTGTCCCTCATCCGCGATATCGTCAGCCGCTCGGGCAAAATGGTAAATCGCCGCGACCGGCTTGCGCAGCCGCCTCGGCATGAGGATGGAAGCGACCGGGAAATTTTCGTAATGGTTTACGGACATGAATCAAAGGAGGTCATTGCGGTGCAGCATGAACACGAACTGATCCCCCGCGCTGACATCCAGCCAGGTGAACGGAAGATCGGGGTAAGCGGCTTCAAGCGCATCGCGGTTGTGGCCGATTTCGACGACCAGAATGCCGTTCCCGGTGAGGTGTTGTGCTGCATGTTTGAGGATGATGCGGGTGGCATCCAGGCCGTCCTGACCGCTGCCCAGCGCCGTTTTCGGCTCATGCAGATATTCCTGCGGCAGCGCGGCGACCGATTCGGCGTCCACATAGGGCGGGTTGCTGATGATCAGGTCGTATTGTTTGTTATCGAGCTTGGCGAACATATCCGATTCGATCAGGCTCACGCGGTCTTGCAGCTGATAGTCGGCAACGTTGCGTTCCGCGACGGCCAGTGCGGCCGATGACAGATCCGCGGCGTCCACGCTGGCATAGGGAAAGGCATGTGCGGCAAGGATTGCGAGGCAGCCGCTGCCGGTGCACAAGTCCAATATCTTCGCGATCGCTTCCGGCTCGGCGATCCACGGGCTGAGCTGTTCGAGCAGCAACTCGGCGATGAACGAACGCGGCACGATGACCCGCTCGTCGACGTAAAAGCTGAAGTCACCCAGGAACGCCTGATGGGTCAGGTAGGCCGCAGGGATGCGATGTTCGACGCGCCGGTGAATGATGTTCAATACTTCGGTGCGCTCGCCGTCGGTGAGCTGCGCATCGAGAAAAGGTTCAAGCCGGTCCAGCGGAAGGTGCAGGGTATGCAGGATCAGGTAGGCGGCTTCATCGTAGGCATCGCTGCTGCCGTGGCCGAAAAACAGTTTGGCCTGATTGAAGCGGCTCACCGCGAAACGCAGATGGTCGCGCACCGTCTTCAGGTTTTGTGATGCCTCTGAAAAATAATTGCTCATTTGCCAAGCAGATTCTCGAGGGTGCGTTGGTAGGTCATCTTCAGCGGCTCGATGTCGGCCACAGCGACGCATTCGTTGAGTTTGTGTATGGTGGCGTTCAACGGCCCGAACTCGATCACCTGCGGGCAGATGTCGGCGATGAAGCGTCCGTCCGAGGTGCCGCCGCTGGTGGATAGTTCGGGCGTGACGCCGTAACTCTGTTCGATTGCGCGGCTGATCGTGGCGACCAGACTGCCTTTGGCGGTTATATACGGTTTTCCGGACAATTCCCATGCCAGATCGTATGTCACGCCATGCTTGTCCAGTATTGCGTGGACCTTGTCCTTCAGGCCCTGCTCGGTGCTGGCGGTGGAGAAGCGGAAGTTGAACAGTATCTCGACCGTGCCGGGGACGACATTGGTCGCGCCGGTGCCGCCGTTGATGTTGGATATCTGCCAGGAGGTGGGCGGAAAATATTCGTTGCCATGGTCCCATGTGGTGGTGGCCATTTCCGCGATTGCCGGCGCGACCATGTGGATGGGATTCTTCACCAGATGCGGATAGGCGATATGGCCCTGGATGCCTTTGACGACCAGCGTGCCATTCAGCGAGCCGCGCCGTCCGTTCTTGATCATGTCGCCGACCCGCTTGTTCGAGGTGGGTTCGCCGACAATGCAGAAATCCAGCAGCTCGCCGCGCGCCTGCAAGGCTGCGACCACGCGCACCGTGCCGTCCACCGCCACGCCTTCCTCATCGGAAGTGATCAGCAGCGCGATGGACCCGTCGTGTTTGGGGTGCTGCTCAAGAAACGCTTCGATCGCGGTGATGAACGCCGCGATGGAAGTCTTCATGTCTGCCGCTCCGCGTCCGTACAGCAAGCCATCGCGGATGGTCGGTTCGAACGGCGGGCTGAGCCAGTTCTCCACGGGGCCGGTGGGCACCACATCGGTATGTCCGGCAAACACCACGACGGGACTGGTTGTGCCGCGCCGCGCCCAGAAATTGTCCACGCTGCCGAAGCGCATGCGCTCTATCCTGAAACCGAGTTGTTCGAGGCGTTCGATCAGGATGTCCTGGCAACCTGCATCATCCGGCGTGAGCGAGCGGCGGGAGATCAGGGCTTGGGCAAGTTGCAAGGTATCGGACATAACGGTTTGAGAGATGAATCGATCAGGATTTCAGTTGGAAAATTTTTGAATAAGCCGCTTCGTCAAATCCGACATGCAGCAGTTTGCCGTCCTGTTCCAGCACCGGACGCTTGATCACGCCGGTCTTTTCCAGCATCAGCGCCAGCGCGGCATTTGCGTCCTGAATGCGTTGTTTGCGCTGCTCCGGCAGGCCCCGCCAGGTCAGGCCGCTGCGATTGATCAGCCTGGTCCAGTCGGCCTGTTGCAGCCAGTTCTGTGCAATGGCGATATCCAGTCCGAGTTTTTTGAAATCGTGAAACTCGACGTCGATGTCATGTTGCGCCAGCCAGTCACGCGCTTTTTTGACGGTGTTGCAATTGGGAATGCCATACAACCTGTTTTTACAGCTACCCTTCATTTTGGATCGTTCAAATTAAGCTTGATGCCCCCAAAGTCGGCGCCCGGTGCAGGCCTTTGTGCCTGCGGGGCAGAACCGAATATCGGCACCTTCTGGGTGTCGGTGCGTTCGGAAAAATCAACCAAAGTGGCCAGATTGCTTGCCGAATCGGCATTGCGCAACGCCTCTTCCTTGGAGATCAGCTGCCTCTTGAACAGCTTGTAGAGGGCTTGCTCGAAGGTTTGTGAACCGACGGATACGCTTTTTTCGATGGACTCCCGTATCTTGTCGAGTTCGTCATTCTTGATCTGGTCGGCGATCAGCGAGGTATTGAGCAGGATTTCCACGGCCGGGATTTGTTTGCCATGAACGCCGCGCACCAGGCGCTGCGAAATCACCGCGCGCAGGCACATCGAGAGATCGGCCAGAACGCCCCTGCGGGATTCGTAAGGGAAAAAATTCACGATGCGGTTCAGCGCATGGTAACTGTTGTTGGCATGCAGCGTGGTCAGGCATAAATGCCCGGTTTGCGCAAAGATCAATGCGTGCTTCAGCGTTTCGCGATCGCGCACTTCGCCTATCATCAGCACATCCGGCGCTTCGCGCATTCCGCTGTACAACGCGCTTTCATAGGTGAGCGTATCCGTGCCGATTTCGCGCTGGTTCACGATGGATTTGTTGTGGCTGAAAATGTATTCGATGGGCTCCTCGATGGTCAGGATATGGCCGCTGACCGAATTGTTGCGATGCTCGATCATGGAGGCCAGGGTGGTGGATTTTCCTGAACCGGTTGCGCCGACCACCAGTATCAGGCCGCGCTTTTCCATGACCAGATCTTTCAGTACGTCGGGCAGGTTAAGTTCTTCGGAGTTTCCGATCTTCGCCTTGATGTGGCGAATCACGATTGCCATGTCGCCGCGCTGGCGGAAAACATTGACGCGGAAATTGCCGACCTCGGATCGGAACGAGAAATTCATCTCCAGATAGGTTTCGAAATCCGCGATTTGCTGCGGCGACATCATCTCGTAGGCGATACGTTTGATGACATCGGCATCCAGAGCTTGGGCATTGACCGGCATGGAAACGCCGTCGATCTTGATATTGACCGGCGCGCCGACCGAGAAAAACAGGTCGGAGGCCTGTTTGTTGGCGGCCAGTTGCAATAATGGTGTAACGATCATGTTCTCTCCTGAAAACAGCCTGTAGGGTGGGCACGATTCCGTGCCGACGCGGGTTAATACAGGTGGGCATAAACCTGCCCACCCGACCCGCTAATAGCTAACGAATCAAATTCCCCGCAACAATTCGTTGATACCAACCTTGGACAATGTCTTGGCATCCACCTTCTTCACGATCACCGCGCAGTACAAACTGTAGCTGCCGTCCTTGGAAGGCAGGCTGCCGCTGACGACCACGGAACCGGATGGTACCCGACCATAGTGTACCTCGCCAGTTTCGCGGTCATAGATCTTGGTGCTTTGGCCGATGAATACGCCCATCGAAATCACCACGTTGTCTTCCAGAATCACGCCTTCCACGATTTCCGAGCGCGCGCCGATGAAGCAGTTGTCGCCGATGATGGTCGGGTTGGCCTGCACCGGTTCCAGCACGCCGCCGATGCCGACCCCGCCGGAGAGGTGCACGTTCTTGCCGATCTGCGCGCAGGATCCGACCGTCGCCCAGGTGTCCACCATGGTGCCTTCATCGACATACGCGCCGATGTTCACGTACGAGGGCATCAGCACGACGTTCCTGGCGATGAACGCGCCCCTGCGCGCGGCGGCCGGCGGCACGACGCGGAAACCGCCTTCGCGGAAATCGCGGCTGTTGTAGTCGGCGAATTTGGATGGAACCTTGTCGTAGTAGTTGGTGAATCCGCCCTTGATAAAGGCGTTGTCTTCCAGCCGGAACGACAGCAGCACGGCCTTCTTGAGCCACTGGTGGGTGACCCACGCGCCGTCAATTTTTTCCGCAACGCGCAGCTTGCCCTGATCCAGCTGGGCAATGACGTTATCGACGGCTTCTTTGAGCTGTGCATCGGCATTGCGAGGCGTGATTTCGGCGCGGCGTTCAAAACTTTTTTCGATGATTTGTTGCAATTGGTCCATGTTGATTCCCTGAGTAGTTGGTGGCGCCGGCCTTCAGGCGATATCCGATAACTGGCGGCCAACGGCCGAAAGCCGGCGACAAAATTCAGCGATACGCCGTGCGGCTTCCACGGTCTCTTCGGTGTTCGCGACCAGGGCCAGACGCACAAAATTTTCGCCGGGGTTGATGCCATCGGCGCTGCGCGCAAGATAGCTGCCCGGCAAAACGGCCACATTATAGTCGCGATACAAGTCTTGCGCGAAGCTGGTATCGGTAACCGGTGTGCGTATCCACAGATAGAAACCCGCTTCAGGCAGCGTGACCGGCAATACCGGTTTCAGCAGCGCCATCACTCTGGCGAATTTATCCGCATACATGCGGCGGTTTTCCGCCACATGAAGCTCGTCATTCCATGCGGCAATACTGGCGGCTTGTACTGCCGGGTTCATTGCCGAGCCGTGGTAGGTCCGATAAAGCGCGAAGCTTTCGATGATGCTGGCATCTCCCGCTACAAAGCCTGAACGCATCCCCGGCACGTTGGAACGCTTCGACAGGCTGGAAAACACGACCAGATTCCGGTAGTCGCTGCGGCCCAGGCGATGAGCCAGCTTGCAGCGCACCCAACGGTTTATCGGAAAAGTAAATTTCGGAATAGCATTCGTCCGAAGCGATCACAAAGCCGTGCCGGTCTGACATTTCGAACAATATATCCCATTCCTCCAGTGTCATCACACGCCCGGTAGGATTGCCCGGCGTGCACACGTAAACAAGCTGGGTGCGTTGCCAGGTGTCTTCCGGCAATTGCGAATAATTCAATGCAAAATTGTTCCCGGGGATATTGTTGAGGAAAACAGGTGTGGCGCCGGACAGGAATGCGGCGCCTTCATAAATCTGGTAGAACGGGTTGGGACAGACCACGGCCGGGTTGTTTTTGCTGCGATCGACAACCGCCTGCGCAAATGAGAACAGCGCTTCGCGGCTGCCGTTCACCGGGAGGACCTGGGTATCGGCGTCGGGCACGGGAATGCCATAGCGTGCAGCCAGCCAGTTGGCTATCGCACTGCGCAGCGCGTTGCTTCCGGCAGTTGTGGGATAATTCGCCAGCCCGTCAAGATTGTTCGTCAGCGCGTCGCGTATGAATTGCGGAGCGGGATGTTTCGGTTCGCCGATGGACAGGCTGATGGCGCGATAGCCCGGGTTGGGTCGAACTTCGCGAAACAGCGCGGCGAGTTTCTGGAACGGGTAGGGCTGGAGTTTCTGCAAGTCAGGGTTCATCTGGGTAAATCCGGGTTTATTGGAAAGGCCTCTGCGCAACTATTCGCTTGGTGGTAATGCGTCGAAAAGCGGCTAAATGTCCTCGTGCACGGCTTGCACACTCCGTTTTTTGCCGCTTCCTTCCTTGTCTGACCTGCGCTCATAACGTTGCACAGAGGTCTTTACGGATTGATTTGCAGCGGAACGTTTGCATTATATAAGGGTCTGGGCAGTGTCAACAAAACAAAATGCAATGCCTGTTGCAGGCGCTTTGAGCGGTGCGCTGGTATGGGGATTGATCTGGTATCCCTACCGTGTGTTGCAGGATGCCGGCGTGTCCGGGACGCTGGCGACTTTGATTACCTATCTGCTGGCGATGCTGTGCGGCATGTTCATGCTGCCGGGGGTCTGGCGAGAATTGCACCCGCCAGGGGTACGCCGCCCGAGGCTACACCGCCCAGAGGTATATCGCCCAGAGGTATATCGCAGAGGCAGGCAAATCCGTTTCCAACCCAGGACTGGCCTGTGGGCGGTGTTGCTGGTATTGAGCGCGGGCTGGACGAATTTTGGCTATGTGCTTGCGGTGCTGTACGGCGAGGTGATGCGCGTACTGTTGTTGTTCTACCTTGCGCCGTTGTGGACCATTCTGTTTTCGTACTGGCTGCTGGGGGAGCGCCTCAACCGCTGGGGCTACCTGGTGATGCTCCTGTCACTTTCAGGCGCTGTCACGATATTGTGGAAGCCTCACCTAGGCCTGCCGCTTCCGCAAAATATTGCCGAATGGATAGGCTTGTCTGCCGGCATGGCTTTTGCGCTCTCCAATGTCGTATCGCGCCGCGCCGCGCAATTGAGCCTGCAGGCAAAATCCTACAGTGTTTGGCTAGGCACAACCTTGCTGACGGTACCATTGTTGTTGTGGCAAGGCGGATTACCAGAACGGCTCCTGGCGATCGACGTTCAGGCCTGGCTGCTGCTCGGGCTGCTGGGCATCGTGCTGTGCTGCTCCACTTTTGCTTTGCAGTTTGCCATTGCCAACCTGTCTGCCAATCGTGCCATCATCCTGTTGCTGTTTGAACTGGTTGCGGCCGCGATTTCATCCTATTTTCTCGCCAATGAAGCGATGCAAATGCGCGACTGGCTGGGCGCGCTGCTGATCGTCTCCGCCAGCTTGCTGTCCGGGAAATTGCTCGAAGCGTCAAGATCATAGTGTAAATCCCAGGCGCGCCTCCTGCGCCAATACGGTAAGCTCATATTTTTTAATAGTTGGGGTATCATGCAGCGGGGTTAGCGGGTCGATTGCAGTGAACCAACCGGATACGCAATGCGCTGATTATCTGAAAATGAAAACCATCCCGACATCCGACGAGATCAACAACCTTTTTGTCAACAGTGACCCGGGCACTGTTTGGACCAAGGCGGCCGGCATTCTCGCCCGCATCAACCCGGGTTATGACACTGCATTGATAAAAACCGTGTTTGATGACGTGATGCGCCTGTTCCGCGGCGATTATCCCGGTTACGGCGCCATCAAGACGCTCTACCATGACAAGACCCACACGCTGGACGTATTCATGTGCGCCGTGAGACTGATGCATGGCGCGTATCTTTCCGGAAATCGCCTGAGCGACAACGAAATGACGCTGATCATGATCGCTGCCCTGATGCACGATATAGGCTATTCAGAGATGGACGGCGAGGATGGCGGTACCGGTGCCCAATTTACCCGGATCCATGTCAAACGCGGCATCGCTTTCATGAAGAAATACATCACAGAAAAGCATCTGCCATGCGCTTATCCGGGCGCGCTGGAGCCGATAATGGGCGGTACCGATCCGGCGCTGAAATTCTCCGAGATCGAGTTTCCGGACGAGCGCACGCGCATGCTCGGACAAATCGTGGCCACCGCCGACCTGACCGGCCAAATGGCCGACCGCACTTATCTCGAAAAACTGCTGTTTCTGTATCTCGAGTTCAAGGAGGCTGATTTTGGAAACTACCAGAACATGTTCGACCTGCTGCGCCAGACCAACACGTTTTACGCAGTTACCAGGGAAAAGCTCGACGGCCCTTTGGGTGGCATGTACCGCAAGCTGGGCTTCCACTTCAAAGCCGCGATGGGTGTCGAGAATAATTACTATCTGGAGTCGATCGAGAAAAACATAGCCTATCTGTCGAAAGTAACCGCGCACGAAGAGGAGTATCTGTCCATGCTCAAACGCGGCGGAATCGCCGAGAAATCCCAGGCCCTGGCCGCGCGCAATTGATTCGTCTCCGAACTTGCGGCAGGAGTCCCGCCGCAAGGGGTTCGGTAACCCGTCATGAATGGCTCAGGCGGATTACGCTACCGTCACGGCTTTATCGAGATACACATCCTGAATCGCATTGAGCAGCGCAACCCCGTCCCGCATCGGCTTCTGGAATGCCTTGCGTCCCGAGATCAGCCCCATCCCGCCGGCGCGCTTGTTGATCACCGCGGTGCGCACCGCCTGGTGGAGGTCATCCTTGCCCGACTCGCCCCCGGAATTGATCATGCCGACACGCCCCATGTAGCAGTTCGCCACCTGGTAGCGCACCAGGTCGATCGGGTGGTCGGTGGTCAGCTCGCTATACACCTTGGGGCTGGTCTTGCCGAACTTGATTGCGTTGTATCCGCCGTTGTTCTCGGCCATCTTCTGTTTCACGATGTCTGCGTTGATCGTGACGGCAAGGTGGTTGGCCTGCCCGGTCAGGTCGGCTGATACGTGGTAATCCTTTTCCGCGGTCTTGAACGCCGGGTTGCGCAAGTAAGCCCACAGTACCGTTGCCATGCCGAGCTCATGCGCATGCTCGAACGCTTCGGACACTTCAAGTATCTGGCGGCGCGATTCCGTCGAACCGTAGAACACCGTTGCGCCCACCGCCACCGCGCCCATGTCGAAGGCCTGATCCACGCTGGCGAACAGCGTCTGGTCGTAGATGTTGGGATAGGTGAGCAGCTCGTTGTGATTGATCTTCACGATGAACGGGATCTTGTGTGCATAGCGGCGCGCCACCGAACCCAGCACGCCAAGCGTCGAAGCCACGCCGTTGCAGCCGCCCTCGATGGCGAGCTTGACGATGTTGTCCGGATCGAAATAAATCGGGTTGGGCGCAAACGATGCGCCGGCGGAATGTTCCACGCCCTGGTCCACCGGCAGCAGCGACAGGTAGCCGGTATTGGCCAGCCGCCCCTGGCCGTACAGTGCCTGCAGGCTGCGCAGCACGCCGGGCTTGCGGTCCTTGATCGCGACCACGCGATCCACGTAGTCCGCCCCAGGCAGATGCAGGGATTCCTTGCTGATGCCGGTGCAGCGATGCTTCAACAAATGTTCTGCTTCATCCCCAAGCAATTGCACGATATTCGTCATGATTCCGCTCCTTGTGGTTTAAACGCATAGCTTATGTTACTCCTGTTACAGCACAATGAAATCCGTATCCCAGTGTGTATAATTTGGCCCGGTAGCAACGCACCCAATCATACGGAATGACACTCAAATGAAACCTCTCGTCATCGGCACACCGCTCTCTCCTTCCGCTACCCGCGTCATGCTGCTCGGCTCTGGCGAACTAGGCAAGGAAGTCATCATCGCACTGCAACGCCTCGGGGTGGAAACCATCGCGGTGGATCATTATCCGAATGCGCCCGGACACCAGGTCGCGCACCGCGCCCACGTCATCAACATGGCGGACGGCGCGGCATTGCGCGCGCTGGTCGAACAGGAGAAGCCGCATATCATCGTGCCCGAGATCGAGGCCATTGCCACCGCGACGCTGGTCGAGATCGAACAGGAAGGACTGGCGCGCGTGATCCCCGCCGCGCGGGCCGCGCAACTCACGATGAACCGCGAGGGCATACGCCGCCTTGCCGCCGAAAAATTGTGGCTACCGACCTCGCCGTACAAATTCGCGGACAGCCTGGAAGAACTGCGCGCCGCGATTGATTCCGGGATCGGCTATCCATGCATCGTCAAGCCGGTGATGTCATCATCCGGCAAGGGGCAATCCAGAGTGGATAGCGCTGACGACGTTCAAGCCGCGTGGGATTATGCCGCGAGCGGTTCGCGCGTGAATCAGGGCAGGGTGATCGTCGAGGGATTCATCGCATTCGATTACGAGATCACCCAGCTCACGGTCCGGGCTGTCGCCGCGGACGGGACAATTGAAACACATTTCTGCGAACCCGTCGGCCATGTGCAGGTGCACGGCGATTACGTCGAAAGCTGGCAGCCGCAGGCCATGTCCGAGCTGGCCCTGCAGCGCGCGCGCGAGGCCGCCCAGAAAGTCACGGACGATTTGGGCGGGCTGGGCATTTTCGGCGTGGAACTGTTTGTCAAAGGCGATCAGGTGTGGTTCAGCGAAGTCAGCCCGCGTCCGCACGATACCGGCATGGTGACGATGTGCTCGCAGGTGCAGAACGAATTCGAGCTGCATGCACGCGCCATACTCGGCCTTCCGGTGAATACCGCTCTGCGCAGCCCGGGCGCTTCCGCGGTGATTTACGGACAGCATGACGCAAAAGGCATCGCTTTCGAGGGCCTGGCGGAAGCCCTGCGCGTGCCGGACAGCGATGTGCGCTTGTTCGGCAAACCGGAATCCTTCAAGAAACGCCGCATGGGCGTGGCGCTGGCGACCGGCAGGGATACCGACGAGGCAAGGGAACGCGCCAAGCTGGCGGCAAGCAAGGTGATTCCGGTCAAAGTGTGATGATCACCGGAATCCTGCATGCTTCGTTCCTGACTGCCAACCTGGCCAGATCGCGCGCCTTCTATGAAGGCGTGCTCGGCTTGCACCCCGATCCCGCGCGCCCTGCGATGAGCTACGACGGTGTGTGGTACAACGTCGGGTCCGGCCAGCAGATCCATTTGTTGTTGTTGCCCAACCCTGAAGCCGGCTTGAAGCGTCCACCCCACGGCGGGCGGGACCGGCATGTTGCACTGGCCGTAGCTGACTTTTCTGAGTTGATCGAGCAACTGGACCGGGCTGGAGTCCCTTACACGCTCAGTTCCTCAGGCCGTCACGCGCTGTTCTGCCGCGACCCCGACGGGAATGCGCTGGAACTGATGTGACGAGGAAGCTAAAATATGAACGGTATCATGCGCTTGGTAGCTCTGGCGTAGGCACGGTACGCCGGGTAGATATCAACGATCAGGCGTTCCTCGCATAGCATTCTGCCCACTGCACCGATCATGAGCAGGATACCCAGCATCACATTGAGCAAAGACCAGTGTGCCAGCACTCCCGACCAACCGAACAGGCAGGCAGCGGTGTAGATCGGATGGCGGATGAAACGATAAGGCCCTGTCGTGACCAGCCCGCCGCCTGATGGGTCTGCGGCCGCACGAAAGCTGCGCTGTCCGAAGGTCAACCGTGCCCATGCCATCAACGCTACCGCTGCAATTTCCGCCGCGAGCGCCAACGGATGCAATGAGAAGAATGCGCCGCGAAACAACAGCCCAGCCAACGCAAGAGCCATCAGCAGCAGCGCTGCGAGTGAAATATTT
>CAVWTZ010000029.1:0-8829 GCA_963757485.1 uncultured beta proteobacterium
ACCCACATCGGCACCACCCTGGATGTCACCAGGACCGCCCAGGAGCTGGCCGACCGTGAGGTGCCCGCAGTTCGCCGATCTGGCTGTCGTTGACCTGCTTGACGCCGTGCTCAGCGGCGACGAGCCGAACCCGGGGCCGCTCACCGGCACCGTCGCGCTGCGCCGCATCACCCATCAGTCCATCTTCGATGGTGTCCCCAGGCCGTGGTCAAGCCCGGGGACATCGACGTTCATCCGGAATCCTTCCCGTCAGCCCGTTGCCTGGCCACCGGCAAGGCGATACTGACCGGCGTGAACGATCCCACGTTCATGTCGGCGACCGGCCGCCAACCCGGCTCGTGCGGCCACGATCCGCAAGTACGGGCTCCACTCGGTCCTGTGGTGCCCGATACGCGCCCGCGGGGTCACTCTTGGCGTCGCGGTCTTCGTCCGTGGCCAACGCCCGGAACCTTTCGAGCACGACGACGTGCTGCTCGCCGAGGAGCTCACCGCCAGAGCCGCGGTCTCCCTTGACAATGCCCGCCGTTACACCCGCGAGCGGACCACCGCTCTCGCCCTGCAGCGCAGCCTGCTGCCGCAACGACTCCCCGAGGGCGATCGGCCGTGGAGGTTGCCAGCCGCTACCTGCCCGCCAGTGCCCATGCCGGCGTGGGAGGGGACTGGTTCGATGTGATCCCGCTCTCCGGAGCCCGCGTCGCCCTGGTCGTCGGCGATGTCGTCGGCCACGGTATCCACGCCTCCGCCACCATGGGAAGGCTGCGCACCGCCGTACGAACGCTCGCCGACGTCGACCTGCCTCCGGACGAACTCCTCACCCGCCTTGATAACCTGGTCAGCCGGCTCTCCGCCGAAGCGGATGCCGACAACGGCGACGACGCGGAGAACGACGTTGGGGCCACATGCCTGTACGCGGTCTACGATCCGGTGTCCCGCCGGTGTAGCCTCGGAATTTTGGCGCGCTGCCGAAGCCGCCATTTACGCTGTCGAAATGTTCCATATTCTGCTGCACTGCCAATCCGAGCGGCTGGTCCTGCAGCGTTATCCCGGCAGGGTTCGATTGCGGCACGGTCCGGGCAAGTGCGGCAATCAGGTGCTGCCCCTGTTCGGCAAGTTCCGCGCGGTTCTCCGCATAGACCTGAGCGACGCGTAGCAGCAGATCGGGAAAAGCCGGCAGGCTGTAGCGGGCCTGCTTAGGAAAATAAGTGCCGCCGAAGAAGGGCGTGCCGTCCGGGCTGAGGAACATCGTCAACGGCCAGCCGCCGTTGCGCTGCGTCAGCAGGTGATGCACGGTCTGGTAGATGTGGTCGATGTCCGGGCGTTCCTCGCGGTCCACCTTGATGTTGATGAAATGCGCGTTCATCACCGCGGCGACTTCCGGGTCCTCGAACGATTCGTGCGCCATGACATGGCACCAGTGGCAGGCCGAATAGCCGATCGACAGTAATATCGGCTTGTCCTGTTCGCGGGCGAGCTTCAGTGTTTCCGGATTCCATGCATGCCAGTCCACCGGATTGTCCGCATGCTGCTGCAGATAGGGGCTGGTTTCCTGTGCGAGGCGGTTTGCCATGGCGGTCAGCGCAATAGCGGCTTCAGCTCGCGCAGCACATTCAGCATGATGTGCGGCTGTGCTTCTGCAACCGGATGCAGGTTGTCGGCCTGGAATTGATCCGCGTTGACACCTTCCAGCAGGAACGGAAGCAGGGGGATGCGGAATTTCTTTGCGAGGCGCGGATACGCGTCCGCAAATTGCGCGGTGTAACCGGGGCCATAGTTGGGCGGCAGTTTCATGCCGAGCAGCAAAACTTTCGCACCGGAACGCCGAGATCGTTCGATGATGTAATCCAGGTTGGCTTCCATGTCGCTGATCGGTGTGCCGCGCAGTCCGTCGTTCGCGCCGAGTTCCACGATCACGATCCCGGGACGGAACTGTTTCAATGCCTTCGCGATGCGCTGTTTTCCGCCGGCGGTGGTTTCACCGCTGATGCTGGCGTTCACGACCCGGTATTCCGGCCGGGTGTGCTGCAATTCCTGCTGCAACAAATGGACCCAACTTTTGTCTAGGGCCAGGCCGTATCCGGCTGATAGACTGTCGCCGAACACCAGAATGTTCTCTGCGGCATGAGCGCCGAGCGGCAGCCACAGCGCAATGAACAGTAAAATTATTTTTGAGGATAGATTTTTCATGGGTGTGATTGTGCAGGCAGTTGATCTGACGAAGCAAGTTTCAAGCGGCGACCAGCCGTTGACCATCTTGCACGAGGCAAGTTTCAGTGTCGAAGCCGGCGACAGCCTGGCGATACTCGGCGCATCGGGTTCCGGCAAGACCACGCTGCTGGGTTTGCTGGCCGGACTGGATTCGCCCAGCAGCGGCACGGTGTATCTCGACGGCACGGATATCTTTTCGTTCGACGAAGACAGCCGCGCGCGCCTGCGCGGACGGCTGGCAGGCTTCGTGTTCCAGTCGTTCCAGTTGCTGCCCGCACTGACCGCGCTGGAGAACGTGATGCTGCCGCTGGAACTGCACGGTGCAGCCGATGCGCGCGAGCGCGCTGCGGAGGCCCTGAATCGCGTGGGACTGGCCCAGCGCGCGCATCATGTTCCCAAACACCTTTCCGGCGGGGAGCAGCAGCGCGTTGCGATCGCGCGCGCCTTTGTCGTCCGGCCGAAGATACTGTTCGCCGACGAACCGACCGGCAACCTCGACGGCGCCACCGGCAGCCAGATCATCGAACTGATGCTGGAACTCAACCGCGCGCAGGGCACCACGCTGATCCTCGTCACCCACGACGAGGCGCTGGCGCGGCGCTGCAACAGGCAGTTGCATCTTGCGGATGGACGCGTTCAATCATGACAATGCAGAATTGCATATGAACCTGCTGCTCTCGATGAAATTGCTGCGTCGCGACTGGCGCGCCGGGGAATGGCGCGTGCTGCTGCTCGGGCTGGTGCTGGCGGTGGGCAGCATTTCCACCGTCGGATTGTTCGCCGATCGCGTGCGGCTCGCGCTGCAACAGGAGGCGACCAGCCTGATCGGCGCGGACTTGCGCATTTCGTCGACGCGGCCATTGCCGCAAGCGTATCGCGATGCCGCGCTGCAGCAAGGGCTGCGCGTGATTGGGTCGGATGCTTTTCCCAGCATGGTGACGGCCAGGAACCAGAATCTGCTGGCAGACATCATGTCGGTGGAACAGGGTTATCCCTTGCGCGGGAAGATCATCATCGACGATGGCACCCAGCATGTCATCCGGAACGAAAACAGCACAATCCCCGCGCGCGGCACGTTGTGGGCGGATGAGCGCCTGATGCAGCGTCTTGGATTGCAACTGGGCGATGAGGTGGGCATCGGCGAGCTGCATTTGAAGGTGGCGGCGCGGGTAGTGCGCTTCGTGGACCAGTCGGTCGGCTTTGCCAGCTTTGCGCCGCGCGTGATCCTGAATGCGGCCGACTTGCCTGCCAGCGGTTTGGTGCAGGAAGGCAGCCGTATCGGTTACCGCTTGATGGTGGCAGGCAATCCGAAGCAAGTGGCCGGTCTGCGTGCCTGGCTGCAAAGCCGCCTCACGCTGGGAGAAAGGATGGAGGACGTGCGCGACGCGCGACCGGAAATACGCAACGCGCTGGACCGCGCCGAACATTTTCTCGGCCTGGCCGCGCTGACCGCGGTGGTGCTGGCAGGCGTCGCATTGGCGCTGGCATCGCGGCATTTCATCTCGCGGCATCTGGACAGCTGCGCGATGATGCGCTGCCTCGGAGCGAACCAGGCGCAGGTACTGCGCATCTTCCTGTACCAGTTCGTGCTGCTGGGATTTTGTGCCGTGCTGCTGGGCGAGTCGCTCGGCTATCTGTCGCAGGCCGTGCTGGTGAATTCCATTCCTTCGATGCGCGACGCGGCATTGCCCGTACCCGGCTGGACGCCGGTGTGGCAGGCCGCCGCCAGCGGAATGGCGTTGTTGCTGGGCTTCGCGTTCCTGCCGCTGTGGCAATTGAAAAGCGTTTCGCCGTTGCGCGTGATTCGCCGCGAACTCGGCGCGCCGCAAGCCGGTGCGTGGTTGCTGTATGCCGCCGGCGGCACCGTGCTATGCGGGCTGTTCCTGTGGCAGGCGGGTTCGCTGAAGCTGGGCCTGACCGTGCTGGGCGGATTGATCGCGGGCCTGCTGCTGTTCGGATTGCTGGCGTGGCTGATCGTGCGCGGGCTGGCCGGGTTCGGGAGTCATGTATTCTCCAACATGGCACGGCATGCCCGCGGCAACGCGGTGCAGATCGTCGCGCTCAGCCTGGGCGGCATGGCCCTGTTGCTGCTGACCTTCGTGCGCGCCGATCTGATGGACAGCTGGCGTTCGCGACTGCCGCCCGATGCGCCCAACCGGTTTATCGTCAATGTCCAGCCGGACCAGCGCGCCGCCGTGCTGGATTTTTTCGCGAAGCAAAAGCTGTCGCGGCCGGATTTGTTTCCGATGGTGCGCGGGCGCCTGGTCGCGATCAACGGGCGTGCGATCAGCGGCGACGATTATTCCGACCCGCGGGCGCGCGCATTGGTCGAGCGCGAGACCAACCTGTCCTGGCTGGATCATGTGCCGGTAGGCAACAAGCTGATCCAGGGCAAATGGTTCGTGCGGAAGGGTGATGCCGAAGGCATCGGGCACCCGCCGGCGTCCCCCTTGCGGGGAGAAGGCACGATTGGGCAGTTGTCGGTGGAAGAAGGCATCGCCAGCACGCTGGGCATCCACATGGGCGACACACTGACCTACGACGTGGCGGGCAACCGGTTCAGCGCGAAGGTGGTGAACCTGCGCAAGGTGGAATGGGACTCGATGCAAGTCAATTTTTTCGTGATCGCCGCGCCCGGCATGCTGGAGGATTTTCCGGCCAGCTATATCACCAGTTTTTATCTGCCGCCGGACCGGGCGCAGGCGATGAATGGGCTGATCAAAACCTTCCCGAATTTGCTGCTGGTCGATGTAGAGGCAATGATCGCGCAGGTGCGCCATATCATGGACCAGATCTCGCAAACCATGAGTGCGGTGTTCCTGTTCACGCTGCTGAGCGGCCTCGCGGTGCTGTACGCCGCATTGCTCGCGACACAGGACGAGCGCATTCAGGAAGCCGCGATCCTGCGCACGCTGGGTGCAGACAGCCGCTACCTGTGGCGGCTGCACCTGAGCGAGTTTGCCGTGCTGGGATTGTTGAGCGGCCTGTTCGCGGCGTTGGGCGCGGTGTTGCTGGGCTGGGTGCTGGCGAACCGCGTGCTGGACATTCCCTATCAGACCGGCATCGCGATCTGGCTGACCGGCGCACTGGGCGGGATGAGCGTGGTGATGCTGGCGGGGTGGCTGGGGACGCGGCGGTTGGCTGTATTGCCGCCACTGATGATTTTGCGCGAGTAGGTTTTATGGATGAAGGCATGGGGAACCCGGTCAAGTTGCTTTTCCTGGCAATGATCGCGATCCTGTCGGGATGCAGCAGCGAAGCGGCGAAGCGGACCGCCTATGAAACGATGCAGAATGTCCGCGAGCAGGAATGTCTGAAGAATCCGGCCATGGACTGCGGAAAACGCGAAAGCTACGAGGATTACCAGCGTCAGCGCAAGGAACTGGAACAGCCAAAATGAGCCGGCTTCGCGCTTCACGGCGTGGCGGGCATCCCGGTTCCGTTCTGCGGTGCTCTTGCATTTTCGGCGCATCCCGGGCGGGTTCATGCGCGCACAGACAATCTCACGCCGGATTAGGTTGAGCACGGCAGCGCATTGATGTTAGAATACGCGCCGCTTCGGGATAGCTGCACAAAATTCTTCCCGGGCAAATTTCCCGTTCGCGCAAGTTGGGGTGCTCATAAGGTGTTTATGGGTCAGGCTGGCGATCGGTAGTCAATAACCCTTAACAATTGGAGCAATCATGGCTGTAACTATGCGTCAAATGCTGGAAGCTGGTGTACATTTCGGACACCAGACACGTTTCTGGAATCCCAAGATGGCACCGTTCATCTTCGGTCATCGCAACAAGATCCACATCATCAATCTGGAAAAGACCGTTGCGATGTTCGCCGACGCGGAAAACTTCGTGCGCAAGCTGTCCGCAAAGAAAGGCACCATCCTGTTTGTCGCGACCAAGCGCCAGGCACGCGACATTCTGCAGGAAGAGGCGATGCGCGCCGATTCCCCGTTCGTCAATCACCGCTGGCTGGGCGGCATGCTGACCAACTACAAGACCGTGCAGGAATCCATCAAGCGTCTGCGTGAACTCGAGCAGATGACTGCCGATGGCGCGTCTGAAAAAGTTTCCAAGAAAGAGGCGCTGATGATGAAGCGCGAACTGGAAAAGCTGGATCGCAGCCTCGGCGGGATCAAGGACATGAAGGGTCTGCCCGACGCGCTGTTCGTGATCGACGTGGGCTACCAGAAGGGCGCGATCGTCGAGGCGCAAAAGCTGGGCATTCCGGTGATCGGCGTGGTCGATACCAACAATTCGCCTCTGGGCGTTGATTACATCATTCCGGGCAATGACGATTCCACCCAGGCGATCCGTCTGTATGCCCGTGCCATCGCCGATGCGGTGCTGGAAGGCCGTACCCAGGCGATGAATGAACTGGTCGAGCAAATTGCCGAGCAGCCGGCCGAGCAGGCGGCCGAACAGGCAGTCTGATTTCACTTAAGCCGCAAAAAGGGGCGCGAGCCCCTTTTTTTTATAAGTAGTTTTTTAAGGCGCATATCATGTCTGACAACCGCAGAAGCAGTATCGTCACACAGGGGGTTCAACGTTCACCGAACCGCGCGATGCTGCGTGCGGTGGGATTCGGGGACAGGGATTTCGACAAGCCCATCGTCGGTGTCGCGAACGCGCACAGCACCATCACGCCGTGCAACATGGGGATAGGCGCGCTGGCGAACCGTGCCGAAGCGGCGTTGAAAAAAGCCGGCGCGATGCCGCAGATGTTCGGCACGATGACCATTTCGGACGGCATCTCGATGGGCACCGAAGGCATGAAATATTCGCTGGTGTCGCGCGAGGTGATTGCCGATTCCATCGAGACTGTCTGCAACGGCCAGAGCATGGACGGCGTGCTTGCGATCGGCGGATGCGACAAGAACATGCCGGGCGCGATGATCGCGATCGCGCGTTTGAACATTCCTGCCATCTTCGTCTATGGCGGCACCATCAAGCCCGGCCATTACCATGGCCGCGACCTGACCATCGTGAGCTCGTTCGAGGCGGTCGGGCAATACACCGCGCACAAGATCGACGAAATCGAGCTGACCGAGATCGAGCGCCATGCCTGTCCAGGCGCGGGTTCCTGCGGCGGCATGTACACCGCGAACACGATGTCTTCCGCGATCGAGGCGATGGGCATGAGCCTGACGTATTCCTCGACGATGGCGGCGGAGGACCTGGACAAGGCGGAGAGCACGGCGAAGTCGGCGGAAGTGCTGGTGAATGCGATCAGGAAGCAGATCCTGCCCAGCCGGATATTGACGCGCAACGCTTTCGAGAACGCGATCGCGGTGATCATGGCAGTGGGCGGCTCAACCAATGCGGTGCTGCACCTGATGGCGATCGCCCATGCCGCGCAGGTGACGCTGACCATCGATGACTTCGAATTGATACGCGCCCGCGTGCCGGTTCTGTGCGACCTGAAGCCTTCCGGAAAATATGTCGCGACCGATTTGCATCAGGCTGGCGGCATTCCACAGGTGATGAAGATATTGCTCGCGAACGGCGCGCTGCATGGCGGCGAGATGACCATCACAGGGCAGACCATCGCGGAAGTATTGAAGGATGTTCCTGACGAGCCGCGCAAGGACCAGGATGTGATCCGTCCGTGGAACGATCCGATCTATGAGCAGGGACATCTCGCGATCCTGAAGGGAAATCTCGCGCAGGAAGGCGCGGTCGCCAAGATTACCGGCGTCAAGCAGCCCAGGATCACCGGACCGGCGCGCGTGTTCAATTCGGAAGAGGACTGCATGGTGGCGATCCTCGCGCGCAAGATACACGCCGGCGATGTCGTGATCATCCGTTACGAAGGACCGAAGGGGGGTCCCGGCATGCGCGAGATGCTGTCGCCGACGTCGGCGATCATCGGCGAGGGGCTGGGCGATTCGGTCGGCCTGATCACCGACGGCCGCTTCTCGGGCGGGACTTACGGCATGGTGGTCGGGCATGTCGCACCGGAAGCGGCAGTGGGCGGTACCATCGCGCTGGTTAAAGAGGGCGACTCGGTGACCATCGATGCGGATCAGCGTTTGCTGCAGCTCAATGTGAACGATGCGGAACTGGCGCGCCGCCGCGCTGCCTGGCAACCGCCCGCGCCGCGCTATACGCGCGGTGTGCTGGCGAAGTACGCGAAGCTGGTGTCGACGGCGAGCAAGGGAGCGGTGACAGATTAAACTGAAAAAAACAGTTAGCCACAGAGAACACAGAGTTCACAGAGAAAAACAGTGTGGCGCCGAAGATATTCTTCACCTGTTTAATGAACTGGAAAATATGCGGGTGTTGTTTCATCTCTGTGATGTCTGTGGCTTGAATTAGGGTTTTAGGGTTCGAAGAGTTTTGTCGAAATATATTGTTTATTACGGAGTAGAAGATGTCAGAAATTACTGCAAGTATGGTCAAGGAACTGCGCGAGATGACGGGTCTCGGCATGATGGAATGCAAAAGGGCGCTGGTTGAATCCAAAGGCGATTTGAAGGCGGCTGAAGAACAGTTGCGCATCAAGAGCGGCGCCAAGGCGAGCAAGGCGGCCAGCCGTGTGGCCGCAGAGGGCGTGGTCAGCACCTACATTTCAAATGACCGCAAGACCGGCGCGCTGGTGGAAGTGAACTGCGAGACCGACTTTGTC
>CAVWTZ010000030.1:0-7060 GCA_963757485.1 uncultured beta proteobacterium
GCATCACCGACCTCGATCCGTTGCGCTATGCGCTGCTGTTCGAGCGTTTCCTGAATCCCGAGCGCGTGTCGATGCCCGACTTCGATGTGGATTTCTGCCAGGACGGGCGCGAGCGCGTGATCGAATATGTGAAACAGAAATACGGCGCGGCCAGCGTGGCGCAGATTGCCACCTTCGGCACCATGGCTTCCAAGGCGGTGATCCGCGATGTCGGGCGCGTGATGGATTTTCCGTATGGCCTGTGCGACCGCCTGTCGAAAGCGATTCCGCTGGAAGGCGTGAAACCGGTGTCGCTGAAAAAGGCCCGCGAGATGGAGCCCGAGATCAACAGCATCGCCGAAAGCGAAGAGGGCGTGCCCGAGCTGCTGGAACTGGCCGGAAGACTGGAGGACCTGACGCGCAACGTCGGCATGCACGCGGGCGGCGTGCTGATCGCGCCCGGGCAGCTCACCGACTTCTGCCCCCTGTATTGCGCCGACAGCAGCGCCAGCGTGATCAGCCAGTTCGACAAGGACGACGTCGAAGCTATCGGCCTGGTGAAGTTCGACTTTCTGGGCCTGCGCACGCTGACCATACTCGATTGGGCGATGCGCCATGTCACCAGGCTGAACGGCGGCAAGTCTCCGTTCTCGCTGGAAACCCTGCCGCTGGACGATGCGGCGACTTACGAGCTGCTGAAGGCGTGCAACACGACGGCGATATTCCAGCTCGAATCGCGCGGCATGAAGGACATGCTGAAGCTCGCCAAACCATCCCGTTTCGAGGACATCATCGCGCTGGTTGCGCTGTACCGCCCCGGTCCGATGGACCTGATACCGGACTTCTGCCGGCGCAAGCACGGCGAGAAATTCGACTATCCGCATCCCGCGGTCGAGCCGGTGCTGAAGGAGACCTACGGCATCATGGTCTACCAGGAGCAGGTGATGCAGATGGCGCAGCTGGTCGGCGGCTATAGCCTGGGCGGCGCCGACCTGCTGCGCCGCGCGATGGGCAAGAAAAATGTGGAGGAGATGGCCAAGCAGCGCGAGTTCTTCGTCGCGGGCGCGCTCAAGGGCGGCACATCGAAGGAACAGGCGGGCCATCTGTTCGACCTGATGGAAAAGTTCGCCGGCTATGGCTTCAACAAGTCGCACGCCGCCGCCTATGCGCTGGTCGCCTACCAGACCGCCTATCTGAAGGCGCATCATCCTGCCGCGTTCATGGCCGCAACGCTGTCGGGCGACCTGGACAACACCGACAAGGTGCGCATCTTCTACGCCGATACGCTGCTGCAGAATATCCGCGTGCTGCCGCCGGACGTGAACAGTTCCTGTTATGTGTTTTCGCCGGTGGACGAACGGACCATCGCATATGGCCTGGGCGCGATCAAGGGCACCGGAGAAGCGGCCATCGCCAGCATCGTCAAGGCGCGCGAGCAGGGACCGTTCAAGGACCTGTTCGATTTCTGCCGGCGCGTGGACAAGCGCATCGTCAACCGGCGCACGGTCGAGGCGCTGGTCAGGGCGGGCGCTTTCGACCGCCTCAACGACCACCGCGCCAGCCTAATGGCCAGCGTGGATGCGGCGCTGGCGAGTGCCGACCAGCAGGCGCGCGCGGCGAACCAGAACAGCCTGTTCGGGGACGACGACGGCGATGAGGCGCTGCTCGTGAAGTATGCCGACGTGCCGCGCTGGAGATTGCGCGAACAGCTTGCCAACGAAAAGGCCAGCCTGGGCATTTACCTGGGCGGCCATCCGTACCAGGAATACGCCGACGAGCTGGCCAACTTCATCAAGGTGAAACTGGCCGACCTGACCCCGCAATTCGTCGGGCAGTCGAACGGCGCCCCGGGCGGTTCGGTTCAGTCTTCGGGCCACACCGTGCGGCGCGGCGTGCCGGTCGTGCTGGCCGGCATTGTGGCGGGGCTGCGCATCCAGCAAACCCGGCGCGGACGCATGGCGATCGTCACGCTCGACGATGGCGGCGGACAGGTCGAGCTGACCGTGTTCAATGAAATCTACGAGGCCAACCGCCCGTGGATACGCGAGGATGAATTGCTGGTGGTGCGCGGCACGGCCAAACTGGACGAGTATTCCGGCAACGTGCGCGTGGGCGGCGAAGAACTGTTCGACTTCGCAACCGCGCGTTCCCACTTCGCGCAGCAACTGGCCTTGCGCTGCAACGGCAGCGCCAGCATCGGGCAGCTCAAGAAATTATTCACCCCGTATCGCGAGGGCAAGTGCCCGGTGCAAATCCACTACCACAACGACAATGCAAGCTGCCAACTGCGTCTGGGCGAGTCCTGGCAAGTGACGCTGCACGACGACCTGCTGCATGACCTGCGCGAATTGCTGCAGCCGGAAAACGTGAAGGTGGTTTACGGCTGAGGTTGGCGGGGGGCGCAAATTTGCAGCCATGCCGGATGGCAGCTTGTTACGGCACGGAGTAGAATCGCCGCCTTCTGGCCAATCAGCAAGTCGGGGAAAAAACAAACAGGATGGACATTGCGGGTGTATTGCCTTTGGATATTGCGGGCGCGGCCATTGTGTTCTGGCTGGCGCTGGGACTGCTTGGATTGGCGCTGCAGCGCCGCCCGCATCTGATCACCAAGGTCATTTTTCCGCTCGGCGCGATCGTTTCGCTGGTGCTTGCCGCTACCGGTTTGTGGGCGATCGGTGCGCATGCCGGCTATGCCGTATTGCCGCTGGGCCTGCCGGATCTGCCGCTGCACCTTGGCCTCGATCCGCTCTCCGCGTTTTTCCTGATCCTGCTGGGCGGCGCATCGTTCGGCGTGTCGCTGTTCAGCGCCGGTTATTTCAAATCCATGCAGGGCAATACGCTCGGCCTGTTGTGCCTGGAATATCACATGTTCCTTGCCGGCATGGCGCTGGTGTTGCTGGCTGACGACGCGTACATGTTCATGGTGGCCTGGGAGACGATGGCCGTGTCTTCCTATTTTCTGGTTACCACCGACCACGCTATTCCCGACATCCGCAAGGCGGGCTTTTTGTACCTGCTGATCGCGCACGTCGGGGCGATCGCGATCCTGCTCAGCTTCGGCGTGATGCAGGGCGGGCATGGCATCGGCGCTTACACCTTTGCTGCGCTGCGCGGGGCGCATCTGTCGGTGTTCTGGTCATCGGTGGCATTTTTGCTGGCCCTGTTCGGCTTCGGCGCGAAAGCGGGTTTGCTGCCGCTGCACGTCTGGCTGCCCGAAGCCCATCCGGCGGCACCTTCGCCGGTTTCCGCACTGATGAGCGGCATCATGCTGAAAACGGCGATCTACGGCATCCTGCGCGTCACCTTCGACCTGCTCGGCGCGCAACAATGGTGGTGGGGCGTGCTGGCGCTGGCGCTGGGCCTGATCACCGCGATCTACGGCGTGATGTTTGCCGCGGTGCAGGGCGACATGAAGCGGTTGCTGGCTTATTCTTCGATCGAAAACATCGGCCTGCTGCTGGTGGGTATCGGCCTGGCCATCATCTTCCATGTTTACGGCAAGGACGCGCTGGCGGCTCTGGCGCTGACCGCGTCGCTGTACCACAGCCTCAACCACGCGTTCTTCAAGAGCCTACTGTTCATCGGCACCGGCTCGATCCTACATGCGACCGGCGAGCGCAACATGGGGCGCATGGGCGGCCTGATCCGTCACATGCCGTGGGTCGCGGTGCTGATGCTGGTCGGCGTGCTGTCCATCTCCGGCCTGCCGCCTTTCAACGGTTTCGTTTCGGAATGGCTGTTGCTGCAGGCGTTCCTGCTGTCGCCGGGCTTGCCCAACAATTACATCAATATGCTGATCCCGGTGGCGGCCGCCGTGATCGCACTGGCGGCCGCGCTGGCAGCCTATGTGATGGTGAAGTCTACGGGGTGATCTTCCTCGGTCAGCCGCGCGGCGAGGCGCGCGCCGAACCGCACGATGCCGGTATGTTTGAACGTATCGGCCTGGGCTGGCTGGCATTTGGTTGCGTGGTGCTGGGTCTGGCGCCCGTGTTCGTGGTGCGGCAAATCGATCTGGTGACCCAGGTATTGGTCGGGCGCGGGTTGGGCAATGCCGCGGCCGGGTGGCTGTTTCTCGCGCCGGTCGACATCGACCGCGCCAGCTATAGCCCGGTGTTCTTCCTGCTGGCGGTATTGGGCGTGATGCTGGTGACAGTGCTGGTGGTGCATTATTACTATCACGGCCGGCTGCGCCGCGGCCCCGCGTGGGACTGCGGCTTCCCGGCGCAGACTTCGCGCATGCAGGATACCGCCGAAGGATTCGGGCAGCCGATCCGGCGCATCTTCGAGCCGTTTTTCCGTATCGAAAGGGAGTTGCCTAGCGCCTTCGACACGCATCCGCGCTATCACGGCCGCAGCGATGACCGCATCTGGTTCGCGCTGTATCTGCCGATCAAGCAGCTCACCGAAAACTCTCGTCATGGGTAGCGCTGTTGCAGCACGGGCGCATCCATTTGTATCTGACCTATACCTTCGTCACGCTGATCGTGCTGCTGGCTTTTGTATGATGAGCACCAATCAAGCACTCGGTATCCTGTTGCAAATCTACCAGTCGTTGCTGGTGCTGCTGTTGGCACCCTTGCTTGCCGGCTGGGTGAACCAGTGCCGTGCCTGGCTGCAAAACCGCACCGGCCCGGGACTGTTGCAACCTTATCGCACGCTGCGCAAGCTGTTTCACAAGGATGCGGTAATGGCCTATAACGCCTCGCCGCTGTTTCGCATCACACCCTATATTTTGTTCGGCTGCATGTGGCTGGCGGTGGCCATCATCCCGATCATCGCGGTGGATCTGCCGTTTTCGCCCGCTGCGGACGTGATTGCGCTGGTCGGCGTGTTTGCGCTGGCGCGGGTGTTTATCGCACTCGCCGCGATGGATATCGGCACCGCATTCGGCTCGATGGGCGCGCGGCGCGAGATGCTGGTGTCGTTCCTCGCCGAACCGGCATTGCTGATGGTGTTCTTTACCGCTTCGCTGATCAGCCACTCGACGCAGCTGCCGCGCATCGTGGACGCGCTTGCGCATCACCAATTCATCCTGTATCCCAGCCTTGCCTTTGCCGGACTGGCATTTGTAATCGTGCTGCTGGCCGAGAATGCGCGTATCCCGGTGGACAATCCCGGCACACACCTGGAATTGACCATGATCCACGAGGCGATGATCCTGGAATATTCGGCGCGCCACCTGGCGCTGGTGGAGTGGGCGAGCAGCCTCAAGTTGTTCGCCTATATTTCCATCGGTATCGCACTGTTTTTCCCCTACGCGATTGCCGAGGCGGGCGATTGGCGCGCGCTGCCGCTGGCCATTATCGCGCTGCTGGTCAAGCTGGTATTGGCGGGCGCCGCACTGGCTTTGCTCGAAACGCTGCTCGCCAAGATGCGCATTTTCCGCGCGCCGGAATTTCTTGGCACGGCATTTTTGCTGGCGGTGCTGGGATTGTTGATCCATTTTCTGCTGGGCGCATGACATGCAAATCAGCTACAACGTTCAAATTATCAACCTGCTGGCTGCGCTGCTGCTGCTGATCGCGTTTGCGATGTTGTCGCAGCGGCGCATCCTGTCGCTGATCAACCTGTTTGCATGGCAGGGGCTGGTGCTGTCGCTCAGCACCTTCGTCGTGGCGTACTCGACGGATCAACATCATCTGTATTACTCCGCCGGATTGACCTTGTTGCTCAAGGTGCTGCTATTGCCGTGGCTGCTGCATCGTCTGATGCGCAAGCTGAACGTGAGATGGGACGTGGAAACGCTGATCAACATTCCGACCACGATGCTGGTGGGTATTGCACTGGTGATCTTTTCGTTCGATCTGGCCGCGCCGATTTCGCACCTCTCCGAGAGCATCACGCGCGGACTGGTCGGCATCGCGCTGGCCAGCGTGCTGCTGTCCATGCTGATGCATTCGCCAGCCCCTGTTTCCTTTTTTACGCACATTATCCAAGGACCCACGAAAAAGCGTAAGCAAGGCGCATCGAGGACCGCTTCCAGCCCACTGTCCTGACGATCAATTTATGAAACTTAAATTCGCCCGCTCCAGCGGCACAACAAGGCTAAACAAAGCAATGAAGTTGCCAGAAGTCGGCCGCAACGAAAGAGCCCGGAAGTGATTGACATAAAGAGGGATGCGCCGATTCCGGCGTGCCAAAGCAAAATCAATCCTTCCGCGAACTGTCAGCGTATTGGCATTGCGTCTATCGAACCGCATGGTCCCAGGGCGGCCCGTCATGCATTAGCGCAGGAAAGCTTAGCGTGCAAACCTCGGTCATAAGAAATCTGGTTGTAAAAGTAGAATTGGAAGATAGGGTTATGAAACTGAGTCAAGCGCTGGCGCGAACAACTCTATTGCAAAATGTCTCCGCAACGGACCAAGATTGTCACGATTGCGTCCTGTTAATCTCATGGCCTCACAACCTACATTCGGGAGCCAAAACGTGTCCCAGTTAAACCCTTCTCTGTGGCGTAAGCCACGCGCTATTTGGAGTTATGGCATTGCTGTTTTATCGGTCCTCGCCGTGGCGGCCATTTTGACCTTTGGCCTCCGGTTCATTTGCAAGGCGCTCCCGCGTCCTTGTTCCTTTGCGCGATCCTATTAAGTGCATGGTTTGGCGGAAACGGACCTGGGTTACTTGCCACGGCCCTCGCCGTGCTGGCGTTCGACTATTATTTCGTGCTGCCGCTCCATACTCTGATCGTTAAAGGCGAGGAAATTCCCCGCCTGGCGATGTTCATAGTGACGGCTATATTTGTCGAATTGGTGAGTGCCGCGCAAAGGAGCGCCACAGAATCGCTCGGGCGCGCGCGCGATGACCTGAAAATGAGGATTCAAGAAATCCAGAAAGCCAATGAGGCATTGCAAGCCGAGAGCCGCGAACGGCTGCAAATCGAGAATCGATTGCGGCGGAATGAGGCGTATTTCGCGAGGCTCAAAGATTGACCCATGTCGGCAGCTTTGGGTGGAGCCTTCGGAGCGGAGATCTCCGCTGGTCGGACGAAACATTTCGAATCTTTGAATGCGACCCAGCGACGAAACCCACGCTGGAAGTCATATTGCAGAGCACTCATCCGGACGATGTCGCCTTTGCGAAC
>CAVWTZ010000031.1:0-14066 GCA_963757485.1 uncultured beta proteobacterium
ATTCGTTCTGGAAATGGGCGAGCCAGTGAAGATAGTCGATTTGGCGAAAGACTTGATACGTTTATCAGGGTTTACGGAAGATGATATAAGAATCGAATTCACGGGCCTGCGCCCGGGCGAAAAGCTCTTTGAAGAATTATTGGCGGATAACGCAGCACACGTTGCCCACACCTCATCCCAAGCTGCGCATCGCGCAGGCGCGGCAGGCCGATGCAGCATGGTTGGCGCAATTGCTGAAGTGGGTGTCTGCACCGTTCATGGATGATGATGGCGGTGCGCGCGGCCCTAACCCGCTGGGTGCCGGAATACGAACCAGGTTCTCATGCGTCGATCGCGAAGCCTCACCAGCCACAAATCCTTCGACTTCGCTCAGTTCAGATTTGTCCAGGAAACTGCAAGGCGGCCAAGCGTGAAGCTGAATAACGCAATCGCCGGATCACTTGTACATGCAGTTCATCCAGACGCGGCGGCAACGTAGTTAGCGTGCCTTAAGGTGGACCAAAACGTGGCTAAACTTTCTGTCATCATCATCACCAAAAATGAAGCCGAAAATATCCGCGCCTGCCTGGAGTCGGTTAAGTGGGCCGACGAGATTATCGTGGTGGATTCCGGCAGCAGCGATGCGACGGTCGAGATTTGCCGGGAGCTGGGTGCGCAAGTCCATGAGCATGATTGGCCGGGTTTCGGCATGCAAAAAAATCGCGCCCTTTCCTACGCGACCAACGAATGGGTGTTTTCGCTGGATGCCGATGAGCTTGTAACCGCGGAACTTCGTTCTGAAATTGAAGCAGCATTAATTGATCCGCATGGCCATGCTGCTTTTCGTATGCCAAGACTTTCAAGCTTTTGCGGACGATATATGCGCCATTCCGGCTGGCATCCCGATTATGTCACTCGCCTATTTCTTCGCGACGCTGCAAGATTTTCTGATGATCTGGTGCATGAAAGCCTGATTGTGGACGGACCAGTAGGGAAGCTGCGCCAGTCCCTGTTGCACGAAACCTTTCAGGATTTGGAAGAACTGCTGGAAAAAATCAACCAATATTCAACTGCAGGCGCGAGAATGCTGAGTGAAAAAAACAAGAAAGCATCCCTGAAAAAAGCCATTGGACATGCACTGTGGGCATTTTTTCGTACGTACATATTACGTGCCGGTTTCCTGGACGGCAGGGAAGGTTTCATGTTGGCGGTTTCGACTGCGGAAAGTAGCTATTATCGCTACGCAAAGTTAATGCTGCTAAATGATCGTTGATCAACGCATGTCAGATATCATCCATATTATTGAACCGACATTGATGACCGAAACCGGCCACTGTTACAGCTTCCTGACCAGCCTCTGCAAAGTGAGCAAGAAGATGTCTTTATGCTTGTGGGTCAACCGCAACGCCGATGTTGAATTTGCAGGAAAGGATGTCCAGGTCAAAAGGTACTTTCACAGAAGGATTCGCCGTCTTCAATGCTATTGGTTGTACAGAAAATTGCTGGCAGAACACGGGAAAATCTTTGTTTCAACAGCCGGCCTCACCGACCTGGTCCTCCTGAACTGGGCTTCAGCGGGAAAGATATCGAAAGGCAAGGTATATCTCTATTTCCACTGGATCAACAATAGCGAAAAAAAACTCGCCTATCTGAGAAAAATTGTCCGGAAGCAGCCGAACCTGATGATACTCGGTCCGACGCCTTCGGTTCTAAATCCATTTCAGCAAGCTGGGTTCGAAAATACACGCATCGTGCCCTACCCCATTTCCGCGCAAACGCAGAATCACAAAGCCCAGCATGATATTTTTACTGGATTATTGTATGCAGGCGCGGCACGTCAGGATAAGGGGATTTCAGAGGTGGTCGATCTGGTTGAACATTTGAACAAACTGGGACTCCAGATTCCATTCCGGCTGCAAACGTCCCCCGATCATCGAGGCAAATATGATGCAGTCACCAAGGCGGAGATCCAGCGTCTCGAGAAAATCCGCTATCCATACCTTAGTCTCTATCGTGAAACGCTCAGGCCGGATGAATATGCCCAACTTTTTGCCGGGGCGATCTGCATTCAGTTATACAACGCGGACTTGTTTTCCGATCGGGTCAGCGGCGTGACATTGGATGCACTTACTGCAGGGAGTCCGATTATAGCGACCGCGGGTACATGGATCGCGCGTATGGTGCAGAGGTTTGATGCCGGAAAAGTTATCGGTAGCAGGGAGCCCGAAAATGTATTGTCAGCAGTCCGGGAAATCATTGACGAATATCCACGCTACAGTAATAACGCTTATGCAGCCGGCCAGGTTCTGCAACAGGAAAACAGCGCGGGATTTCTGTTTACCACCTTGGTAGAATAGTCCGTAAAACAACAGCATGATGTGCTCACCCACCTGCCCCCGCTGCACGCGGATGTGAAATGAAAACCGTCAAACTGGTTGAAACCCCATCAAGTATCCTGGTCGTGGTTACCCGGCGGATCGGCGACGTGCTGCTGACCACACCTGTGATTCGTTCGTTGCGGCTCGCATGGCCTGAAGCCAGAATAGACGCGCTGGTATTTGCGGGTACTGAAGGCGTGCTCGCCAACAATCCCGATCTTGACCACGTAATTGCGGTCGCCCAGCGGCCGACACTTTACCAGCATCTGTGTCTTTTGCTGAGATTGTGGCGCAGCTACGATCTAGCGCTGTCGACGATGCCAAGTGACCGCCCCACGCTTTATGCCTGCATAGCCGGCAAACACCGTGTCGGACTGGTCTCCGCAGGCGGCAAGCACTTATGGAAAAAATGGCTACTATCGCAATCGGCACAGTTTGACAACATTAACACCCATACCGTGTTAATAAATCTCAAGCTTGCTGATTTGCTGGGTATCCCGCGCTGCCATGAAGTAGTTGCGGAGTTTAAGGTGGAAGACAAGGCGGCCGTGAACAGAGTACTGCCGTTCGATCCCGAGCAACAAGCTTACGCGGTGCTGCATGTTTATCCGATGTATGCCTACAAAGCCTGGCGGCGCGAAGCGTGGGCAGAGTTGGCTGACTGGCTAAAGAGTCAGGGCATGCGCGTGGTTTTAACCGGCGGAAAAAGCACGGACGAGATCGCCTATGTTCGCAGCTTACTGCGGTTATTGCCGCAGGACATAGTCGATGTCGCGGGTAAGCTGGAGTTTGCAGGGGTAGCATATTTGCTGAGCAATGCGTGCGCCTACGTTGGTCCCGATACCGTGGTCACTCACCTTGCTGCGACGACGGGTGTACCTACCGTTGCATTGTTCGGGCCGTCCAACCCGGTAAAATGGGGGCCGTGGCCGAAAGGTTACGTGGAAGATCGTAATCCTTACAGGATGAAAGGCTCGCAGCACGTCAACAATGTGGTGTTGCTGCAGGGCGATGGAGATTGTGTACCGTGCATGGAGGAAGGCTGCAACAGGCATATTGATAGCTTGAGTGATTGCCTGCAGAATCTGTCGGCTGCAAAGGTGATTAGCGCATTGCAGGAATTGTCGCGAAAGAACGGTAAGAAGGAATTGCGGCAATCGTTATAAGAAAGCGGAAGTGCGAGGCACAAGCTAGTGCCGCATATCAAAGTGTATTGTTGCCAATAAAATCATAATGCCCACATTCCTGCTGTTTTGCAAAACCTACGCTGGTGATCTTAAGCGTATTCAGCGATTTTGGTTGAGCGTGCAGCGCTTCAACCGTGACAGGATACCGCTTTACATCAGTGTTCCAGAGGCTGAACGTGTACTGTTCGAACAGACCCTCGGTACACCGGATGGCTTGATCTGGGTCAGCGACGAAGACATCGTGCGCGCTAATCCGCGCGCCGATCTGGCGCATTATCGCGCCTGGGACGGACGCCTGTCGCAGCAGGTCGTGAAGAGCGAGTTCTGGCGTTACGCCGGGTGCGACAGCTATCTTTGCATGGATTCGGAAAGCGAATTCATACGCGATTTTTATCGTGCCGACTTTCTGGATCCGCGAGGCAATCCCTATACAGTCATGAGCCAGGCCAAGGAGATGTTGCAGATGGCGGCCAACAAGGGCATCACCCAGGTTGTGGACGATTTCCATCGTGACTGTGCAATGATGAAATCCGCGTTTGGCCGCGTAGGTCCAGACTATGAGTTCGCGCCCACGCCGGTAATCTGGTCGGCGCGAGTCTGGCGCGATCTTGATGAGCGCTACCTGCAGCCAAAAGGAATAACCCTGTGGGACGCGATCAAGCAACGGCCCAGCGAGTTGCGCTGGTATGGCGAAGCGCTGCTCCACTACAACAGCATTCCCTTGTTGCCCATCGAACCGTTGTTTCGCTGTTATCACTACAACTGGCAGTGGCACACCCTGCGCCGTCAGGGGGAAACAACTGCAACGCTACAGCGCGAGTATCTCGGGGTGCTTTGCCAATCGAACTGGCAGCACGCGATGGATTATGGTGCACACGCGCAACGCAAATCTTGGCTCTCGCGCTTGGTCAGATTCATTAAGGCACAACTTGCCAGATTTCGATGAACAATTCTTCAGTTTGGCTGGATATCTACCTGCTTTGTTATAACCGCCCTGAATTTGCGAAGGCGGCCATTCGGTCCATCCTCAACCAGCATGCAAGAGGGTTCCAGTTGATTGTTTCCGACAATTCCAGCGATGATCGCGTGGCGCGTATGGTGCAGGCAGATTTCCCCGAAGTAACGATCAAACACCGTGGCTTTGTGCCCGTCCAAAGGCACATTAACACGTGCATCGCCGAGGCACGTTCCGACTATTTCTGCCTGTTCCATGATGACGACCTAATGGCGCCAGATTTTGTCAGCGAAATGCGCCTGGCCAGCGAACGTTTTGCCGACGCTGTGGCGATAGGCGCCAATGCCTGGGTGCTAAATTTGGACAAAGGGACGCGTCTGGATAGCATAAGTTCCTTCGGAAAGTATCAGGATATTACTTCGGCAATGGACTTGTTCCGGCGCTATTTTGGCCGCTACCAAACTGGCATAGCGCCCTTTCCCAGTTATATTTATCGAACTGCCGTGGCAGGCAAGGAGCGCTTCCCGGAGGCTGGCGGCAAATATGCCGATGTAAGTTGGTTGCTGCGCCTAGCTTCGCTGGGACGCGTGGTTTGGGTGAACAAACCGCTCATGGACTACCACATTCACGGCGGCAATGACGGGCTGCAGGAATCGCGTCGTGATCGCCTGAATTTTCTGGGACTAATAAAGCGTTCTCCATGCTACGTGAATTCAACAGGGTTGAGTGACTACCGATATCTTATTTACAAGAAGATCATTGCTGCTGACATGGACAAGCCCTCTCACCAAGCGCGAACCCGGCGTTTGCGCCAGTTTATATACTGGCAACGCGTGCGCCGACATTTGCGGCTTTCAGAACTGCCGGCAATGCTGCGCAAAAAGTCACTGAAATACTTGGCAAGATGAGCAACATGATCTACGGAAATATATATGCCGATGGGCACGGCAATAACTCGATGTTCGCGGCTGAAGATAGCACTCACCCATACAATCCGACTCATATATACAGGTTGTTGCGGCAGGCATTTCTTGCGAAGGGCATTGAACTCAATACGCCCGATGTTAATCGGGGAAGACAGGTAGCCTTTGATTTGCATATGGAGGGACGCCAGTTTTCTGATGACGGCATACCAAAATATCTGATTGCGCTTGAAAACCCAAATCACAACCGACTGAATGAAAGTCATGAATATTGCCGGCGATTTGCCAGGGCTTTTGCATGGGATGCGAGACTATACGACATGCCCAATGTGGTGAGAATACTGATACCCACTCAACTTTCGCATGACCGATTTCCCGGCTACGAAGCAAGAGACATTTTCAGTTGTCTTATTAATGCCAACAAGGCGTTTCGCGAAGTGCTGCCGTCGGATCTTTATGTTGAACGCATCAACACCATACGCTGGTACGAGTCAAATGAGCCGGGTAAATTTGAATTGTATGGCATGGGTTGGTCCAAGCCCGCGCCATCGTTTGGTTTTTTGAACAAAGTAAAGCGGCCTATCGCCAGAATGAGAACCAGGCTATTTGGCCATAAACCATTCCCTAGCTATCGGGGTGAGGTGAGTGACAAGGGAGAAGTACTTAGGCGCAGCAAATTTTCGTACTGTTATGAAAATACCCGAGACTTGTCCAATTACATTACCGAAAAAATCTTCGATAGTTTTCGATTTGGCTGTGTGCCGGTTTACTGGGGTGCCGACAACGTGCTGGAATACATACCGGCCGACTGTTTCATAGACAGACGAGCTTTCAGGGACACTGCCGCAGTACATCAGTTCCTGCTTGACATCTCACCCGCAGATTACGCTAAGTACCAGTCGAATATTGCCCGGTTTCTAGAGAGTAATTCTGCCAAGATGTTCAGCACCGAATATTTTGCTTCGACGGTTGCCGGGCAGATATCACAAGATATGCATTGAAAAAGCTCGGGGGTAGATTCGGATAATTGGCATTTTGACCGCACATGTTTCGCGCGACATTCATATTGTTAAAATGCACCTGGGGCGAATTTTTGCTGCTGGATGCCTGATAAGCTCGATTGCTTCAATTAGGCGCACTTGATAGGGGGTGTGGATGGTTGCAGCCGACGCATCGTGCATTTCTGGCAGCTCAACTGCCAATTCGAACTTTAACGCCGCATCGGCGCAATTTTTTCGCTCAATGTCTCGTTCCCCAGAAATATTTAAAGCAACCGGGTTCTGAATAAAACTTAGTGCCAGCGCCTGGTTCTTTCTTTTGGACGCAAACTTCTTCCAATCTTCCCGAATTTCCCCAAAAGCCCGGCAGGAGAGAAGAACTGAGCATATCAGGCGTGCAGTGTCCTGCGTGTCAAGCTTTCGTTTGCCAGCGCAACAATCTGGCGCGTGGCGGCTTCGGACGTATATGGAGAGGGAACTCCTGAATCGGCCAGATCGTTCTTGATCCAGCGGGTATGCAACTCTTCGAGGGCAGATGCGACCGACTCTGCGTCATCCGATTTGCACACCCAGTGGCCCAGTTCGCGCAGCATGCGCTCCATTTGCGGGTTGCGCCAAACGAGCGCAAGAATTGGGCGCTGCGTCCACAGATATTCGTACATTTTCGAGGGAATGTATTCTTCGCAGACAGGAATGGTGCCATGCAGCAACAACAGGCAGTCTACAGCGTTCATTCGCTTGAGGACCTGATCCCTGCCGCTCTCCCCGGTTTTCGGGTCGGTTTCGAGGCGGCCGAACTGTTCGATCATCTCAGGGTGTGGGAAATCCCTTATGGCACGCGCAGAAATAGCATCGAGGCCGCCACCGTATAGATGCAGGCGGATATCCTCCGCCCATTGCGGATTTTTTTCCAAAATCCGGCGCAAGCCCAGCAAAAAGATTTCCAGATTGCGCGTTTCCGCCAACGAGCCGAAATGTCCGATTACAAGATGCTTGCTGCGCCGGTAAGGCGCGCGGGGAAATTCCGGCGGGTTCGAACCGGGAATCAGGCAATGTCCGCGTTCACCAAGTTCCGGATGACGCGCTCTGGCCCGCTTCAATGCTTCTTCGGTGAACCACCAGACCACGTCGGCATGCTTGCAAATGATTTCTTCCAGCCAGCCGGAGAAACGCACGCGCGAATTTTTCGGCTGGGTATCGAGAATCATCGGGTCATGAATCTCCGCTATCCACGGCAGTCCATATCTGCGCGCCAGCCAGTAGCCCGCCATGTGAGCAGAATAAGCTCCACCGGTCGAATAGATCAGTGCCGGTTTGCGTGTCCGGATGATGCGCGCGCCGGTAAAATAGGCAGGAATTGCCCACGACCAATGGGTTTCAATACGCATGAAGAGCTTTTCGATCAGCATGAAAGGCAACAGCACCAAGGAAATCGCCGTCATTGCGATTCGGTAAATGACGCGCGATGAGATTCGTTGTTTCAGGTAGTGACGCAAATCGAAGCGCAAAGCGACAGGCCCTGCCGGCAGCATTTGGTGGTGCTCGATCACCGGGTCCTTCTTTCCGGTGATGGCGCTGATCACAATTGGCTCTATGCCGAGATCAAGCAAGTGCGGGATCTTGTCCGTGATGGTCTGGCTTGCGGCTCGCCCATCCATGTTGAAACCGTGAGAAATGATAAGCCAAACCTGTTTATTGTTGTCGCTCATTTTAAATCTTACGTGAGTTCAAATCTTGAAGTGCAACGCTTGACTTGAAGAATACCCGATCGGGTGTTGAGTATCCAAGTCTGATCCTGGGGATGTTGTTGAATTCTTGCAAAGCCGCATTGATATTTCGTTATGTAATCATGGTGAAGCCTCGACTATTCAGGAAATCATGCCGTATTTCTACATTAGTGTTCTGTTTGGGTAAGGGGAGATAGCAGCAACAAATGGTTCATCCTTCACCATGGAGTATCACCGTTGCTTCCTTCATGATTCCTTCCAGGGAACTCAAAGCGGGATGATATCCAAATGCTGCAGCCCGGGTATTCAGTGAATAGTAATAAGGCTTTTCGCCTGTCGCATCGACACTGGCGGATGTTCCGGCAATTTCATAACGCAGCCCGAACTTTTCCTGCATGGCAGCGAACAGACTCGACTTGTCTATCGGCCCCAGTGTATAGCAATCGACAACCGCATTGGCCGCCGGTGCGGTCAGGAGTGCATGGACCATTCTGTAAAAATCGGACGGATGCAGAAAGTCACGTACGATGTAGTCCGGAGATGTTTTCAGTACGGTGTGGTCACGAATCGCGCGCAGGATATCAGTGATCAGAAAACGCGATGAGATATCCAGTGTGTGGCTGAAATAATTGAAGATGCGGATATCGACGATGGGCAGATGCGCAAGCGCGCGATGGCGGCATTCGGCATACAGCTTGGCCACCCCATACCAGTCCCGGGGTTTGAGATCGTTGATGGGGATTACGGCTGTGGTGCTCTCGTTGGCAGGTTTTTCAAAAGATGAACCGTAGGCAGCGCCGCTGCTCAGGAACAGATATCGGCATGCCGGATGCTGTCCCGCATAATCCAGCGCAAGCTGGTCGTATTGATAGGTGACATCCATGATCGATGCCCCCATGGCTGCGGTTTGCGCCGGATTTCCCGAACCCACAAAATTGATCAGCGCGTCAAAATGCTGCGTGCCAAACCCGGCGAAATCATCGGCCTGGAATCTTCCCGCCAGGCCAACCGACGCCAGCCATTTCGTCACCTCATCCGGCCGGCGCGCGAACAAATGCAGATGTGTGTCTGTTGCGGCAGAGTATGAAAGGATCAGGTCTTTGGCGATCTGGCTGGTGGCACCGAGTATGGCTATTTTCATCATGCTGGCATGTCGGTTAGCTGTCCAGCTTGGGATACTGCTCATCAAGCTTCGAGCCAAAGGCCAAGCGCGGACGACATTCAGTCGCACCGTCCATCATCAGTTCAATGAGCAGCGGGCCCTTGTGTTCGGTGATCAGGTCCAAGACACGCTCCATATCGGCTGCGCTATCGGCACGATGCGCCTCGATCCCATACGCCGATGCTATGGCCGCGAATGAAGGGCTGCTGTAGCCTTTTTTCGTCGATTGGTCGCGGCCGTCGAAATACATATCCTGGAAATTCTTGACCATGCCCAGCATCGAGTTGTTCATGACGATAATGGTCATATCCAGTCCCAGCCGATTCAGCGTGTCAAGTTCCTGAATATTGATTTGCAGACTACCATCTCCTGTGATCACCACCACCTTGTTCTGTGATTGCAGTGCTACCCCCAATGCGGTGGGCAAGGCGAAGCCCATCGCCCCCATGCCGCCACTGTAATGAACCGCCTGCTGCGGCGATAAGCGCAAGCTTTGCGCCGCCCACATCTGGTGATTGCCTACATCACAGACATAATCGACGGCTTGATTAGCCAGTTTCCCTTATTCAATTTCTTAAACACCTCACTGGGGCTGATCTCCCAGTCGGCATACTCGTCGATCTGACTGCGATCGTGACGGTTTGTCGAGGTCGGCCAACCAGCTTTGGTCCAGCACTGGGAACGCGGCAAGCCGGGGAGGAAATGCTCGTGAAGAAGCTTTCCGCTGTCGCACAAATGTTCAGGTCACCTGGATTCGATTGCCCAATTGGGCAGGGTCGATGTCGATCTGGACGATACGCGCTTTGCGTGCAAAATCGTCCACATCAGCACCTGTTTGTCGCATCGAGTCGCGCACCCAGCACATATGAACAGGTCAAGTTCTGCACAGCCCAGTTGGCCTCGCAATTGCCGTAACTGCCAATCATATTGAAGTAATTGTTGCGTGCCACGACCCGTTCGTGGCCCATCAGTGTCGACACATACGGGATCCCCAGGGTGTCGGCCGCCATCAGCCACCGGTCCATGGCATCGGCCCAGCGCGCTCCACCCCCGATACAGATCAACGGACGCTGCGCATCCTTGCAAAGTGCTGCCAATTTACCCAGGTCGCTGGCAGTTATTTCCGGACCGGTATTGGTTTCCAATGGCGTGTTTAGCCATTTTTCAAGCAGCGCCTCAGGGATCTCGGCTCGCTGAACATCGTTGGGTATATCCAGCAACACCGGGCCATGCCTCCCGCTCAATGCGAGCGACAACGCCTTGTGCAATTCCGGCAGCAGATCTTCCGGCCTATCCACTCGCACAGCGTACTTGGTCAGTGAGCGCACCACGTCGACAATACCCAGTTCCTGAAAGCCCTGTTGCCGGATGGCACGGTCACCCCTGAGTTCGCGGGTATTGACCGGCGCGTGATGAACAAACAGGTCACGGAATCAAACCAGCAGCTGCCGATACCGGTAATCAAGTTGGTTGCGCCCGGACCGCTGGTTCCCATCGCCACCCCGATCCTTTTTCCTTTACTCTGCCGTGCCACCCCTTCTGCAGCAAACGCTGCGGCCTGCTCATGGTGCATCGATACAATGTTGAATTGACCCGACTCGGCAAAACTATCCAGCAAATGGGTGATCATGCCGCCCACCAGTTCAAAACAAGTTTGAACCCGATGAGCGATCAGAAATTTGGCGAGTGCGTCAGAAGCCTTCAAAGTGTATGCCTGTATGCTTTTAGTTCTAGAAACTCACGCCCAGAAAAGTCTCGATCTTCTTGACGACAAAGCTCAGCATCTCCTCGCTCAGGCCCGGATAGACGCCGATCCAGAAGGTATTATTCATGATGTTGTCTGTGCTGGTAAGCTCGCCGCTCACGCGACAGTCTTGCCCTTGAAATACGGTTGCCGCGTCAGGTTGCCGGCAAACAGCAGGCGTGAACCGATCTTGTGCTCGTCGAGGTAAGTGAGCAGGTCGACACGGGACGTATTGGCGCTTTCCCGGATGGTGATGGGAAAGCCGAACCACGATGGATCGCTGTCTGCCGTTGCTTCAGGCAGGATCAGGAATTCCTGGGTGTCCGCCAGATTGCGCTTCAGGAAGTCGAAATTGCTTTTGCGCCTGCGCGCGAATTACCGGCAGGCGTCGAGCTGCGCCAGCCCGCACGCCGCCTGCATGTCGGTGATCTTGAGATTGTAGCCTAGGTGTGAATAAGTGTACTTGTGATCGTAGCCAAACGGCAGCGAACCCAACTGCCAGCCGAACCGCTTTCCGCAGGTGTTGTCCTTGCCGGGCGGGCAATAGCAATCGCGTCCCCAGTCGCGGAAAGACTCGACGATGCGTTTCAGTTCGTCATTGCTGGTGAACACCGCGCCCCCTTCTCCCACGGCGACGTGATGGGCGGGATAGAACTCAGGGTGCCGATGTCGCCGAATGTGCCGGCCAGTTGGCCGTTATAGGTCGAGCCCAACGCGTCGCAGCAGTCTTCCACCAGCCACAGCTTGTACTTCTTCGCGAGTCGCGTGATCTCGGCCAGGTTGTAGGGATTGCCCAGGGTGTGCGCCAGCACGATGGCCGGGTTTTGTCGGTGAATGGCCGCCTCGACCAGCGCCGGATCGATGTTGTAGGTCGGGATATGCACATCGACAAATACCGGCACCGCGCCGAATTGCAGTATTGGGTTCACGGTAGTCGGGAACCGGCTGCAACGGAAATCACCCTTGTCCCCGGGTTTGATGGCGCGCTCGCCGAGTTCGGGCGAGGTCAGCGCAGAAGGCCAGCAGATTGGCCGAGGAACCTGAATTGGTGGTCAATACATGCTTCACACCCAGGTAGCGCGCCAGTTTCTCGTTCGAACGCATCGTTGAAGCGGCTGGTCGTCGACCAGCCGTCCAGCGAGGCCTCGACCATCATCTGCATTTCTTTGCGGCGATGATTTTTCCCGACGGCGGGACGGTTGATTTTCCGGGTTCGAATGCGGTTGGCTGGGTGGCAAGCGCCGCATACTCCGCGCACCAGTTCGGCTATGCGTGACCTGATCTGTTCTTTATCCATGGGCACCTGTTATTGATGATGTAGTTCATACGACCTGATTTGCGATAGGGTCAGCTGGCGCATGTCCTGCCCCTGGCTGTGTGCTTTGTGCCATGCGACGATTTGTTCCAGCGCGTGTCGCAGCGTCCAGCGGGGTTGCCACCCAAGGCGGAGCGCGCCTTTGAGCAATCCAGCTTCAGGTAAGTCGCTTCGTGCGGATGGGCTTGCCGGTCCAATTGCCAGCTTGCGGTGCGGCCCCACAAGGCAACAAGCTGTTCGACTATCCATTGCACGGGTTCGGCATCTTCGTCCCTCGGACCGAAGTTCCAGCTTCGGCGAATTCTGCTTCCGTCAGTATAGTTTTCGGCCAATTGCAGTATCCGCCCAGCGGTTCCAGCACATGCTGCCAGGGCCGGATGGCATGGGGGCTGCGTATGTGAACGGGCTTCCCCTGCTCGATGGCGCGCATCATGTCCGGTATCAGCCTGTCCTGAGCCCAGTCCCCACCGCCGATCACATTGCCGGCGCGTGCGCTGGCAAGAGCGACGCCATGACTGTGGTATTTTCCCGGGTTGAAATATGAATTGCGGTAAGCGGCCGTGACCAGTTCGGCGCAACCCTTGCTGTTGCTGTAAGGGTCATGCCCGCCCAGATGATCGGTTTCCCGGTAACCCACCTCCCACTCCCGGTTTTCGTAACACTTGTCGCTGGTGACGTTGACCACGGCTTTGACGGTTGGCGTCTGGCGCACAGCTTCCAGTAGGTTAACCGTGCCCATGACATTGGTTTCATAGGTCTCCACCGGTGCGACATAGGAATGCCGAACCAGCGGCTGTGCGGCCATATGGATGACGATTTCCGGTGCAGCGGTGCGCATGTCGGCAGCGAGCCGCTCGCCATCGCGACGTCGGCCACGATGGAGCGCATGCCGCTCCCGACATCGGCCTCTTCAACAGGCTGGGCTTGGTCGGCGGTTGCAATGCGTAGCCGGTGACCTCCGCGCCAAGCTCCGTTAACCAAAGACTGAGCCAGCTACCCTTGAAACCGGTATGCCCGGTAAGGAAAACTTTTTTCCGGACCAGAACGACGGATTCACGGCCAGAATTTCCAGGGCGCCTTGCCGGTTTGCCATAGTTCTTCCAGATGGTTTTTATCGCGCAACGTATCCATGGGTTGCCAGAAGCCGGTATGGCGGTATGCCGCCAATTGCCCCGCGCGTGCCAGCCGTTCCATCGGGCTCCGCTCCCACACGGTTCAGTCCCCCTCTATTTCATCGATGACCCTGGGCGACAGAACAAAAAAACCGCCGTTGATCCACCCGCCGTCTCCCTGCGGCTTTTCCAGGAAACTAAGCACCTTGTTGTGCTCCATATCCAATGCGCCAAATCGTCCCGGAGGCTGGACTGCAGTGCAAGGTTGCCAATGTCCCCTGGGATTTATGAAATCGGATGGAAGCGGAAATATCCACATCGCTTATTCCATCGCCGTAGGTAAAGCAGAAATCTTCATTTCCGACAAACGATGCGACTCTTTTCAGGCGCCCCCCGGTCATCGTATTCTCGCCCGTGTCGACCAGGGTGATATTCCACGGCTCGGCGCTGTTCTGGTGCACTTCCATGCGGGTTATTACGCATGTCGAAGGTCACATCAGAGGTATGCAGGAAATAATTGGCGAAATATTCCTTGATCATATAACCCCAGTATCTGAGGCATCCGACCAAGTCATGGATTCCGTGA
>CAVWTZ010000032.1:0-26519 GCA_963757485.1 uncultured beta proteobacterium
TGGTGCGCGCCATGCTCACCGGTTACAAATCCGCCGTGACGGAACAGGGAATCCAGCGAGCTTATCTGAGGTTGGGACTGTTGATGGTCGCCGCTGTTGTGATATTCTGGTTCACGTATGCCAACAAGCCGCTTGGATAAAGGCCGGCATATCAGTTCGGCCAGTTGTGCTGAGCGAAAATAATCAGCTTAAAGGGGGAGTGGATGAAATGCAGGAACAAGTTGGTCAATACAGTTGCCGGTATCTGCCTGGCTTTTTCTTCAGGGATGGTGCATGCAGCCAATGCGGACGGGAATAATGCGCTGCCCACCGCTGCCGCCAGTTTTTATACCCATGATTACCAGTTTTTAAAATCACAGCCGGCTGATGCCGCGCCATTGTTACTCGCGGCGAATGATGGAAATGCCGTTCAGGGGCAGGTGGATGTGACCCCTGCAACCCCGGCTGAAAAGTTTTCGCCCCCGTGGCTGACCGGTAGAAAGGCTCACGAGTATCTGGGGCTGGGCACCCTGATGTTTGCCGGATTGACGATGCTGGCAGCGCCCGGAGAAGCTTGCGAACACAACTGTCCCGCGCAGCCTGCGCCGAGGCAGACCTCGGGCACCACCCACACGAGGCTGGCCCGCACCACTGGCGCGCTGGCCATTGCCACGGTGATAACCGGTCTGCTGTATCACTGGGACGACTTTCATCTGGAAGACGGATTTTCCGACCCGGACAATCAGCACGTGATGCTGGCCGGCACAGGGGCGCTGTTGATGCTGTATGCGATCAACAAGTCGGCAAAATCCTCCGTGCCGACCAGTCATGCGGGCATCGCAGAGCTGGGTGCGGCTTCTATGCTTGTGGCCGTCAAGTTGACTTGGTAACGGGGTGCGATGATGCAAAGAAAATGGAAAGTTGCAGCATTGCTGGCCGTTGCGCTGTTAACTGGCAGTGCTTTTGCCGGTGCCGCAGAATATTCATTGGATAATGATTTTTTGTCCTGGCTGTTTGACTTTCAGCGCACCAAAGGCGTGAAACCGGTTACCGACAAACAGTATCTGGAAGAATGCGGGGCGTGTCACTTCGCCTACCAACCCGGCTTGTTGCCGGCAAAGTCCTGGGAAGCGCTGCTGAATGACGAAGCATTGCGCAACCATTTCGGGGTCAACGCGGAACTCGATAACGATACGCTGAAGGATATCCGCGACTACGCAATAAAAAATTCCGCGGGTAATTCCTGGTACAAACAATCGCGCAAGATCGCCGCTGCCACGGAGCAGGGCACGCCGCCGCTGCGTATCACCGAGCTGCGTTATATTGCCCGCAAGCACCACGATATTCCCGAGAAAATGATCAAGGGCAACAAGGACGTGAAGTCGCTGAGTTTCTGCGACAAGTGCCACACCCAGGCCGCGCAGGGCGTCTATGATCCGGATACCGTGAATATCCCGCATTATCCGAACTGGGACGGCTGGTTTAAGTAGTTCGGTCTGGACTCTGGTTTAGGGTTCACAGCCGGCACTGACGCCTGTGGTCGGTCCGGCCCATAACACCCGTCGTGGCCTGTTTCGCTCAGCCCGATTGCGCCGACGATCCAACGTCGCGCGGGTTGACCGGCAGGACCCCCGAAGCAATGCACTCCACGCGGTTGCGTCCATTCCGCTTGGCGGCATACACTCCTTGGTCGGCCGCCTTGATCAGTTCTTCCGGGTTTTTCATATCGGGTTGGCGCACGGCAACGCCGACGCTGATGCTGCCGCGCCATATGCCCTTTCCGGCCATGAGCGGAATTTTCCCCAGCGCAAGTCTCATTTGTTCCGCGACATGTAAAGCCCCCTCGAGAGTCGTGCCCGGGCAGATGATCAAAAATTCATCTCCACCCAGGCGGCTCACCACATCGTCGGTGCGCACCGAATGCTGCAGATGCCGGGACAGCTGCCGCAATACCTCATCTCCGGCAGCATGCCCGTAACTGTCATTGATTTGCTTGAATCCATCGGCATCGATCATCATGCATGCCAGCGGCGCCTTGTTGCGCTCCGATTCCTGCCACATTTGCGCCAGGCGCGCCAGTGCATGGCGACGATTGGGCAGCCCGGTGAGCACGTCGGTCAATGCGATTTCTTCCAGGCTGCGGTTGGCTATGGCCAGTTCGCGATTCGCTTTGGAGAGCGTGTTGGTGCGTTCGGCTATCTTGGCCTCAAGTGTCCGGGCCAGCTCGAGCAATTCACGATTCCGCTGGGATATCTGACGAAACAGGCCGTTGAGTGCGATCAGCAGGGGTTCCGAGGCTCCCTCCCTGATGCGTTCCTCGTGCTGAAAGGCATCGGCAGCACTTTGTCCGGACCTGATCGCCTTGATTTGCCTGGCCATGGACTGGTCCGAACCGAGGATGTGATAGGCCAGCCAATAAATCAGAAACTTGAGCAATGATTCAGATGCATCGCGATTATCCTGCGCAAGGGTTGCATGCATCTGCGTCGCTTCCTTCAGGAAATTGTCGTGTTCGTTGACATGGTAATTGACATGACGCGGATCAACACCCGTTGCGGCCATCAATTCCTCTTCTTCGCGGAAGTGATATTGGGCATAGGCGGCCAATTCCTTGAACACCGTTTCGATATCATCGAAGGTCACACCCTGCAGTTGCGTCAACAACGCGCCAAAGCGGTTGATCACATCGACCAGATGGTGGTGTTGCTTGTCCACCTCATCGAGGCCGGTTTCAAAGTGTTTATCCCAATGAAACGATTCCATACCTGTCCCCTTGATCACGCCGCAAAAAACCAGGAAAAGCAGTGCAGCGAGTTTTCGTTGCCAAACTGCTGCATCAATAAAGCAAACGGGCTCTACAAGGTGGCACGATGGCTTGAGGCAGTGACGATACCCGATAGTTCGCGCAGATTCAACGCAAGCAAGCCGATGGCCCGATCCGTTTCAGGCTTTATGCGCATGGGCCAATTCGGCCAGTTCACGCTCGCTGAATCCCGCCGCGCGCCGCGCTTCCAGATTGAACGGGCCGCGCATCGCGGGAGCCCGGTACTCTGCTGCGAGGTGTGCATAACTGGCGACCGGTTCAAGGCCGCGCTGTTCGCACAGCCAGTTGTACCAGCGATTACCGATCGCGACATGGCCGATCTCGTCATGCAGGATGATATCCAGGATCGCGGCCGCCGCGGCGTCTCCGGCCTGCGCTAGCTTGGCGCGCACCTGCGGCGGTGGCATCCAGTCCGCGCGCTTCCAGCGTGCGCGGCACCAGCGCGATGCGCGCGAGTATGTCCTGCTGCGTTTTCGCGGCCATCTCCCACAGGCTGTTGTGCGCCGGAAAATCCCCGTATGCGTATCCCTGGCCTTGCAGGTGGCCGGTTAACAGCGAGAAATGCAGCGCCTCTTCATCCGCCACTTTCAGCCAGTCGGCGTAATATTCCTGCGGCATGCCGGCGAACCGCCAGAGCGCATCGAGCGCCAGGTTAATCGCATTTAATGAATGTCACTAATTGATTTGAAGTACCACCTTGATCGCATTGAATTCGATATGGGCCAGCGCGTGTATCAAGATCGCGCGCCCTTCCGGCGTGGCCATTGAGCGGCGCATGACCGAGAGCGGCGGCACCAGCTCCGGCTTGTCAGGCTTGCCGGGGATGGATGGTTCTGCTGTCAATGACGCATGCGTATCCAGTTTGATTGCACCGGACGACCATGCTTGCGCCAGCCGCCGCACGCCCTCCGCTTTGCGGACGGCATCGGGTTCCGCAAGCCAGCACAGTGCGGCACTCCGCAATTCGGCAGATGGTGCAGCCTCGCAATGTTGGTGTGATATTTTCACGATATGTTCCGGTGCGGTGTCAGCAGAAAAGGGAAAGCGTGTTATACCATCCATCGCCGGACTTATCATTGGTCGGGCGATATGATCTAATCGTATCGTCATTCATCGTTACCCGAACACCATGATCCGTTTGCAAAACAATACTATTGCCGGTTTGCTTGCTGCCCTTCTGTTCACCGCCGGCACGGCCGGTGCCGCTGAATCCGCCGGCATGATCAAACAGCCCATAGGCAGCGGCGACCCGGTTGCGGGCAAGGTCGAGTCCGGCCTGTGTCAGGGCTGCCATGGCGCGGACGGCACCAGTTTCGTGGATTTGATTCCCGATCTCGCCGGGCAACAGGCCCTTTATACCGCAAAGCAGTTGCGCGATTTCCAGTCCGGTGCGCGCACGCACCAGATCATGAGCGCCATATCCAAGTCGATCAACGACACCGAACTGGCCGATATTTCCGCCTATTTTGCCAGTGTGAAGATGATGCGGGGTGACAGACGCGGGGACAATCCGGTTGCGGAAAAACTTTTCCTGAAAGGTGATCCTGGCAGAGGCATCCCGCCATGCACGAGTTGCCATGGGGCCAATGGCAAGGCACCTGCCATCCCGACCTATCCGGTGATCGGCGGCCAGCACAAGGCATATCTGCAGGTTCAGCTGATCCGTTGGCGCAGCGGTGATCGCAGCAACAGCCCGGACCGCGTGATGAACAAGGCCGCCAGGAATTTGACTGATGCCGAGATCGAAAGGTTGTCGGACTATCTCTCGGGTTTATAACTGGACTGGCTTGTGGCCTGGCCGGATTGTGCTTGGGGGGCAGTCTACACAGACGGCAACACAAATTTCTGTTCGCGGAACAAGCGCAGGCACGCAGTGGCGACCTCCGGATCGTAAAGGGTTCCGCTACCCCGTTCGATCTCCGCCAGCGCCTTGTCGATGCCGAGTCCCGGACGGTACGGGCGATGCGAGGCCATCGCCTCGACCACGTCCGCCACCGCCATGATGCGCGACTCCTGCAGAATCTCGTCGCCCTGCAGCTTGTTCGGATAGCCGCTGCCGTCCATGCGCTCGTGGTGCTGCAGCGCGACCAGTGCCACCGGCCACGGAAACTCGACGTGCTTCAGCACGTCATAGCCCGCCTGCGCGTGTCCCTGCACCAGCGCGTATTCGGTTGCGCTGAGCCTGCCGGGCTTGACCAGGATCTCGGACGGGATGCTGATCTTGCCGATATCGTGCAGGTAGCCGGCGACCTTGATGCCTTCTATGCGTTGTTCGTCCAGGCCCATCAGGGTCGCGATCTCGACCGCTATTTCCGAGACGCGGCGCTCGTGGCCGGCGGTGTAGGGGTCGCGCATCTCGGACAGGCTGGTCGCCAGCTGCACCGTGCTCAGGAAAGTGGCCTTGAGCTGGGCGACGTAGCTAAGAATGTGTTCCTCGTTGCGCTTCTTGTCCGAGATATCCTGAATCAGGCCGATGACTGCCGGCTGTCCGTGATAGACGGCGTAGGACGCGTTCGCGCCAACCGTGATCGTGTGGCCTTCTGTGTGAACGATGCGAAATTCCAGTGCGACGCTCGGTGCTTCCTTGCAAAGAAGTTTGCGCACGTTCTCCGCAACCTTGCCTTGATCGGCATCGGCGATAAATTGCATGACGTCTTTCCCGATCAGATCGTCCGCGGAGCCGTGTCCGACAATTTCGGCTGCGCGCGGATTCACATAGGCCAGCTTGCCGTCCTGGATGATGTAGATGCCTGCCAGAGACTGTTCGACCAGGCCGCGGAAGCGCTGTTCCGAATCGGCGAGTTCCTGCACCGCTTTCCTGGTCTCGGTGACATCGCGGAAATACCAGACGCGTCCGTAGTAATGGCCGTCCGCAGCGGTGATCGGAGCGGAATAGCGGTCGAGCACCCTGCCGTTTTTTAGTGCTATTTCATCGCGGCTTTTTTCGTCACGGTGCCTGTACAGATATTTTACCCTGTCGAGAAAGGCTTCCGGATCCGCGCATTGGTCAACGACTGACTGGAGCAGCGGAGCATCATCACCCGTGGCGACGAGATCGGCAGCGGCGGGCCACAGGTCAATGAATTGCTGATTGTAGGAAATGATATGTCCGTTCTCGTCGACAACAAGGATGGCATCGAGCGTTGCTTCCTGCTGGGTCAGCAGCATCGTGTTCTTGAATTCCAATTCCTGCTGCGCCTTGTTGCGCTGCGATTCCCTGTCCAGGTTGTCCAGCGCAAAGCTGACGTCGACAGCCATTTCCGTCAGCAGTTGACGCGCCTCTTCGTCGAACGCCTCGACCGTGTCTGAATACAAGGTGATGCTGCCGACGGGAATGTTATTCCTGAGCAGCGGAAGCGCGGCGGAGGATTTCCAGCCGTATCCTTTTCCGCGCTCGTACCAAGGCGCCGTGTTCGGGTCAAGCTGGAAGTCCTGGTTCCAATATGGACGGCCTTCGCGTATCGCGGTGCCGGTGGGGCCGCGCCCGAACGGGTCGCCGGCATCCACCGAAATCTGGATACCGTCCAGATATTCCAGGCCGATGCCGTATGAGGCAACGGGCCGGACCTGCTTGCCCGCCTGGTCCACCATTCCAATCCAGGCCATGCTCATGCCGCCGAACTGCACCGCGGCACGGCAGATTTGCGGGAACAATTCTGCTTCGCTGGCGCAGCGCACAATGGCCTGATTGCATTGGCTCAATGTGGCATAGAGCCGTGTCAGGCGCCGGATTTTTTCTTCGTGAGCCTTGCGCTCGGTGATGTCCTCGGAAAAAACAACCACGCCGCCCACATCGCCGTTATTTCTTTTCCATGGCCTGAGTTGCCATTTCATCCATTGAACAGTACCGTCTGCCCTTTCAAGAGAGTCTTCGTCGCTGCTCAACACCTCGCCTGCCAGGCCGCGGGCAGGCAACGTCTTCCAGCGCGCCGGCAATTCGGGCAGAGCCTCATAGAGGGATCGGCCAATGAGCGTCTGCTCGCCCAGCGCATAGTCCGTGATCCAGCGGCGACTGCAGGCCAGATAGCGGATGTCACGATCGAGCATCGCAAGCGCGACCGGCGCATGTTCGATGAACAGCCGCAGCAGCTGGTTGTTTTCCATGAGTGATTCCGCGGAACGTGCCTGTAGCGCCACTCGCTGCAAACGTTGGGATTGGCGGAGGTAGAACAGGAACAGCACGATGATCAAACCGTCGGCTGCGGAAGCGATCACGCCGATCCAGTACAGCATGTTCCACAGCGGCATCATCGTCTCGTCGCGGTCGACCTTGGCAATAAGATACCAACCTGTCCCGGGTATTGGCCGGTAGGCCGCCAGCACCGGTACCTGCCGGTAGTCCAATCCCGTCGTGGTGCCTGGCTTGTTGTCGCGGATCGCGAGGGCAGCGGGAAGATCACGATCGCTCAATTTCACGCGCCGGGTCAAGGCAGCATGCTTGTCGAAGCGCAATGGGTTGAGGAACAGCACGGCATCGCCATCGGAACGCACCAGCAAGGTTTCGCCGCTGGCGCTGGCCGTCGGCCAGTTCTGGATCAGCGGGTAAAGAAATTTCTCCGGCGTGGCACGCAGGATTGCCGCAGCCACCGGACGTTTGCCGTGCTGGTCCGCAACGAACAGCGGGACGATCCAGTCCAGGTAAATGCGGCCCGATTCATCGCGGTACAGATCGCTGCGTTCGATCTGTTTGCTGTCAAACGATGCATTTACCAGATTCCGGATGGGCTGGGAGATACCCACATCTTTGCCCAGCGAGGTGATCAACCGCCCGCCTGTATCCAATAACACGATGCTGTCAAAGCCATTGTCAACCTGTATTGAGGGAAACTGAACCGTGATCTGCCTGAGCTGCCGTGCATTGTGTTTTTGCGCCGGCAGAAAATGCTCGACATCCAGGGCGAGACTGGTATTGTCCATCAGCCCTTGCGCATCGCCGTGCCGCTCGTTCAGCCAGTTTTCAATTTGTTCGGCCTTGAGTTGCGCAATCGAATTCAAATTATTGAAGCTATCCGCTTCGATCTGCGGAACATTCAGTTCGTAGATGACAAAACCGATCAGTGGCACGCACAACACCAGTGCAATGAAAACCAGCACCGGTCGAATGAGTTTGGGCGGGGCTGGAGGTTCTGTCTGCGCCGGCTGCATTGCATGGGACTCGCGCCAGTGATTGAGCAGCAGATAGAGCAGCACGCTGGTGACGGCGACGAAAGCCAGCCCCTTGGCCACCTCGATGCGGCTCCGGAGCAGCGGGTCATCGACGCTGTGCGTCAGCAGATAGCCGGACAACACGATCCACAGCGCGGTCAGCGCGGCATAGAGCAATGCGAGGCCGGCGGGTGTCTGCAGGCCGACCTTCAGGCGGTTGTGGAATGGTATTGCATTCATCCTGGTGCCTTCTTGTGCTTTATCGTCTTGCGTTCACTTGCAGCAGCCAGGCCGTCAATCTGACTGGTCGAGGGGGTTGGTTACACTCATTAATGTCAGCAAGATTTTTAACCTTATACCTGAAGTGGCCTTATTGCAATGTTAATAGCCAAAGAATCAATGGATTGAAATCGCACACCGATGAAAATCCGGTTTGGGCAACATGCCAGGCCGGACAGCTTTTGCCCGCTATTGCATCAATCCGGCTCAATCGGCCGCAGCTTTGTCATTGCATGGGTGATGTGGTTTAATCGCAACCATGAAATTCCCCTTCCAGAATGTCGCGCTGATCGGCAAACACAAGGCGCCGGAAATGGCCGGGCCGTTGTTGCGTCTGGCTGAATTCTTGACGTCCAAAGGATTGACCGTGGTGGTGGACAGCCTGACCGCCGAGCATCTCAGGGACAGCCCCTATCGGGCGATGAGCCTGGATGAAATGGGCCGCGCGGTGGATCTGGCGATCGTGCTGGGCGGCGACGGCACCATGCTGAACATCGCGCGCACTTTGTCGCCGTGCAACATCCCGATGGTCGGGGTGAATCAGGGGCGGCTCGGATTTCTGACCGACCTCACGCTGGATAACATGCAGGACAGCATCGCGGCGATGCTGGAGGGCAAGTTCGTCACCGAGCAGCGCCTGCTCATCGCCGCGCGGGTGTTGCGCGACGATGCCGAAATATTCAGCGGCTCGGCTTTTAACGAAGTGGTGGTGCATCGCAACAATATCAGCAGCATGATCGAGTTCGAGGTGCGCGTGGACGGCGAATACCTCTACAACCAGCGTGCCGACGGGCTGATCGTTGCGACACCTACCGGCTCCACCGCCTATGCGATGTCTGCCGGCGGCCCGATATTGCATCCCAGTCTCGATGTGCTCGAACTGGTTCCGATATGTCCGCACACCCTGAGTAATCGTCCCATCGTGGTGAAGAGTTCGTCGGTGCTGGAAATTCTGACGCATCGCACCAGCGACATCCGCGTGCGCTTCGACAGTCACACCAGCTACGATTTGCAGTTGCACGACAAGATCATCGTCTCACGCCATCCGGACGCAGCCTGCCTGCTGCATCCGGCGGGGCATAGCTACTACCACACCCTGCGCGAGAAGCTGCTCTGGAACCAGACGTTATAAATGTTGAAATTTCCTGAGCGATGCTGAAATTTCTTGCCATCCGCGATTTCGTGATCGTCTCCTCGCTGGAGCTGGATTTCGCTCCGGGGTTTACCGTACTGACCGGCGAGACCGGCGCGGGCAAGTCCATCCTGATCGACGCGCTGTCGCTGGCACTCGGCGAACGCGGTGATGCGGCCATGGTGCGCAGCGGTTGCGAGCGTGCCGAGATCGCCGCAGAGTTCGACGTGAGCGCGATGCCGCAGGTGCAAGACTGGCTGCGCGAGCAGGAACTTGAGGGCGATGCGGGCGTGTGCCTGCTGCGCCGGGTGCTGGATGCGGGCGGCCGTTCGCGCGGCTTCATCAACGGACGCAGCGCCACCCTGCAGCAGATGCGTGAAGCGGGTGACCGGCTGCTGGATATACACGGCCAGAATGCCCATCAATCGCTGCTGCGCCCGGATGCGCAGCGCGAACTGCTGGATGGCTATGCGGGCATGATACCCGCCGTGGAACAGCTTGCCGCCCTGTATCGCGATTGGCAGGCACTGCGCCGCCGCCGCATCAGCCTGAGCGAGAATGCCGAGGCAGTGGCTGCCGAGCGCGAGCTGTTGCAATTCCAGCGCAGCGAGCTGGAAGGCCTCGCGTTTGACGCGGGGGAATGGAATGCGGTGCAGGAAGATCATGCGCGGCTGGCCCACGCCGCAAGTCTGCTGGAGACCGCGGCATTCGGCATCGAGACGCTGAGCGAGGCGGACAACGCGTGCCTGGCGCAGCTCAACCCCTTGACGGTGCGTTTGCGCGACAGCCTGGCGCACGATGCCAGCCTCGGAGAAACGCTGCAGATGCTGGAAAGCGCCCAGGCGGAACTGCAGGAAGCCGTCTACGCGTTGCGCCATTACCAGCAGCGCATGGACACCGACCCGCAGCGCTTGCACGAACAGGAACAGCGTATCCAGACGGTGATGGATGCGGCGCGCAAATACCGCGTCGCACCCGAGCAATTGGGCGAGGCATTGCAGCGCATCGTGGCGCGCCTGGAGGAACTCGGCGGCGATGCCGATCTTGCGGAATTGGCGCAGCAGGAAGAATCCGCGCGGCAAAACTATCTTGCCGCGGCGCATAAACTGACTGCAGCGCGCAAGAAGGCCGCCGGCAAACTGGCGCGGGAAATCACCGAATCGATGCAGGGTCTCGCGATGGAGGGCGGCAGCTTCGAGGTATTACTGGTGCCGCTGGCAGAACCGGGCGCTTATGGACTGGAGGCTGTCGAATTTCAGGTTGCCGCCAATCCCGGCGTACCACCGCGCAGTCTGGCCAGGGTCGCATCGGGCGGCGAGCTGTCGCGCATCAGTCTGGCGATCCAGGTGGCCACTTCCCAGCTCGCCAGTGTGCCGACGCTGATCTTCGACGAGGTGGACAGCGGCATCGGCGGTCGTGTCGCCGAAATCGTCGGACATCTGCTGAAAAAGCTGGGCAGGGATTACCAAGTGCTGTGCGTCACCCACCTGCCGCAGGTCGCAGCCGCGGCGGACCGGCAGTGGCAGGTGAGCAAGGCGGTGGAAAACGGCGTCACGCTGAGCCACATCACGCTGCTGGATGGCAAGCAGCGTGTCGAGGAAATTGCGCGCATGCTGGGCGGCGTAAAGATCACCGAGACGACGCGCAAGCATGCGGCTGAGATGTTGGGTTTGTCAGCATGAGGTATCATACGCCCGCTTGGCGAGACTGGCTGGCCCGCCTGGTCGAATGGCTAGTGGTTTTATCAGCAACGTGTCGCTGGATGCGGCGACTTTGAATATCGATTAGGAATTTCATGCGTACCGGAATTGTATTGCTTGCCCTGCTGCTTGCATCGTGCGACAGCTTCTACATACCTTTGTTGACACCCTACAAAATGGATATCCGCCAGGGGAATTTCGTGACTTCGGCGATGCGCGATAATTTGAAGATCGGCATGACCAAGCCGCAGGTGCTCTTTGTAATGGGCACGCCGCTGATCCAGGATGTATTCCACCAGAACCGCTGGGACTATGTGTACCGCTACGAACATGCCCGGGAAATTGTCGCCAAACAAAAGATGACGCTTTATTTCGAGAACGACAAGCTGGCGCGCATCGTGGACGGCAGCCAGCCTGCCGAGACGGCGCCGGAGAAAGCAAACGGCGATGCAAAAGGATAAAGCGTGAGGCGTATCAAGATTGCCATTGCCGGCAGCAGCGGCCGCATGGGGCGCATCCTGCTGGAGAACGTGTTGCAGTCCGATGATCTGGTGCTGCATGCCGCGCTGGAACACGGCAGCAGCCCGTTGATCGGCAAGGATGCCGGGGAAATAATAGGCGCGCCTTGCGGCGTGAAGATCAGTGCCGATGTGGAAGCGGCGCTAAGGGGTGCGGACGTGTTGGTCGATTTCACCCGCCCCGAAGGCACGCTGCATCACCTGGAGGTCTGCCGCAAGCTGGGCGTGAACATGGTGATCGGCACCACCGGTCTCAACGCGCAGCAAAAGGCGCAGTTGGGCAGCGCGGCGCAGCACATCGGCATCGTGTTCGCCCCCAACATGAGCGCGGGCGTGAATCTGGTTTTCAAGCTCCTGGAAACCGCATCGCGCGTGCTGGCGCACGGCTACGACATCGAGATCATCGAGGCGCATCACCGCCACAAGGTGGATGCGCCGTCCGGCACCGCGCTGGCCATGGGCGAGGTGATCGCGAAAACCCTGGGCCGCGATCTCGAGAAGTGTGCCGTGTACGGACGCGAGGGCGTCACCGGCGAGCGCGATCCGTCCACCATCGGCTTCGCCACGGTGCGCGGCGGCGATATCGTCGGCGACCACACCGTCATGTTTGCGGGCACCGGCGAGCGCGTCGAGATCACCCACAAGGCCAGCAGCCGCGCCACCTTTGCTCTGGGCGCGCTGCGCGCCGCGCGCTTTCTGGAGCAGCATCCTGCCGGCTTGTACGACATGCAGGATGTGCTGGGATTGAAGTGACCGCAACGGAATCTGTCACGGATTTGAAAATGCTCGCTACCGTATTCACCGCCGTGTTCATCGCCGAAATGGGCGACAAGACGCAGCTCGCCACGATACTGTTCGCGTCTGACAAGGAGGTCAGTAAATGGACAATCTTCCTCGGTGCGTCGCTGGCGCTGGTCGCCGCCTCGGGTATAGGCGTGATGGTCGGCGGCGCGTTGTCAGAATACGTTAGCGAAAAGTACCTGCATTACGCCGCCGGTGCCGGTTTTGTCATCATCGGCATCTGGACATTCTGGAAGGCCTGATCGGGCGCATTCCATTTCCGTTTTGCCAACCCTGAATCAATCTGCTTGCTGAACTGCTTCCGGACTGGCTGCAGCGTGATGTTGGATCAGCTTGTCGATGAAACCGCGCAGGAAATGCATGGGCTGCGCGCTATGGAAGCGGCCGGTCTCCTGCCCGCGGCTGTAGGCGATCACCGTCGGAAAACCGCGCACCTTGTGCCGCCCGGCGATGCGCATGTTTTCGTCGGCATCCACCTTTGCCAGCACGAATTTCCCATCGTATTCCTTGGCCAGTTTTTCCAGCATCGGCCCCAGCACCAGGCACGGACTGCACCAATCTGCGCCGATATCCAGCAGTACAGGCACTTCATTGGAACGTGCCAGGACCAGTTCGTCGAAATTTGCCTCTTCTACGTCGTAACAATGTTTCATCATTTTTGTTTTGCGTGTAACGCCCAAATAAAAAAATCGCCGGCAATTATAAAGCCGGACATACCAATTTGAGCCTAACCAGCCCGTTAAAGTTTGAAAAAGTGGACTGGCATGGCCAGTCCCGGTTGAAAGACGGATTAAATCGGATATTCGCCAAACTCTTCCCCGGTTCTTGATGCTTGCGGAAGCTGTTCATCCAGATTGACGAAACTTGATGCAGCCACGCACAAAATGGTGGCTACTCGGGAACCTGCACATGGCGGACCGTTGTCTCAGCTAACAAGGACCATAAATTCGGGTGATACCAAAGAGATCGTGCCTCGAGCAATCGCGGTGTTCACGAATGCGGGCTCGCACGATTGAAAATAATCAGGCATTCGGATTTCCATCAAGCGCTTGATCCATTGTTTTCCCGCCGTTTAGTTATGACTGCTTGCACATAACGGTACGGGCAGGAGTGACTGTATCCTGTCGGCTGGACTGTGCTGGCGCAATGGCCGCAGATTGAGTTTGATGCCCCCCCTGCTATCCGTTATAATGCCGGGCAATCCAAAGCGGGATGAACACACGGTTCGTCCCGCTTCTTTATGTCACATGTGCTATCAGTCTTTCTGGGGAGTCATCCGGTGTCGCAAACAAGTCCTGCCATTCTTGTATTAGCCGATGGTACGGTATTTCGCGGCATTTCGATCGGGGCTTCCGGCAGCAGCGTCGGCGAAGTGGTGTTCAATACCGCGATGACCGGCTATCAGGAAATCCTCACCGACCCGTCCTATTGCAAGCAGATTGTCACGCTCACTTATCCGCACATCGGCAACGTAGGTGTGAACAACGAGGATATGGAATCGCGCCAGGTGTTTGCCAGCGGCCTGGTGATACGCGATCTTTCGATGACGGTGAGCAACTTCCGCAGCACAAGATCGTTGCCTGAATACCTGAAAGCCAACACCGTGGTCGCGATCGCCGGGATAGACACGCGCAGGCTGACGCGCATCCTGCGCGAGAAGGGTGCGCAGAACGGCTGCATCGCGACCGGCACGGATGAGGTTGCGGCACTTTACGCGGCGCGCGCGTTTGCCGGATTGGAGGGTATGGACCTGGCCAGGGAAGTGACCTGTCCGCAATCGTATTCCTGGACGCAGCGCGAGTGGGAACTGGGCGTGGGCTATCCGGAAGCGGAGCAGACCAGGTTCCATGTGGTGGCTTACGACTTCGGCGTGAAGCACAATATCTTGCGCATGCTGGCCGAGCGGGGATGCCGCATATCCGTGGTGCCGGCGCAAACTGCCGCCCAGGATGTGCTGGCTATGGAGCCGGACGGCGTGTTCCTGTCCAACGGACCCGGCGATCCCGAGCCGTGCGATTACGCAATAGCGGCGACCAAAGATATTATCGAGGCGGGCGTGCCGCTGTTTGGCATATGTCTCGGACATCAGATCATGGGCCTGGCTGCGGGTGCGAAGACCATGAAGATGAAATTCGGCCATCGCGGCGCGAACCATCCTGTGCAGGACATCCGGACCGGGCGCGTGATGATTACCAGCCAGAATCACGGCTTTGCGGTGGATGCCGCGACGCTGCCGGCGAACGCGCGGGCCACGCATGTGTCGCTGTTCGACGGCACGCTGCAGGGTTTCGAACTGACCGACAAACCCGCGTTCTGCTTCCAGGGACATCCCGAAGCCAGCCCCGGTCCGCATGACGTGGCAGGATTCTTCGACAAATTTATCGGAATGATGGAGAAAAGAATAAGCTAGGCCACAGAGAACACGGAGATCACAGAGCGCTCGCCGCTCTTCTCTAGTGTTCTCTGTGAACTCTGTGGCTAATCGATTATGCCTAAAAGAAACGACATAAAAAGCATCCTGATCATCGGCGCCGGCCCCATCGTCATCGGGCAGGCGTGCGAGTTCGACTATTCCGGCGCGCAGGCCTGCAAGGCGCTGCGCGAGGAAGGTTACCGGGTTGTGCTGGTGAACTCCAATCCGGCCACCATCATGACCGATCCCGAAATGGCCGATGCGACCTACATCGAACCGATCACCTGGCAGATCGTCGAGAAGATCATCGCCACGGAAAAACCCGAGGCGATCCTGCCGACCATGGGCGGGCAGACCGCGCTGAATTGCGCGCTGGACCTGGCCAAGCACGGCGTGCTGGAAAAATACAGCGTCGAAATGATAGGCGCCAGCAGAGAAGCGATAGACAAGGCCGAAGACCGCGAAAAATTCAAGCTGGCAATGACCCGTATCGGTCTGGCATCGGCGCGCTCCGCGATCGCACACAGCATGGAGGAAGCGTTGCAGGTGCAGCAGGTGATGGGCTATCCGACCGTGATTCGCCCGTCCTTCACGATGGGCGGCAGCGGCGGCGGTATCGCCTACAACCGCGAGGAATTCGTCGAGATCTGCGAACGCGGGCTGGAAGCATCGCCGACGCGCGAGCTGCTGATCGAGGAATCGCTGCTTGGCTGGAAAGAGTTCGAGATGGAAGTGGTGCGCGACCGCAACGACAATTGCATCATTATCTGTTCCATTGAAAACCTCGACCCGATGGGCGTGCACACCGGCGATTCGATCACGGTCGCCCCCGCGCAGACGCTGACCGACAAGGAATACCAGATCATGCGCGATGCGTCGATTGCGGTGCTGCGCGAGATCGGTGTGGACACCGGCGGCTCCAACGTGCAGTTCGCCGTCAACCCTGAGGACGGGCGCATGGTGGTGATCGAGATGAACCCGCGCGTGTCGCGTTCATCCGCGCTGGCCTCCAAGGCGACCGGCTTCCCGATTGCCAAGATTGCGGCCAAGCTGGCGGTGGGCTACACGCTGGATGAACTGAAGAACGATATCACCGGCGGCGCAACGCCGGCTTCGTTCGAGCCGACCATCGATTACGTGGTGACCAAGATTCCGCGGTTCGCATTCGAGAAATTCCCGCAGGCCAACGACCGTCTGACCACGCAGATGAAATCGGTGGGCGAGGTGATGGCGATCGGACGCACATTCCAGGAGTCGTTTCAGAAAGCACTGCGCGGCCTGGAAGTCGGCGTAAGCGGGCTGGATCAGAAGTACACCGACCTCGATGCGATAGCCGCCGAACTCGGCAGTCCCGGACCGGACCGCATATGGGCAGTGGGCGATGCGTTCCGCCTCGGCATGAGCGTGGAAGAAGTCTTCGACATCAGCAAGATCGATCCGTGGTTTCTGGTGCAGATCGAAGACCTGATACGCCAGGAAAAATCACTGGCGGGCCGCACGCTGGAAAGCCTGGACGCGGACAGACTGCGCGCGCTGAAGCGCAGCGGATTTGCAGATGCGCGTCTGGCCAGGTTGCTGGGCACCGATGCGGACGCGATGCGCGCCTACCGGCACGCGCTGGGCGTGCGTCCGGTGTTCAAGCGCGTCGATACCTGCGCGGCGGAATTCGCCACCAATACCGCCTATATGTATTCCACCTACGAGGAGGAATGCGAATCCCGGCCGACCGGCAACAGGAAGATCATGGTGCTGGGTGGCGGGCCGAACCGGATCGGGCAAGGCATCGAATTCGATTACTGCTGCGTGCATGCCGCGCTGGCGATGCGCGAAGACGGCTATGAGACGATCATGGTCAACTGCAATCCCGAAACCGTATCGACCGACTATGACACGTCGGACCGTTTGTATTTCGAGCCGCTGACACTGGAAGATGTGCTGGAAGTGGTGGCGGTCGAAAAGCCGGCCGGGGTGATCGTGCAGTTCGGCGGCCAGACCCCGCTCAGTCTGGCGCACGGACTGGAAAAGAACGGCGTGCCCATCATCGGCACCTCGCCGGACATGATCGACTGCGCCGAAGACCGCGCGCGCTTCCAGCAGATGCTGCACCAGCTGAAATTGAAGCAGCCGCCGAATCGCACTGCATGCAATATCGAAGAAGGCATCGAGGGTGTGGCCGAAATCGGTTATCCGCTGGTGATGCGACCGTCCAATGTGCTGGGCGGCAGGGCGATGGAAATCATCCATGAACAGGCAGATCTCGAGCGTTACATGCGCGACGCGCAGGAAATGTCCAAAACCTATCCCGAGCGCATGCCGATTCTGCTGGACCGCTTTCTGGATGACGCGATCGAGGTGGATGTCGATGCGGTATCCGACGGCAAGGAAGTGATCATCGGCGGCATCATGGAGCACGTCGAGCAGGCCGGTGTGCATTCCGGCGACTCGGCATGTTCGTTGCCACCCTTCAGCCTGTCAAAGGCATTGCAGGACGAACTGCGCTGCCAGACCGTGGCGATGGCCAAAATGCTCAAAGTGGTCGGGCTGATGAATGTGCAGTTCGCAATACAGGGCGAGACGGTGTATGTGCTGGAAGTGAATCCGCGCGCATCGCGCACCGTGCCGTTCGTGTCCAAGGCCACCGGCATGCCGCTGGCGAAAATCGCGGCCCGTTGCATGGCCGGCATGAGCCTGGCAAAGCAGGGCATCACCAGCGAAGTGATCACTCCGTTTTACTCGGTCAAGGAAGCGGTTTTCCCGTTCATCAAGTTTCCCGGCGTGGATATCATCCTCGGGCCGGAAATGAAATCGACCGGCGAAGTGATGGGCGTGGGCGACACCTTCGCCGAGGCCTTTGTAAAATCGCAGCTGGCTGCCAGCGTGAAGCTGCCGAAAGATGGTAAAGTATTCATCAGCGTGCGCGATGCCGACAAATCCGCGGTGGTGGAGATCGCCCGCTCGCTGGTGCAACTCGGGTTTACCCTGCGCGCAACGCGGGGCACGGCGGCGGTGATCAGTGCGGCGGGTATTGCGGTGGACGTGGTGAACAAGGTCGCCGAGGGCCGTCCGCATGTCGTGGATATGATCAAGAACGGCGAGGTCAGCCTGATCATCAACACTGTGGACAGCAAGCCGTCCGTGATGCGCGATTCCTATTCCATCCGGCATGTTGCCCTGCAGGGCCGGGTAACGTATTACACTACTCTGGCCGGAGCTCGCGCCGCCTGTGTCGGGATGCAGCATTTGACCGCGCTGAGCGTTTATGATTTGCAGAGTCAGCACAAAAGGCTAACAGCTGGTCCCTGGCTGCCAGTTATTGGTTAATATAAACAACGTGAGCTTTGCATGGTCATGCGGCTAGGCTGGAAAAATGTTCCAGCAAGCTGTTATTCAAGCGACAGCATCAACCAAGAACGGCGTCTAACGATTGACTGACTAAACGACTAAGAGAATTTCAATATGAGCAAAATCCCGTTAACCGTATTGGGCGCAGAAAAATTGCGCGCAGAGCTGCACAACCTCAAGACCGTAGAGCGCCCCAGGGTGATCAACGCCATTGCGGAAGCGCGCGCCCAGGGAGATTTGTCGGAAAACGCCGAATACGATGCCGCGAAAGAGCGCCAGGGTTTCATCGAGGGGCGTATCGTGGAGCTGGAAAGCAAGCTGGGCAGCGCCCAGATCATTGATCCCAAGCTACTGAACGCAGATGGGCGCTGCGTGTTCGGTTCGACCGTGATACTGGAAGACGTGAACAACGGCGATGTCGTCACCTACCAGATTGTCGGCGATGACGAGGCGGATATCAGGCACAGAAAGGTTTCCATCAGTTCCCCGATCGCCCGTGCGCTGATCGGCAAGTACAGCGGCGATATCGCCGAGGTGCAGGCGCCGGGCGGTGTGCGGGAGTACGAAGTCGTAGAGGTGCAGTATATTTAATATTTAGAAGGCAGTCGCTAGTCATTACTCGTTAGACGCAAGTTGGGGGTTGTCCGCTACGCGGGTTTAACCAATAACTAACGACTAGCTACTGACGACTGCCTAATTGTTTCTTGGTCAGCGGTTTTTTGCCCTTGTGGCGCGGCATTTTCCTGATCTCGATCAGGTGGGCTTCCGGATTGGGTTTGTAGATCACCAGGATCTTGCCGATGTGTTGCACCTGCGCGGCATCCAATTGGGTGCAGATGGAATCCAGCATGGTCTTCGCGCAGTGCGCGGTCACCGCTCATGACGCGAATTTTGATGAGTTCATGGGATTTCAAGGTCAGTGCGATTTCTTTCAGCACCGATTCGGTCAAACCCGCGTTGCCTATGATTACCGTCGGACTGAGGGCGTGCGCGCGGCCTTTGAGGGCGAGACGTTCGGATACGGTAAGGGATAGCATGATGAACTTTCAGATAGAGGGGGTGGATTCTAAACGATGAAGCCTTCCAAAACCAGCAAACAATGGATGCGCGAGCATGTCAACGACCCTTTTGTGCAGCTTGCGCTGAAGGAAGGCTACCGCTCCCGCGCGGCGTACAAGCTGTTGGAGATCGATGCCAGGGATCAACTGCTCAAGCCCGGCAGCGTGGTGGTGGACCTGGGCGCGACGCCGGGCGGCTGGTCACAGGTGGCGGCAGCCAGGGTGGGGCGCGGCGGAAAAGTGATCGCGCTGGATCTGTTGCCGCTCGATCCCTTGGCAGGGGTGGATTTCATTCAGGGCGACTTCCGCGAAGAGGCCGTGCTCGGGAAACTGGAAGGATTATTGCAGGGCAAGCCGGTGGGCCTTGTAATTTCCGACATGGCGCCCAATATATCAGGCGTGGCCCCGGCGGATCAGGCGCGCGCGATGCATCTTGCTGAATTGGCGCTGGAATTCGCGCTGGAGCACCTGACGCCGGACGGCAGCTTCCTGGTCAAGGTTTTTCAGGGCGCAGGATTCGAGGAATTCTACAAACTGATGCGCAGTCGCTTTACCCGGGTGGTAACGCGCAAGCCCAAGGCATCGCGCGATCGCAGCAGCGAAGTTTATTTGCTGGGTAGCGCAAAGCTTGAGAAATAGGGCAATACATAGTCTAATGAACAACCTCGGCAGCCGCCATCACACCGGAAATGGGGTGCGCCGATTTAAGGAGTAATCTTGAACAACTTTAAGAGCATTGCAGTCTGGATGGTCGTCGCATTGGTGCTGATGACCGTATTCAACCAATTCAATAACCGCCAGCAGCTGACTACACAGTCGCAGATCGACTATTCCCAGTTCCTCGACGAGGTGAAACAGGGGCATATCAGCAAAGTGGTCATCGAAGGCCGCAAGCTGAAGGCGACGACATCGGACGGCAAGAACATCACCAGCTATGCGCCCAGCGACCTGTGGATGGTTTCCGATCTGCTGAAGAACGGCGTGAAGATCGAGGCCAAGCCCGAGGAAGAGCCGTCCTTCCTGATGAACATATTCGTGTCGTGGTTCCCGATGATCCTGCTGATCGCGGTGTGGGTGTTCTTCATGCGCCAGATGCAGGGTGGCGGCAAGGGCGGCGCGTTCTCGTTCGGAAAATCGCGCGCGCGCATGCTGGATGAAAGCAAGGAACGCTTCACGTTTGCCGATGTGGCGGGCTGTGATGAAGCCAAGGAAGAAGTGTCTGAACTGGTGGATTTTCTGCGCGACCCGTCAAAATTCCAGAATCTCGGCGGACGCATCCCGCGCGGGGTGCTGCTGGTGGGAAATCCGGGAACCGGCAAGACGCTGCTGGCGAAGGCGATTGCCGGTGAAGCCAAGGTGCCGTTTTTCTCGATCTCAGGTTCGGACTTTGTGGAAATGTTCGTCGGCGTCGGTGCAGCGCGCGTGCGCGATATGTTCGAACAGGCCAAGAAGCAGGCACCGTGCATCGTGTTCATCGACGAAATCGATGCGGTGGGCCGGCAGCGCGGCGCCGGATTGGGCGGCGGAAATGACGAGCGCGAGCAGACGCTGAATGCGCTGCTGGTGGAGATGGACGGCTTCGAAGGCGCCAGCGGGGTGATCGTGATCGCCGCGACCAACCGCCCCGACGTGCTGGATTCGGCATTGTTGCGTCCGGGCCGTTTCGATCGCCAGGTGGTTGTGCCGTTGCCCGACATACGCGGCCGCGAACAGATACTGATGGTGCACATGCGCAAGGTGCCGGTTGCCCAGGATGTGAAGGCCGATATTCTGGCGCGCGGCGCGCCAGGCATGTCCGGTGCGGACCTGGCGAACCTCGTCAACGAGGCAGCCTTGTTTGCTGCACGCCGCGGCAAGCGTTTCGTCGAGATGGATGATTTCGAGTCGGCCAAGGACAAGATCATGATGGGCGCCGACGCCGCTCCATGGTGATACCAGGAAGACCGCAATACCGCCTATCACGAATCCGGGGTCATCGTCGCCAAGCTGCCCAAGACCGATCCGGTGCGCAAGGTGACCGAGACCGCGCCGCCGCGGCGTGAAGGCTGCCTCGTTGACGAGGTTCGCCAGGTCCCGCACCGGACATGCCTGGTGTGCCGCGCGCCAGATTGTCGGCCTTCACATCCTGGGCAACCGGCACCTTGCGCAGTGCTCATCAGTATCTGTTCGCGGCCATGCTATGTCGGGCAACGGCACGACCACCTGGCGATCGAAACGGCCCGGACGCAACGATGCCGAATCCAGACGGGGCGGTGGTCGCGGCGATCACGATCACCCCGCTGGCGCCTTCGAAGCCGTCCATCTCCACCAGCAGCGCATTCAGCGTCTGCTCGCGCTCGTCATTTCCGCCGCCCAATCCGGCGCCGCGCTGCCGGCCCACCGCATCGATTTCGTCGATGAACACGATGCACGGTGCCTGCTTCTTGGCCTGTTCGAACATATCGCGCACGCGCGCTGCACCGACGCCGACGAACATTTCCACAAAGTCCGAACCTGAGTCGAGAAAAACGGCACCTTGGCTTCACCGGCAATCGCCTTCGCCAGCAGCGTCTTGCCGGTTCCCGGATTTCCCACCAGCAGCACCCCGCGCGGGATGCGTCCGCCGAGATTCTGGAATTTTGACGGGTCGCGCGAAAATCCACCAGTTTCAGACACTTCTTCCTTGGCTTCATCACAGCCCGCCACATCGGCAAACGTGAAGCGTTCCTTGCTTTCATCCAGCATGCGCGCGCGCGATTTTCCGAACGAGACGCGCCGCCCTTGCCGCCACCTGCATCTGGCGCATGAAGAACACCCACACCGCGATCAGCAGGATCATCGGGAAGCCACGAGACACAATATGTTCATCAGGAAGGACGGCTCTTCCTCGGGCTTCGCCTCGATCTTCACGCCGTTCTTCAGCAGATCGGAAACCATCCACAGGTCGCTGGGCGCTAGTGGTGATGTTCTTGCCGTCCGATGTCGTCGCCTTCAGCTTGCGGCCTTCGATGACCACTTTGCTGATATGCCCCGTTTCACCTCGTCGAGGAACTGGGAATAGTCGATCTGCGACTGTGTAGTCAGCTGCTGGCGGGTATTGAATTGGTTGAATACGGTCATCGGCACCAATGCGACGACCATCCAGACTGCAATGCTCTTAAAGTTGTTCAAGATTACTCCTTAAATCGGCGCACCCCATTTCCGGTGTGATGGCGGTCCGAGGTCTGCCATTAGACTATGTATTGCCCTATTTCTCAAGCTTTGCGCTACCCAGCAAATAAACTTCGCTGCTGCGATCGCGCGATGCCTTGGGCTTGCGCGTTACCACCCGGGTAAAGCGACTGCGCGTCAGTTTGTAGAATTCCTCGATCCTGCGCCTGAAAAACCTTGACCAGGAACTCCGTCATCAGGGTCCAGCGCGAATTCCAGCGCCAATTCAGCAAGATGCATCGCGCGCGCCTGATCCGCCGGGGCCACGCCTATATGTGGCGCCATGTCGGAAATTACAAGGCCCACCGGCTTGCCCTGCAATAATCCTTCCAGTTTCCCGAGCACGGCCTCTTCCGCGGAAGTCACCCTGAATGAAATCCACCCCTGCCAAGGGGTCGAGCAGGCAACAGATCCAGCGCGATCACTTTTCCGCCGCACCCCCTCGGCTGCCGCCGCCCTGTGACCAGCCGCCCGGCGTCGCGCCCAGGTGCACCACCACGCTGCCGGGCTTGAGCAGTTGATCCTCACATCGATCTCCAACAGCTTGTACGCCGCGCGGGAGCGGTAGCCTTCCTTCAGCGCAAGCTGCACGAAAAGGGTCGTTGACATGCTCGCGCATCCATTGTTTGCTGGTTTTGGAAGGCTTCATCGTTTAGAATCCACCCTCTATCTGAAAGTTCATCATGCTATCCCTACCGTATCCGAACGTCTCGCCCTCAAAGGCCGCGCGCACGCCCTCGTGCCCAACGGTAATCATAGGCAACGCGGTTTTGACCGAATCGGGTCTGAAAATCGCACTGACCTTGAAATCCCATGAACTCATCAAAATTCGCGTCATGAGCGGTGACCGCGCACTGCGCGAGACCGTGCTCGATTCCATCTGCACCCAATTGGATGCCGCGCAGGTGCAACACATCGGCAAGATCTGGTGATCTACAAACCCAATCGGAAGCCCACCTGATCGAAAATCAGGAAAATGCCGCGCCACAAGGGCAAAAAACCGCTGACCAAGAAAACAATTAGGACATGGTGGTTGACTTAGTCATTAGTTATTGGTTAAACCCGCATAACGACAACCCCAACTTGCGTCTAACGAGTAATGACTAGCGACTGCCTTCTAAATATTCAAGAAAATATACTGCACCTCTACGACTTCGTACTCCCGCACACCCCCCCCCGGCGCCTGCACCTCGGCGATATCGCCGCTGTACTTGCCGATCAGCGCACGGGCGATCGGGGAACTGATGGAAACCTTTCTGTGCCTGATATCCGCCTCCGTCATCGCCGACAATCTGGTAGGTGACGACATCGCCCCTGTTCACGTCTTCCAGTTGTCGCCGGTCGAACCGAACACGCAGCGCCCATCTGCGTTCAGTAGCTTTGGGATCAATGATCTGGGCGCTGCCCAGCTTGCTTTCCAGCTCCACGATACGCCCCTCGATGAAAAATTCCCGCGGCGCTCTTTTCGCGGCATGGTATTCGGCGTTTTCGACAAATATTCCTGGGCGCACGCTCCCCGCAATGGCGTCAACGTGGGCGCTCTACGGTCTTGAGGTTGTGCAGCTCTGCGCGCAATTTTTGTGCGCCCAATACGGTTAACGGGATTTTGCTCATATTGAAATTCTCTTAGTCGTTTAGTCAGTCAATCATGACGCCATTTGGTTGATGCTGTCGCTTGAATAACAGCTTGCTGGAACATTTTTCCAGCCTGGCCGCATGACCATGCAAAGCTCACGCTGTTTATATTAACCAATAACTGGCCGCCAAGAAAAGTTGTATTTTAGCCTTTTGTGCTGACTCTGCAAATCATAAACGCTCAGCGCGGTCAAATGCTGCGTCCCGACACAGGCGGCGCGAGCTCCGGCCAGAGTAGTGTAATACGTTACCCGGCCCTCGGCGACATGCCGGATGGAATAGGAATCGCGCATCACGGACAGCTTGCTGTCCCACAGTGTTGATGATCAGGCTGACCTCGCCGTTCTTGATCATATCCACGACATGCGGACGGCCCTCGGCGACCTTGTTCACCACGTCCACCGCGATCCCCGCCGCACTGATCCACCGCCGCGTGCCCCGCGTTGCGCGCAGGGCGGAAACCCGAGTTGCACCAGCGAGCGGCAATCTCCGCCAGCCGCGGATTTGTCGGCATCGCGCACGCTGATGAATCTTTTACCATCTTTCGGCAGCTTCACGCTGGCCAACCAGCTGCGATTTTACAAAGGCCTCGGCGAAGGTGTCGCCCACGCCCATCAGGTCGTTCATTTCCGGCCCGAGGATGATATCCACGCCGGGAAACTTTGATGAACGGGAAAACCAGCTCCTTGACCGAGTAAAACGGAGTGACCACTCGCTGGTGATGCCCTGCTTTGCCAGGCTCATGCCCAGCATGCAACGGGCCGCGATTTTCGCCGAGCGGCATGCGGGTGGGCCTTGGATCAGCGATGCGCACCGATTCGCTTCCAGCACATACACCGTCTCGCCCTGTCTGCGAACTGCACGTACACCCGCCACTTTGAGCGTTGCGCCTGGCGGCGCAGTTGGCTGGTCCGTTTGACAGGCTGAAGGGTGGCAACGGAACGTGCCAGTCGGCCCGGAATGCACACCGGCCTGCTGAACGTGCTCCATGATGCCGCCGATCATCACTCCTTGCCGTCGGATCTGCGCATCGACATCCACCTCCAATGCATCATGCAGAAAGCGGTCCAGCAATTGGCATGCGCTCGGGATAGGTTTTGGACATTTCCTGCGCGTCGCCGTGTAACACTGGACATCTGCCTGTTCCATGGATGGTTTCATCGCCCTGCCGCCCGGCCCGCATTGGACGGTCGCGTCGCCAGCGGATAACCGATTTCGGCCACACCCTCGATCCGATATTGCATGCAGTGCGATTGAGCAGCTGTTCAATTTCAGCTGGTGCAGCATCTGCTGGAAGCGCGCGCGGTCTTCGGCGCAGTCGATCATGTCCGGCGAGGTGCCGATGATCGGCGCGCCGTTCTTTTCCAGTCCGTGCGCCAGACTGAGCGGGGTCTGGCCGCCGAAGCCACGATCACCCGGCCGCTTTTCGACCGCCACCACTTCCAGCACATCTTCCAGTGTCAGCGGCTCGAATACAAACGGTCCGACGTGTCATAGTCGGTCGATACGGTTTCCGCGGGATTCCGCTGACCATGATCGTCTCATAGCCGCTCTTCGCGCATCGCCAGCGCCGCATGCACGCAGCAGTAATCGAATTCGATGCCTTGCGCCGCCACCCAGCACCATGATCTTCCTGTTGCCGGTCGGCCGGGATTCGCATTCCTCTCCGTAGGTGGAATACAGTATAGGCGGTATTGGTGGCGAATTCCGCCGCGCAGGTATCGACGCGCTTGAACACCGGACGCACGCCCAGCGCGTGGCTGGCGCGTCGCCGTCGCCGTCGGAGCCCAGCAAGCACCTGGCCAGACGCGCATCTGCAAATCCGCTGGCTTCAGCGCGCGCAGGTGCATTCCAGGCTTTCCAGCGTGCGGCCCGCCAGTGATTTTTAGCTTGGCGTATCAGGTCTTCGATCTGCACCAGAAACCACGGATCGATCTTGCTGATGTCGAAGACTTCTTCCACGCTCATGCCGAGGCGGAACGCATCGCCCACTGCCCATATGCGGTCCGGTCCGGGACTGCCGTTCGGCGGCTGTCGCATCGAGGTCGGTGTATTTGATCCAGCCCGCTCCACGCCGCTTCCTGGCCGCGCAGTGCTTTCTGAAACGACTCCTGGAATGTGCGTCCGATCGCCATCACCTCGCCCACCGATTTCATCTGCGTGGTCAGACGGTCGTTGGCCTGCGGGAATTTCTCGAATGCGAACCGCGATCTTGGTCACCACGTAATCGATGGTCGGCTCGAACGAAGCCGGCGTTGCACCACCCAGTCTTCAGTTCATCCAGCGTAGCCCACCGCCGTGGCCGCGATCTTGGCGGTGGGGAAACCGGTCGCCTGGAGGCCAACGCGGTGAACACCGCCAACGCCCTGGTGTCGTAGCTTCTCCGGAAACGCCGGCGTAGCCTGAAGCTGCTGCTGCATCCTGGATCTCGTCGGCCACTTCTAATGAGCACATGGCAGCAGTTGACTGCTTCTCGTCGACGCTGCTGGCAAGCACTATGGTCA
>CAVWTZ010000033.1:0-30039 GCA_963757485.1 uncultured beta proteobacterium
CGATGGTAGCGTTTCTATAACCATTTGTTATCATTTTGATATGGACTGGCTTATTTCCTTGCTTACATTATTCGGTATAACTCCCGACAAGTATCCATTTTTGGTTCTTGGTTTGCTTATGTATTGTCGGCGTTGTCTATATCCGTTTATCTATTGGTAAGAAGTTGGGCAAAGTGAAAGATAATGTACTAATAATTATTACTCACCTCTCAACGAGTGCAGCGGATCGGGGTAAGCTGGATACCAATCTTATTCAAGTTATGAGTCCTATGTTTATAACACCGCAAGGGCACGAAGCCCTTGTGAGTAGTGGATTCAAGGAAATTTTCGACGCGCCCGAGCATCGCCCGCAATTTATGAGTTACTTACACTCTCAAAACCCACGAACCAAACTCGACGTGGAGAGTTTGGCCATCGTTTCCTTTTCTACTTTTTTGGAGAGAGATTTTATGAACCCGATAAAAACATATTTGTTCAATAATCCCAACGCGCGGGAAAGTTATCAGACACTTGCAGGTCTTTATATCAGGGACGAATATCTGGAAGACCATCCCGAAATTACTCAATAGAACAATGAAAAGGATTTACGATATGTCGGGCGGTCAGCTTGCGGGAAGCTGCATTTTTTCTTTGATTGGGAATGGTGGGCGATCACGGACATGCAGAGTTTGCAGCCGTCGCCATTTTCAGGGCGCCCCTGCCAATGTCGCCTCGTGCAATCCGGTGGCCCCTTCATCCGGACCAACTACACAGTGGCAACGGCAACGATTTGCTCGGAACTCTGCAATGGTACCGCTCAGGCGGTGGGCTCAGCATGTGGATTTGTCGGCGCGGCTTCCTGCACCAATTCGGGTCCAACAAACGGTTTGACGGTGTACTGCCCGAACCCGAACCCTGTCGTGATAGGAAGTCCGAATACGCCCGTATTGACCTGCACCCCGCAAACCGCCAGCTCCAGCAACAATTATGTAAATATTTCCTGCACGACGAACACGATCCAGAATTCGACCGCGGTTCGCACCTGCACCCAGGGAACAGCGGCTCACCCGACTATATCAACACAACCTGCACGACAACGACATTGTCGACTTCCAACAATTCGGCTTCTGCACGCCTGGAAACAGCGGACCGCCCAGCTATATCACCACCACCTGCACCAGCGGGAGCGGCGGAACCTCGAATACCCTTGCGGATGTGGCGATGTATTACTACCAGACCGATCTGCGCGATCCCTCGCTGTCCAATTGCACCGGCGCTCCCAGCACACAATATCCCTCGGGGACGAATGTTTGCCCGAACAATGTGTTCGTCACCCCGCAGGACACCAATACCCAGCAGCATTTGACGACTTACACGCTGGGCATAGGCACGCGCGGCTCGATGGTCTACACGTCGCCAAACTACATGAGCGATACCAGCGGCGATTTTTATTCGGTAAGGACCGGTGCCACGGCCGATTCGTCTGCTTCGCCGCCGGTCTGCTCATGGCAGGCAAACGGCACGGTCTGCAACTGGCCCATTCCTGCTTCGAACAGCTATACCAATATCGACGACCTGTGGCATGCGGCAGTCGACGGGCACGGCACCTATTACAATGCCACCAACCCGCAAGGCCTGTCCAACGGCCTGACCAGCGCGCTGTCGAGCATTACCGCCCGCAAGGGCGCAGCCGCAGCGGCTGCCACCAGCACGCTGAACCCTGTTGCCGGCAACAACTTTGCCTATGTCGCCAGCTATACGACTGTGCAATGGACCGGCAATCTGGAAGCGCGCTCCATCAACACGAATACCGGCGTGATCGCGCAATCGGCAACCTGGTGCGTGGAGAACATCGCGGCAGATACCTGTCTGGCGCCGGGCACTGTAGTTGCGAGCAACAGCGGAAACAGTACCATCTACAATTGCGTCACGCCGGGCGCAACTTCTTCCAGTTGCGCATCTCCCGGCGTGTTTGATTCGACCGCCAATACCTGCTCGGTACAGATGGCTTTGGCCTGTAACGGCACCATGCCCAACCTGGTGGCGCCGTTCAGCGATACGCGGACGATATACACCGCCAACAGCACCGGCACCGGCCTGATCAATTTTGATTCGACCTATGCTACCGCCAATCCGGCCAGCTTTTCCGCCGCGCATATCAGTTCACTCAGCCAGTGGGTCGGGCTGACCCCGGCGCAACAAGCCCTGGCCCCGGGCGTCAACCTGATCAATTATCTGCGCGGCCAGACCGGCTATGACAACCGCTCCTCGAATCCCGTCGCCAACCAGATATACCGTGCCCGCCTGGCCACGCTGGGGGATGCACTGGAATCCCAGCCGGCCTATATTGGCGCGCCGACCTTCAGTTATGCCGACGCGGGTTACAGCGCTTTCGTGACCGCAAACGCCAGCCGGCCCGGTATGGTTTACATGGGAACCAACGACGGCATGCTGCACGCCTTTGCCGCCAGTACCGGCGTGGAGAGCCGGGCATATGTGCCGAGCATGGTGATACCCAACATGTGGAAACTGGCGGATTTCAGTTACGGCACCCAGCACGCCAACTACGTCAACGGCAGCCCGATCATCTCGGATTTCTATTGCACTAGTAATTGTGGCGGCACCGGCGGCGCCGCCTCATGGCGCACCATACTGGTTGGCGGCTTGAACGGCGGTGGGCGCGGTTATTACGCGCTGGACATCACCGTTCCGTCTGCGCCCACTCTGCTCTGGGAATTCACCCCGGCCCAGGATGCCAATCTTGGCTATACCTACGGCCTTCCCGTCGTGACCAAATTGGCAAACGGCACCTGGGTGGTGCTGGTCACATCAGGTTACGACAATGGCACGACGAGCGGCGACGGCAGCACCGCCAACTCGCCGGCCGGCAGCGGAGTGGGTTACCTCTACGTGCTGGACGCGCGGACCGGCGCGATCATCAACAAGATATCCACCGGTGTCGGTTCCCCAGGCACGCCCAGCGGACTGGGCAAAATTGCCGCATGGAACAATGCGCCTTCGAGCAATCAGGCAAGTTATGTCTATGGCGGCGATCTGCTCGGCAATGTATGGCGTTTCGACATCAATGCCGGTACGGCATTCCTGTTTGCGACGCTGCGCGACGCTTCCGGCAATCCCCAACCCGTTACCACAACGCCCGCGCTTGGCGAGATACTGGGCCAGCGCGTTGTATTCGTGGGAACCGGGGAATACCTGCAGATACCTGATCTGACCAACACCAACGTGCAGAGCCTGTATGCGATCTCGGATAATAATGCGACCGCCACTTTGGTCAATCCCCGTTCATACGCGGCAATCGCGCCGAAGATGGTGCAGCAAACCATCACCCTCAACGGTACAACCAGGACCGGTTCCCTTAATCCGGTAGATTTCAGCGTCTATCGTGGCTGGTTTGTCGATTTCCCGGATACCGGGGAACGCGTCAAGATCGACCCCACACTGGTGCTGGGAACGCTGCTGGTACCCACGATCGTTCCCTCGAACACCGTCTGTTCCCCGGGCGGCTATGGTTGGCTCAACTATTTCGACTATTCAACGGGCCAGCCAGTCACCGGAAATTCCGGAACGGGCGGTACAGGCACCGCTGTCAATACCAACGTTTCGGTGCAGTATCAAGCTTCGATCGTCGGTATCAATGTCCTCTACATCGCCGGAGCGCCGGTCGTGGAAGTCGTAACGTCCAACAACCCGACGCCAACCCTGCCGTCCAGTCCCGTGCCTTTTACTCTGCCAACCTCCACCTTTAGCGGAGTCAGGATGCTATGGCGCGAGCTGACCCCGTGACATGCCGGCGCACGGGTAACGAGACCCCGGCCAAGGCCGGGGTTTTTATTGGCGCGTACCGGCTTCCCGGCCGTGCAACTGCGCAGCTGCAATGACCCGCAAGCTCATGTCGCTTTGATTCCCCTGCGGGGATGGTATCCGGAGTTTTCATACGATCTCTGCACACCTTCGCTGCGGCTGCCCTTTGCAGGCTGCATGGAAGATGGCGGCGTGTCACAGCTTCCTAGCACGGACAGCCTGTTTCGTGACTGCGGCAGACAGCAACCCAAACAAGCCCGGCCAAGAAAAAGCGGCCCCGAGGCCGCTTTTTTTACTCTGCCTGATGAAACCGCTTATTTGACGACAGCCTTCAATTCGCCCTTGGCATAGCGGATCGCCATGTCGTCCAGCGAGATCGGCTTGATCTTCCCGGCCTGGCCGGCGGAACCGAAAGCTTCATAGCGCGCCTTGCAGATTTCTTTCATCGCTTTGGTGGATGCCGCCAGAAATTTGCGCGGGTCGAAGTCCTTGGGGTTCTGCGCGAGGTAGCGGCGCACCGAGCCGCTCGACGCCATGCGCAGGTCGGTGTCGATGTTGACCTTGCGCACGCCGTGCTTGATGCCCTCGACGATTTCCTCGACAGGCACGCCGTAGGTCTGGCCCATGTCGCCGCCGAATTCGTTGATGATCTTCAGCCATTCCTGCGGCACCGACGACGAGCCGTGCATCACCAGGTGGGTGTTCGGAATGCGCGCATGGATCTCCTTGATGCGGCTGATCGCAAGCGTTTCGCCGGTGGGCGGCTTGGTGAACTTGTACGCGCCGTGCGAGGTGCCGATCGCGATCGCGAGCGCATCGACCTGGGTCAGCTTGACGAATTCCGCGGCTTCGTTCGGGTCGGTCAGCAATTGGTCGTGGGTCAGCACGCCTTCCGCGCCGTGGCCGTCTTCCTTTTCGCCCATGCCGCTTTCCAGCGAGCCCAGGCAGCCCAGTTCGCCCTCGACCGACACGCCCACCGCGTGCGACATCTCGACCACGCGGCGCGTTACGTCCACGTTGTATTCGAACGAGGCGGGCGTCTTGGCATCTTCTTTCAGCGAGCCGTCCATCATCACGCTGGAGAAGCCGCTGCGGATCGCGTTGATGCACACCGCCGGCGATGCGCCGTGGTCCTGGTGCATCACGACAGGAATGTGCGGGTAGGTTTCCACGGCAGCCAGGATCAGGTGGCGCAAAAACGCCTCCCCGGCATATTTGCGCGCGCCGGCGGAGCCTTGCATGATCACCGGGCTGTTGGTTTCATCAGCCGCTTCCATGATCGCCTTGACCTGTTCCAGATTGTTCACGTTGAACGCGGGCAGGCCGTAGCCGTTTTCGGCAGCGTGATCGAGTAGTTGACGCATAGATACTAAAGCCATTTTTTCCTCCTAATTAAAAATTCAACATCGGGTGCCGCAGTTTTGTTCCAAAAAGCGTATTTCACTGTCGCCACTGTTTATTTGAGATCACCAATTTTGACAATCTTCATGGTGTTGGTATGTCCCGATTTACCCACCGCTTCGCCCAATGTCATCACAATCAGATCGCCATCCTGCACCAGGCCGAGTTCGAACAGCGTTTGTTCCGCATTGCGCAGCTCTTGTGTCTGATCCTTGGCGTTTGAATGAAATGCAATGGGATGCACCCCGCTGAACAGCGTCACTTTACTCAGCGTTTCCTGCACCGGCGTCAAGGCGAAAATCGGCACGCCGGCAATCATGCGCGACATCCACAGCGGAGTCGAGCCCGATTGCGTCAATGCCACGATCGCCTTCACCTTGAAATGCGATGCGGCAAACAAGGCTGCCATGGCGATGGACTGGTCGACGCGCGTGAATCTCTGCGCACCGATGCGGCGATCGAAAACACTGTCTTCCACTTCCCGCTCGGCCTTGAGACAGATTCGGGACACCGCTTCGATGGTTTCCACCGGGTAATCCCCTACCGCTGTTTCAGCCGACAGCATCACCGCATCGGTGCCGTCAAGGACTGCGTTCGCCACGTCCGAAACTTCGGCGCGCGTCGGTATCGGGTTGCTGATCATCGATTCCATCATTTGCGTGGCCGTGATCACCAGACGGTTTTTCAATCGCGCCATTTTGATCATGCGCTTTTGCAGGCCCGGCACCGCCGCATCGCCGACTTCAACGCTCAGATCGCCCCGTGCCACCATGATTGCGTCCGACGCATCAATGATGTCTGCCAAAGCCGGAATCGCCTCGGCACGCTCGATCTTCGCCATCAACATGCTCTTCCCCCCGGCCGCCAGCATCAATTCGCGCGCCAGGCGCATGTCATCGCCGCTGCGCGGGAACGACACGGCCAGATAGTCGGCCTTGATCAGCGCGGCAGTCTTGATGTCTTCCTTGTCCTTTTCGGTCAACGCGGGCGCGGTCAATCCGCCGCCCTTGCGATTGATGCCCTTGTTGTTGGACAACACGCCGCCGCGCACGACCTTGCATATGACTTCCGCGCCTTTCACCTTGGTGACGTGGAATTCCAGCATTCCGTCGTTGAGCAGCAGTATCGTGCCCGAGCCGACATCGTTGGGCAATTCCTTGTAATCGAGGCCGACGCGCTCCTGATTGCCGAGCCCCTCCAGCGAGGCGTCGAGAATGAAAGTATCACCGCTTTTCAGCGTGATTTTGTCATTCTCGAATTTTCCCACGCGGATTTTCGGACCTTGCAGGTCGGCCAGTATGCCCACCGTACGCCCGCACTGTTTAGCCGCAGCCCGCACGGTTTCGGCGCGCTTCATGTGGTCCTGGGCGGAGCCGTGCGAGAAATTCATCCGCACCAGATCGACTCCGGCGTGTATCATTTTTTCCAGCACTTTCTGGTCGTTGGAAGCCGGTCCCAACGTTGCAACAATCTTGGTTCTGCGCAGCATGTTTTCCTATGTTTTATGGGCTGGCGCGCTGTTCAAGAATTTCAACCGCCGGCAATTTCTTGCCTTCGAGAAATTCCAGAAACGCCCCGCCAGCGGTGGATATGTAAGACACCTTGTCAAAAATATCGTACTTCTGAATCGCGGCGATGGTATCGCCGCCTCCCGCAAGAGTGAAAGCACTGGTTTCGGCAATCGCCATCGCGATCTTTTTGGTGCCTTCGCCGAACTGGTCGAACTCGAACACGCCCACCGGGCCGTTCCAGACCACGGTGCCGGCCTTCATGATGATGTCGGCAATCTCCTGCGCCGACTGCGGGCCGATATCGAAGATCATTTCATCCTCGGTCACATCGTTCGCGGATTTCAGTATCGCCGGGGTGTTTTCATTCCCGGCGACAAACGGAGGTTCCTTCCCGACCACGACATCGGTGGCGATCGGAATGCTCGCGCCGCGCGCGGACATCTTTGCCAGCAGTGCCTGCGCGGTGGGGACCAGGTCGTTCTCGCACAGCGACTTGCCGACCGGATGACCGGTCGCCTTCAGGAAGGTGTTCGCGATTCCGCCGCCGACCACGAGCTGGTCGACTTTTTCCGACAGGCTTTCCAGCACGGTCAGTTTGGTGGAAACCTTGGAACCGCCGACGATGGCCACCATCGGGCGCGCCGGGTGCAGCAGCGCCTTGGTCAACGCGTCCAGCTCCTCGGTCAACAGGATCCCCGCAGCGGCCACCGGCGCGTATTTTGCCACGCCATAAGTCGAGGCCTCGGCCCGGTGTGCGGTGCCGAACGCATCCATCACGAACACGTCGCACAGCGCGGCATATTTTTTCGCGGTTTCCTCCAGATTTTTCTTCTCGCCTGTGTTGAAGCGGCAATTTTCCAGCAACACCAACTCGCCTTCGGCGACATTGAAACCGCCATTCACCCAATCCTTGATCAGGCGCACCGGCTTGCCCAGTTTGTTGGCGATCACGTTGGCCACCGGCTTGAGCGAGTTTTCCTCGGAGTAAACGCCTTCCTCGGGACGACCCAGGTGCGAGGTCACCATCACGCGTGCCCCCGCTTCCAGCGCAAAGTTGATGGTGGCCATCGAGGCGGTGATGCGCGCATCGGAGGTCACCTTGCCATCCTTGACCGGGACGTTAAGATCGGAACGAATCAATACCCGTTTGCCCTTGAGTGCCAGATCGGTCATCTTGATAACAGCCATTTGTTTCTCCCGAAAATTGTAGGGTGTGCACGTTTTTTTGTGCCCATGCGGTCAGCGAAGATTATTTCCGCGTGGGCATGTGCCCACGCTAGATTACTTATTTGGCGATATGGGCCACCATGCGCATCAGGTTGCAGGTATATCCGTACTCGTTGTCGTACCAGGCCACAACCTTGACGAAGGTGGGATCCAGCGCAATCCCCGCGCCGGCATCGAACACCGACGGACATGTCTCGCCGCGGAAATCGGTTGAAACAACGCTGTCGGTGGTATAGCCGAGCACGCCTTTCAGCGGACCACTTTCCGAGGCACTCTTCATCGCGGTGCAGATTTCGTCGTAGGTCGCCGCCTTGTTCAGTTCCACCGTCAGGTCAACCACCGATACGTCGGACGTCGGCACGCGGAAAGCCATGCCGGTCAGCTTCTTGTTCAGTTCGGGAATCACCACGCCAACGGCTTTGGCCGCGCCGGTGGAAGACGGGATGATGTTTTCCAGTATGCCGCGGCCGCCGCGCCAATCCTTGCTGGACGGGCCGTCGACGGTCTTCTGTGTAGCCGTTGCCGCGTGAACCGTGGTCATCAGCCCGCGCTTGATGCCCCAGGTGTCGTGCAGCACTTTCGCGACCGGTGCCAGCGCATTGGTGGTGCAGGACGCAGCCGAGACGATCTTCTCGCCGGCATATTTGCCGTGGTTCACGCCATACACAAACATCGGCGTGTCGTCCTTGCTTGGCGCGGACTGGATGACTTTCTTCGCACCCGCATCGATATGTGCCTGGCAGGTTTCCTTGGTCAGGAAAAATCCGGTGCATTCGATCACGATATCAACCTTGGCCTCGCCCCACTTCAGTTCGGCGGGATTCTTGATCGCCGTCAGGCGGATCTTCTTGCCGTTGACGATCAGCGTGTTACCGTCGACGGAAACATCGCCCTTGAAACGGCCATGCACCGAATCATGCTTGAGCATATAGGCAAGATATGCAGGTTCCAGCAGGTCGTTGATTGCAACAACTTCTATTTCAGGAAAGTCCTTTGCAGCAGCACGGAACACCATGCGTCCGATGCGGCCGAATCCATTGATACCAACTCGAATTGCCATTTTCGTCTCCCTATTTATAGTAAATTTTAAAGCACGCTCTTGACAGCCTTTACCACGTGCTCGGTGGTGAATCCGAAGTGCTTGAACAGTTCCGGCGCCGGCGCGGATTCGCCGAAGCAATCCATACCGACCACCGCCCCGTCCAAACCGACATATTTGTACCAGCCGCCGGTCACGCCGGCCTCGACGGCCACGCGCTTCACACCCTTGGGCAACACGCTGTCCTTGTAGCTTTGCTCCTGCTTGTCGAACACATTGGTGGACGGCATCGACACCACGCGCACACTGATGCCTTCCGCAGCCAGGGCAGCCTGCGCCTTGATAGCCAGATCGACTTCGGAACCGGTGGCGATGATCACCGCCTTCGGCTTGCCGCCGGCCGCTTCCGACAACACGTAAGCGCCCTTGCGGATGTTGGCGATCTGCGCCGCATCGCGCTTCTGGAACGCCAGATTCTGGCGGGTGAATATCAGGCTGCTCGGGCCGTCCTTGCGTTCCACGGCAGCGACCCAGGACACAATGGATTCGACCGTGTCGCACGGGCGCCATACTTCCATGTTGGGGATATAGCGCAGCGTGGCGGTCTGCTCGACCGGCTGGTGGGTCGGGCCGTCTTCGCCGAGGCCGATCGAGTCGTGCGTGTAGACGAATATCACGCGCTGCTTCATCAGCGCGGCCATGCGCAATGCATTGCGCGCATATTCGGAGAACATCAGGAAAGTGCCGCCGAACGGCAGCAGGCCGCCATGCAGCGCCATGCCGTTCATGATCGCGGACATGCCGAATTCGCGCACGCCATAGCTGATGTAATTGCCCGGCTTGGCGGCGTTCACGTGATGCGCGCCGGTCCAGTTGGTCAGGTTCGAGCCGGTCAGGTCGGCGGAGCCGCCGAGGAATTCGGGCAACGCGGGGACCAGGGCGTTGATCGCGTTCTGCGAGGCCTTGCGTGTCGCGATGGTCTCGCCCTTTTCGTTGATCTGCGCGATCGCCCTGGCGGCATGTTCCGCCCAGTTGGCCGGCAGGTCGCCCTTCATGCGGCGTTCAAATTCGGCTGCCTCCTTCGGGAACGCCTTTTTGTATTCGGCGAATTTGTTGTTCCACAGATTTTCCAGTCCCGCGCCCTTGGTGCGCGCATCCCATGCCTCGTAGACATGCCTGGGGATCTCGAACGGCGGGTAGTTCCAGCCGATGTGCGCGCGCGTCGCGGCGATCTCGTCATCGCCCAATGCGGCGCCATGCACGTCATGCGTGCCTTCCTTGTTCGGCGAACCGGCGCCGATGATGGTCTTGCAGCAGATCAGCGAGGGCTTGTCGGTAACCTTCTTGGCGGCTTCGATCGCGGCGTCGATTGCAACCGGGTCATGGCCCTGCACATCGGCGATCACGTGCCAGCCGTAAGCCTCGAAGCGCTTGGCGGTATTGTCGGTGAACCAGGCGCCGACATGGCCGTCGATCGAGATGTCGTTGTCATCCCAGAACGCGATCAGCTTGCCCAGGCCCCAGGTACCGGCCAGCGCGCAAGACTCGTGGGATATTCCCTCCATCATGCAGCCGTCGCCCATGAACACGTAAGTGTGGTGGTTGACGATCTCGTGGCCCGGCTTGTTGAATTCATTGGCCAGCAGCTTTTCGGCCATCGCCATGCCCACCGCATTGGTGATGCCCTGGCCCAGAGGACCGGTGGTGGTTTCCACGCCGGGGGTATAGCCGTACTCCGGGTGTCCGGGTGTCTTGGAATGCAATTGGCGGAAACGTTTCAGCTCTTCCATCGGCAGGTCGTAGCCGGACAGATGCAGCAGCGCATAGACCAGCATCGAGCCGTGGCCGTTGGACATCACGAAGCGGTCGCGGTCAGCCCAATGGGGATTGGCCGGGTTGTGGCGCAGGTGGCGGTTCCACAGCACGTCGGCGATCTCCGCCAAGCCCATCGGCGCGCCGGGGTGTCCTGAATTGGCCTTTTGCACGGCATCCATTGCCAAAGCACGGATCGCGCCGGTAATGTCATTGAATTTGGGTGGGGTGACGCTACGCGTTGCGGCCATTTCCGATTACCTCTTAGAACATCCCTGGGGGATTGGTTATGTAAAGTGCACCCCTGAAAAAAATGATTATAGGGTGCCATGACGCTGATTCGGGCTGGCAATTATGCCGCACCCCCCAGATTAGGGCAACTGCCAGAATGGATACCTTATCCTCCCCAAATTACTCGGCAGTGCCCTTCTTAACGAATTTAATGCCCAGTTGCTTGAGTTTGCGATAAAGGTGAGTGCGCTCCAGTCCGACATTTTCGGCTACACGCGAGACATTCCCCGCCTCTTTTTGCAGATGATAGTCAAAGTAAAGCGCGTCAAAATGGTCGCGCGCTTCACGCAGGGGCAAATCCAGAGGAAGCGAAATTTTCGGCGCATTTCCGCCCGTGTTCAATGCCATTTTTTGGCCTTGCGCATCGTGCGTTTGTTTCTTCGGCTTGGGTGCATCATCCATGATTGCCTTGGCAATGGTGCTCAGCAGCTTTTGCAGCGCAATGGGTTTTTCCAGAAAATCCACCGCGCCGATACGCGTCGCTTCGACCGCCGTTTCTATCGTGCCGTGTCCCGACATCATCACGACCGGCATGGTCAGCAAATCCTGTTCGACCCACTCCCTGAGCAGGGTTATGCCATCGGTATCCGGCATCCAGATATCGAGCAGCACCAGATCCGGCTCGTGTTCGTTTCGATAGGCGCGCGCCTGCTCGGCGTTTTCGGCCAGATAGACCTGGTATCCCTCGTCAAACAGGATTTCCGACAACAACTCGCGGATGCCTATCTCATCATCCACGACCAAAATATTCTTGCTTTCCATTACGCCCCCTCAACCAGCGGCAGGCTGATACTTACCCGCCCGCCGCCGCTTATCTTATTTTCTATGGTGATATACCCGCCATGCTCTTCCACTATCTTTTTCACAATTGCCAGCCCCAACCCGGTACCCTTGGCCTTAGTCGTCATGTAGGGTTCAAAGGCCCGCATCAGCACGCTTGCCGGAAAGCCCGCGCCATTGTCATCGACCCACAGATGAATTTCCCCGTTCCGTGTTTCGGTATGCAGCGTTATTTTCGGCTGCGCGACACCTTGCAGCGCGTCTTGCGCATTCTGCAGCAGGTTGTGAATGACCTGACGCAGGCGTGTCGCATCGCCGTTGACTTCGCTCTGCGGCGCATCAAGTTTCAATACAATGGAAATGGCATTGGTCTCATACAGCCCCAGCACTTCGCCGATCAGTTTGTGCAGGTCCAGATGTGAAAGCTTCAATGCCGGACCGCGCGCATAATTGGCAAAGTCGCTCACCATGTTTTTCATCGCCGCTACCTGGCTGACGATGGTTTGCGTGGCACGGCGCAGCAGTTGCGCGTCGCCTTCATCCAGCTTGTCACTGAGTTTGTGCTGCAGGCGTTCGGCGGAAAGCTGGATCGGGGTGAGCGGATTCTTGATTTCGTGTGCAAGTCGTCGCGCTACCTCACCCCATGCCGCCTGCCGCTCTGCCTGCAACAGGTGGCTGATATCGTCGAACACTACCACAAAACCCGCTTCCCCGCCTTCCGGCAGTCGTGTTCCACGCATCAGCAAGATCTGATTGCCATTTCTGCTCAGCCGTTCTATCTGCCGTTGCCATTCGCCGCTGCCGGTTTCGCCGAAAGCTTCCATGACAGTCTCGCAGAACGATCTGAGCAGCGGGTATTTCCCGGCAATTTGGGTCAATGACATGTGCTGCATCTCCTGCAAAGGCGCGGCCAGAATTTGCGCCGCGCTGGTATTCACCGAACGCAGGCGCAATTCATGGTCCAGAGCCAACACACCGGAAGACAGGTGGGTCAGCACGCTTTCCAGATGCACCTTGGCGCTCTCCACCACGCGCTGCTGCATTTCGCTGGCCTGCTTGGCATCGAACAGCTGGCGCGTCATCTGGTTGAACAAGCCGGTCAGCGCGCCCAGTTCATCGCTGCTGCGAATCGGATATTGTTCGGTGAAGTCTCCTTGCGCAACAGCGCGCGTCCCATCCGCCAGCGCTTCAAGCGATGAACCGAATCTTTCACTGAGGAAAAATGCAGCGGACACCGCTGTCAACAGCACCACCAGCAACGACAGCGTCAGGGTGATCGCATACAGCCGTTTCAACCCGAGGCGGGAGAGCGTCAGTTCCTGGTAGTCACGATACACCGCTTGCACGGTCTCGGCATCCGCTTCGATCTGCTTGGGCACCGGCTGTGTGTATTGCAGCACATATTGCGCGCCCGCCGGCGTTCTGGAAGTGACCCTCACCAGCGCAAGCAACGTCAGCCCTTTATCGGGAAAGGTATCGATCACTGCATATTCGCCTTTGTCCATCGCGCGGCGCAACAAATCATCATCAGGCTTGTCCGGCGATCGCGCAGCGTTGGCCGGTGAAGACGCTATCAACTTCCCATTGGCGGTAAAAACGGCCGCTTCCTGCGCCACATCTTCGTCCACCAGCTGGTCCAGTGCCTTCTGGTATTGCCCCGTATGCTTTCCCGCCAGCAACGACGCGGTAAATTCCGCCTTTTTGGCAAGCTCTTTCAGACTGTTGTCGAGGCCGCTTCTGCCGAGGTTGAGGCCGCCCTCCAAAGCTCGCTCGACGCGCACGTCAAACCAGGACTCAATACTCTTGTCCAGGAATTGTACCGACACGACATAGATCAAAATGCCCGGCAACACCCCGATCAGCGTGAAAAACAGCACCAATCGCAGCGTCAACTTGGCGCCGAATACCTTGTTCTTGAGCTTGCTGCGCAGACGCCACAGCTGGTAGCCGACCAACCCCATCAAACCCGATGCAAGCAGGCCGGTCAATCCGAGCAGGCTGTAATAATCGATGGAAAAACCTTCGGTGTTGGCGCTGTTGCTGGATAGCAAATACAGCAATGCACCGCTTAGGGCGACACTAATGAAAATAAGATAAGTCACCGCGCCGTCACTCCGCTTTGCTATCGGCGTGCAGGGCGAGATCCGCCGGACTGATGGTCCAGCGATACCAGCCGGAATCGAGGGTCCAGTCACTGTCGGTCAGCGCATTCACCTGCAACGGTTTGGGAAGTTGCGCAATGTCCAGGCTCAGGCGCGCCGACGCGATATAGTTGCCATCCTTGTCAAGCGACTTTGCGGGGATAACTGCCGAAGTTTGTCTGGACAGCATGGTTAACACATCTTCAAGACTGGCAAAATTCTGGAATAGCGCGCCGCGCGAGATGCGGTAACGGCCCGTCAGTACGCTGTAGGAAATTTTCACGGTCTGTTCGCCTTTGAAAACTTCTTCGTCCAGCCACGACCAGCGCGTCAACGGCGTATCACCCACAATGAAGTGCGGAAGGTGGCGCACCAATGAATGTTGCGCGGAATCCAGCCAGTTCCAGCGAGCATGCGTCAGTGAAAACTCGCCCACAAAATAAATTGGGATGCCGCGCGACAATGCCTGCTTAACGACAAAATTCAGGTCGATGTCATAGTTGGCGGAAAGCTGGTAGCCATCCTGCTACCAAACGAATATCTGCCTTGTTGATGGTAATGCCCTCGGCTTGCGCCGTCGCAGTAAACAGGACCGCCAGCAACGCGCCGAACAGCAATGCGCTAAGCGATTTTTTGCAGCAACGCATAAAAGAATCCGTCATGCTTGTCGTCGGGCAACAACTGTCCCCCCATATTGTCGGGCAATGCCACCGGTAAACGCCGCGCGTCCGGATGTTGACCCAGAAACGACCCGATAACCTGCTCGTTCTCCTGATCAAAGACCGAGCAGGTGGCGTAGAGCAATTTACCATCTTGTGCAAGCAGCCGCCACAAAGCATGCAGGATCTCGAGCTGTTGTGCGGCAAAGTCGGCAATATCGGTGCTGCGCCGCAGCCATTTTATGTCGGGATGACGGCGCACCACACCGGAAGCAGAGCAGGGCACATCGGCAAGTATGCGCGAAAAACGCTTTCCATCCCACCACGCATCCGGCTCTGCTGCATCCCCGGCGACCAGTTGCGCGGTAAGCTGCAGCCGCTGCAGGTTTTCCGCAACCCGTCGCAATCGTTCTGCATCCTTGTCCACTGCCACCATGTCCACATCAGCCAGCTCGAGGATATGCGCGGTTTTGCCGCCGGGCGCCGCGCATGCATCCAGCACGCGCATTCCGTCGCGGATATCCAGCAGTTCGGCCGCGTATTGCGCTCCTGCGTCCTGGACCGAAACCATCCCGTCGGAAAATCCCGGGAGCCTGTCGACCGGCACAGGCTTGTCCAGCAGCAGTGCGCCCGGCTCAATCTGTTTTGCGGAATAGCCTTGCATGGCCAGTTGCGCGAGGTAATCCGCCGTCGAACCGCGCCGGCGATTGACACGCAGTATCATCGGCGGCCGCCGGTTGCCCGCCTCGAGGATTGCCGCGCTGCGTTCGCCGTACTGTGCGGCCAGTTCGTCCACCCACCACTGCGGATAACTGTATTTTCCTTCCGCGCTGTGACCGGCCCGTTCCAGCAATTCAGCCCGGTTGCGCAAGAAGCCTCGCAATAGCGCGTTGACCAGGCCGCTGACACGCGGGTTCAGGGACTGCGCAGCCCGCACGGCGTGATCGACCACGGCGTGTTCGGCCGATTTGCCATACTGAAGCTGGTACATCGCGACCAGCAGCAGGAAGCGCACGCGCTCGTCCGACAGCGGCTTGTGCAGCAGCATGTCCAGAACCGCCTGAAGCCGCCCGTGATAGCGCAGCGCGCCATAACTCAGATCCTGCAGCGCCGCGCGCTGCGCTGGCGCCCAATCGGCCTTGCCGCGAAACGATACGTCCAGTGCCTGATTGAGATTCCGCCCGTGGTCCAGCACCTGCCGCACGACGAGGCTTGCGGCAAGCTGGATATGCTGCGTCTCAGCTGACATCGAAGAAATTCCCGGCCTTGAGCGGCGTGGCCTGCAAAAATTGCGCTGCGGTTTGCGGCTTGCCGCCCGGACGCTGAAATTTCTCCAGACGCAGTGCGTCCTTGCCGCAGGCCACGACAATACCGCTGCTGTCCGCTTCGATCACCTTGCCCGGTTCGTCCCGCAGGCCCGCGACCAGCGTTGCCTGCCAGATCTTTATCGCGATACCGTTCAGTCTGGCCTGGCTTACCGGGTATGGATTGTATGCGCGTATCGCACGTTCCAGCTGGCACGCATCCTGGCGCCAGTCGATCTGCGCCTCGCTCTTGAGCAACTTGGCGGCATAGCATGCCGCCTTTTCGTCCTGCCTGATCGGCGTCAGACGGCTTTGTTGAAGCAAATGCAATGTTTCGAGTATGCAGCTCGCCCCCAGATCAGCCAATTTGTCATGCAGGATCCGGGCTGTGTCGTGTTCCTCAATCGGACAAGCCTTGCGCAACAGCATGTCGCCGGTATCCAGTCCCTCGTCCATTTGCATGATGGTGATGCCGGTTTCCCTGTCGCCCGCCAGAATCGCCCTCTGTATCGGTGCCGCACCGCGCCAGCGCGGCAACAGCGATGCATGGATATTCAGGCAACCATAGCGCGGCAATTGCAGCACCGCTTTGGGCAGGATCAAACCGTAAGCGGCGACCACCATCACGTCGGCTTGCAGCGCGGCAATCGAGCGCTGTATTTCTTCGGTTTTTAGGGTGGCCGGCTGCCATACCCGCAATCCGTGCTGCAGCGCGAGCTGCTTCACCGGACTGGCTGTCAGTTGCATGCCTCGTCCGGCAGGACGATCCGGCTGGGTCAGCACCGCGATGATCTGATGCTCTTTTATCAGCGCAGCCAACGCGCTGGCCGCAAACTGCGGTGTACCGGCAAAAATGATTTTCATCAGTTATTTTTCCAGTTTCATTTCGAAGGTCAAACAACGCGGCGACAAGCGAACGACGAAGACAGTGCTTGCAGCACGGCCAGGAGTGAGCGAGGAAGCCAACGCAGTTTCACCGATGAAATGGAATTGGAATTACATGGTTTCGCGCAGGCGCTTTTTAAGCTTGGCGCGAATCCGGGACTGCTTGAGCGGCGACAAGTATTCGACAAACACCTTGCCGATCAGATGATCCATCTCATGCTGTATGCAAACCGACAACAAGCCTTCGGCATCCAGCGTAAATGCTTCACCCTTTTCATCAAGGGCACTCACGGTGATCTTTTCCGCGCGGCTTACCTTGTCATAGATGCCCGGCACCGACAGACAGCCTTCCTCGCAATCGCTTGCACCGCTGCTGGCAATGATTTCTGGATTGATGAACGCTTTCAATTGATCGCGCGTCTCGGAAACATCCACCACAATGATACGTTCATGCACGTCCACCTGCGTCGCCGCCAGGCCAACTCCGGGCGCGGCATACATGGTCTCGGCCATATTGCGCACCAGCTTGCGGGTGGCTTCATTGATCTGCGTAACTTCCGTCGCGACTTTATGCAGGCGCTCATCGGGATACTGCAAAATTTTCAGGATTGCCATAAGTGACCTATAAATGCTTGCTAATTTAGTGTACTAGATGCAGAATTTAACGTAGCGCGGTAAGTTTGCGCGCCTTTGATTATCGACTCTGCCGGAGCTTCCATGCGCAAGATTATATCGCTGATTGTCTTTATGTTGCCCGCCTTGGCCTTTGCTGCGGCCGCCGATAGTCCGTCGGATATTCGCCTGAATATTCGCGGCGATGCGCCGGATCGGCACATCGTGGTCAAGGGCGACACCTTGTGGGACATCTCGGGCAAGTTCTTCAAGGACCCGTGGAAATGGCCGAATATCTGGGGCATGAACAAGGATAAAATCAAAGACCCGCACTGGATTTATCCGGGCGACGTAATCTTTCTCGATCGCAATACCGGCACACTGGGCTTGGTCCAGCCTGGCGCAACTGTCGCCGCGAGCGGCGTTAGCGAAACCGGCAATACCGTCATGCTTTCCCCCGAAGTGCGCATTGAACCGAGCTCCCACGATGCGATTCCGAGCATACCGGCCAGCGCCATCGCGCCGTTTTTGACTCAACCGTTGATCGTGGATGCAGATGAGCTGAAAGCTGCTCCAACACTGATCGGAGCCCGCGAAGGGCGCGTGATACTCGGCAACGATGATACCGCTTTTGCCAGGAATCTGCCTGCCGACAAAGGCAGCCAGTGGCAGATCTACCGCCCGGGCAAAACTTTCATCGACCCGGATACCGGTGAAGTACTGGGCATCGAAGCCATCTATCTGGGCAACGCCGAAGTAACCCATTTTGCTGATATCAGCACCATCACGATCACCCATGCCGTCGAGGAAATCAATGCCGGTGACCGTCTGGTCTTGCATACTGAAGACGAGCCCCTCTACTATCTGCCACGCGCGCCGGAAAACAAAATTTCCGCACGCGTGATTTCTATTTATGGCGGCGTATCGCAAGGCGGGCAAAATACCGTCATTACACTGAACAAGGGCGCGCGCGATGGGCTGGAAAAGGGCCATGTGCTGGCCCTGTATCGCAAGGGAGAGCAAGTGAAGGTTAAAAGCAAGTCATGGTTCAGCTGGGACCAGGAATACACCTTGCCTGACGAACGTTACGGTCTGGTTTTCGTGTTCCGCGTGTTCAACAAGGTGTCCTACGCACTGGTAATGGAAACACGCCTGCCGGTGCAGTTGCTGGACGGCGCCAAGAATCCCTGACAGCCTGGTAATCCCCGATACTTACATCTCATCCCGACTGATGGATTTGCCAGCCATTCCAGGGGCGCCACATATCGCCAACCGTGTTTCTGACTGTGATGTTTTGCGGGCCGCGCAGCAGGCGGCCTGCTGGAGATTCGGCGCGGGCAGCTATTGTCGCCGGCGAATCTGCGTCCCGTTGCCGGACAGCTGCACAAACTTTGGATTGCTAGAGGCGCCCGGTGAATTTTGACGTTTCACTCAAAGCTTGGCTTGCACTCAGCCTGACGCACGGTTTGGGCAGCGAAAACGCGCGCCGCCTGCTGAAGGAATTCGGTTCACCGGACGCTGTTCTCGCCGCTTCAATCGGCTCGCTCAAGTCCATCGTGAAGCCGGATATCGCCGCCGAAATCAACAAGGGAATTGCTGATGACGCTCTCGCGCCCGCCCTGTCCTGGCTGGAGGACAATAACAACCATATTGTCACCCTTGCCGATAGCGACTACCCGCAAGCACTGCTGAACATTCCCGACCCGCCGATACTGCTGTATGCAAAGGGGCGGATGGACCTGCTCAACCATGCCGCACTGGCCGTGGTCGGCAGCCGCAACGCGACGCCGCAGGGTATCCATAACGCCGAAGCATTCGCCAAGTCGCTCAGCGATGCCGGATTGTGCATCATCAGCGGCCTGGCACACGGCATCGATGCCGCCGCACATCGCGGCGCATTGCGCGGCCAGGGCAAAAATTCGGGCAGCAGCATCGCCGTGGTCGGCACAGGACTTGACAAGGTCTATCCGGCTGCCAACCGCGAACTCGCTCACGCGCTTGCGCAACACGGTGCACTGGTCTCGGAATTCCCGCTCGGTACCCCGCCGCTGGCGGCAAATTTTCCGCGCCGCAATCGTCTTATCAGCGGCATGAGTCTCGGTTGTCTGGTGGTGGAAGCCTCGCTGCAAAGCGGCTCGCTGATCACCGCGCGGCTGGCGCTGGAACAGGGCAGGGAGGTGTTTGCCATTCCCGGTTCGATACATGCGCCGCAAAGCAAAGGCTGCCATGCGCTGCTCAAACAGGGCGCGAAACTGGTCGAGACTGCGCAGGACATTCTGGAAGAACTGGGCGGACAGCTTGTTTCACCCGCTCGACGGGCAGGTTCGCAAGGACCTGACGTCGCGCTGCTTGAACATCTCGGCTTCGACCCGGTTGATGCGGAGACGCTCAGTGAGCGCTGCGGCTTGACGATGGCCGAGCTACTCCGCCATGCTGTTGACACTTGAACTGGACGGACGCATCCCAGCGCGTTGCCCGGCGGCTTATATCAACGAATCCATTAACTCACTGCGCAAATCATGTTTGAAATCCTGATGTACTTGTTTGAAAGTTATTTTGACGCAGGCAGCTATCCGGAGCCTGACAAGCTATCGCGGAAGCTCTCCGCTGCCGGTTTTGAGGGCGATGAGATCAGCGAGGCGCTGACTTGGCTGTCGGCATTGCAGGAGCAGAATCCCGACAGCTATCCCGACAGCCTTGGGCATGCGGGCCAGCGTCATTTTGCCGGATTGGAATTGCAATTGATCAGTGACGAAGCGCGCCAGTTCCTGATGCTTTTCCGAACAGCACAAGTTAATTTCCGCTGTCGAACGCGAGATGATCATCGATCGGTCCGTTGCGCTGAAGCAGGAAAACCTCGCGCCGGACAAACTCAAGCTGATCATGCTGATGGTGTTGTGGAATCGCCATCAGGACCTTGATCCGCTGCTGATCGAAGAACTGCTCACACCGCTGCATTCCGCACAACTGCACTGAATAACTGGTCCGTACTCGTGTCGCATCGCTCATCTTGACTTTCCGCAACCAACTGCCCCCTGTTCGCCGCCAAACTGATCACCCGGCCCAACGGCATAGCCTTAAGAAGCCGCCGACGCCCATCATGCGCTTGCCGGCCGGCTGGATCGCGGCCGGCCGCCACCGCGCCTAGCCCGGCCGCAATCATCAGCCGGTCGCCGGAGGCCTCCAGGACAGTGCCGGGCGGGTTCTCTTGTGGTGCGGGCTCTCGCCTGCGGCTGCAGGCGGGACGCCTGCACCACGAGGACTCAACCAGGACACCGGACCGAGGATCAGCCGCAACGGCTGCCGGCGGCAGGGTGCCAAAGGTGTAGGTCTGCGGCCACGGCTCCATCGCGCGATATCGGTTCTTAATGGCCGACGGCCGGACGCGTCCAATCGATCAGGCCGTCGGTCTTCTTCAGCCGCGGGGCCTTGCTGGCCAGGGCCGGGTCCTGTGTGAGCCGGCGGCACGTCGGCGCCCGACGCGAGCGGTCGATCGTCTCGCACACCAGCTCGGCGCCCAGACTCCGGCCAGCCGGGCCTCCAGCTCGACCGGCCGTCTCGTCCGGGCCGATGGCCACGCGGGCCTGGGCGATCGACGGGCCGGCGTCGATCTGCGGGGTCATGTGAATCACGGTCACGCCGGTTTCCGTCTCGCCGTGATAGATGGCCCAATTGATCGGGGCCGCGCCGCGATACTTCGGCAAGAGCGAGGCGTGCAGGTTCACGCCGCCCCGGCCCGCCGCCGCCAACGTCGCCGGCGCGAGGATTTGCCCATAATCGCAGGTCACCAGCAGAGTCGGCCGCCGAAGCCCGCCAGCCGCGCCACCGCACGGCGGCGCGTTCACGTCTCCGGGTCGAAAATCTCGGCGCCGTGCTCCGGGCAACGGTCCGGATCGGGCTGATCGGCTCGACCGTCTGGCCGCGATGGGTGCGGAGGGGGCTGGTGACCAGCGCCACGACTGCATGGCCGGTATCGTAGAGCCGCGTGGAATGTCGGCACGGCGAACGGGCCCGTGCCCAGCATGAGCAGTCGCATGCGCCCGAGTGTACGCCGAAGAGCGGGAGCTTGGAAGGGCCAGGGCACTACCCTAGTTGAGCGTCGTGTCACGCAAGAGCATAACCTACGCCTTGCCCAGCGTGCTAGGACCGCACGGCAAGGGCGCGGGTGAACTCGGGGAAGCGGTCCTGGACGGCTTGGACGGTCATCGCTTGCTGGCGGAGGGCTTCCATCGCGCCGACGGCGGCCAAGGCGCCCTTCAAGCGTCGTGATGCAGGGGATGCCGTGCACGACGGCCGCCGCGCGGATGCGGCCTTCGTCGGTCCGGGCGCCCTTGCCGCTGGGCGTGTTGAAGACGAGTTGCAGGTTGCCGTCGATCATGTAGTCCAGCACGTTGGGATGGCCCTGCTGGACCTTCATGAGCGCCTGCACGTCGATGCCGGCCGCCTGGAGCCGCTCGGCCGTGCCGCGAGTGGCCAGCAGGTCGAAGCCCATCGCGCGTCAACCGGCGGCCCAGCTCGACGACGTGCTCCTTGCCGCGGTTGGCGACGCTCAAGAAGACCTTGCCCGCGGTCGGCAGCACCGTGCCGGCGGCCAACTGGCTCTTGGCGAAGGCGATCAGGAAGTTTTCGCTGATGCCCATCACTTCGCCGGTGGATTTCATTTCCGGCCCGAGGATCGTGTCGATGCCGAGGAACTTGGCGAAGGGGAAGACGGCCTCCTTGACGGAGAACTGCCGCGGGCACGGGCTCCTCGAAATAGCCCTGCTCGGCCAGCGAGACGCCGGCCATCACCTTGGCCGCCGCCTTGGCCAGCGGCATGCCGGTGGCCTTCGAGACGAAGGGCACGGTGCGGCTGGCCCGCGGGTTCACCTCCAGCACGTAGACGTTCGCCCGGCCTTCCTCGCGCTTGACGGCGTACTGGACGTTCATCAGGCCCTTGACCTGAGAGCCGGCTGGCCAGGGCGACGGTGGCCTGGCGGATTTCGACCACCACCGGTCGGCGGCAGGCTGTAGGGCGGGATGGCGCAGGCCGAGTCGCCCGAGTGGACGCCCGCCTCCTCGATGTGCTCCATGATGCCGGCGACGATCACCTGCTCGGCCGTCGGCAATCGCGTCCACGTCCACCTCGATGGCGTCTTCGAGGAAGCGGTCGATCAGCACCGGCTGGCCCTGGGCGACGACGAAGGCCGCCGCCACGTAGCGCTCGAACTGGCCGAGGTCGTAGCAGATTTCCATCGCCCGGCCGCCCAGCACGTAGCTCGGCCGGACGAGCACCGGATAGCCGATCTGGGCGACGACGTTGCGGGCCTGGGCCATGGTCCGGCGATGCCGCTGGCCGGCTGCTTCAGCCCCAGCCGGTGCAGCACGTTCTCGAACTTCTCGCGGTCCTCGGCGTCCTCGATCGTATCGACGCTCGTGCCGATGATCGGCACGCCGGCGTTGCTCAAGGCGCGGGCCAGGTTCAGCGGCGTCTGCCCGCCGAATTGCACGATCACGCCGTCCGGCTCGACCCGGTCGCAGATGTTCAGCACGTCCTCGGTCGTCAGCGGCTCGAAGAAGAGCATGTCGGACGTGTCGTAGTCGGTCGAGACGGTCTCGGGGTTGCTGTTGACCATGATCGACTCGATGCCCAGCTCGCGCAGGGCGAAGCTGGCGTGGCAGCAGCAGTAGTCGAACTCGATGCCCTGGCCGATGCGGTTCGGCCCGCCGCCGAGGATGACGATCCGCTTTCGCTCGGGCTGCTTCGGCGGCGTTTCGTCCTCGTCCTCGTAGGTCGAATAGTAGTAGGGGGTGTAGGCCTCGAACTCGGCGGCGCAGGTGTCGACCGACTTGAACGTGGCCACGATGCCGCGGCGCTTCCGCTCGCGCGCGGATGTCCATCTCCATCTCGTCCCAGAGCGTGGCCAGTTGGCGGTCGGAGAAGCCGAACTGCTTGGCCCGGCGGAGCGTGGCGTTGTCGCAGCGCTCGACCGCGCCCAGTTCGCGGAGCCGGTCCTCCATCTCGACGATCTCGCACGCAGGTTCTCCAGGAACCAGCGGATCGATGCCGGTCAGCTCGTGAATTTCGTCGATCGGAATGCCGTACTTGATCGGCGTAGCGCAGGTGCCAGACGCGCTGGTCGCCGGGCGTGACCAGCCGGGCACGGACGTCGCCGATGGTGGGCTGATTGAGCGTGCCCCAGAGGTCCCTGCCGTCGCAGCCGAAGCCGAAGCTGCCCACCTCCAGCCCCCGCAGACGCCTTTTGGAACGACTCCTTGAAGGTCCGCCCGATGGCCATCGTCTCGCCGACGCTCTTCATCTGCGTGGTGAGCTCGAGTCGGCCTCGGGAAACTTCTCGAACGCGAACCGCGGCACCTTCGTCACCACGTAGTCGATCGTGGGCTCGAAGCACGCCCGGGTCTCGCGGGTGATGTCGTTGGGCAGCTCGTGCAAGCGGTAGCCGACGGCCAGCTTGGCGGCGATCTTGGCGATGGGGAAGCCGGTGGCCTTCGACGCCAGCGCGCTGGAGCGGCTCACGCGCGGGTTCATCTCGATCACGACCATCCGGCCGGTGTCGGGGTCCACGGCGAACTGGATGTTCGATCCGCCCGTCTCGACGCCGATCTCGCGCATGACGGCGATCGAGGCGTCGCGCATCCGCTGGTATTCCTTGTCGGTGAGCGTCTGGGCCGGGGCCACGGTGATCGAGTCGCCGGTGTGGACGCCCATCGGGTCGAAGTTCTCGATCGAGCAGATGATGACGCAGTTGTCGTCCTTGTCGCGCATCACCTCCATTTCGAACTCTTTCCACCCGAGGACCGACTCCTCCAAGAGCACCTGGTGGATCGGCGAGAGGTCGAGCCCGCGCTGCACGAGGCTGTCGAACTCGTCGCGGTTGTAGGCCACGCTCGAGCCGGTGCCGCCCAGGGTGAAGCTGGGCCGGACGATGCAGGGCATGCCGGTTTCCTGGATCGCCCGCCGGGCCTCGTCCAGGCTGTGCGACGATGCGGCCGCGGGGCACTTCCAGGCCGATCCGCTCCATCGCCGCCTTGAACTGGTCGCGGCGACTCGGCCTTGTCGATCACCGCGCTGCGCCGATCATCTCGACGCCGAACTTCTCCAGCACGCCCGGCGGTGCAGCTCCATCGCCAGGTTCAAGCCCGGTCTGGCCGCCCAGGGTCGGCAGCAGGCCTCGGGCCGCTCGCGCCTCGATCACCTTGGCGACGATTTCCCAGGTCAGCGGCTCGATGTACGTCCGGTCGGCCATCTCCGGGTCGGTCATGATCGTGGCCGGGTTCGAGTTGACCAGGACGACCTCGTAGCCCTCCTCGCGCAGCGCCTTGCACGCCTGCGTGCCCGAGTAATCGAACTCGCAGGCCTGCCCGATGATGATCGGCCCGGAACCGATCAGCAGGATTTTTTGGATATCGTTGCGACGTGGCACGGCGCAGGCCTTCCCTGACGTAAGCCTTGCGGCCCGGCGAGCGGCTCGCCACCGCATCGGGGGCCGTGCGTCTGCGTAAAACCCATTGATGATAGCACGGGAGCCCGGCGGTCTTCAAGGGGCTGTGTGGGTGGTGCCCGAACCTTTGCATAGACGGCCGCGGGAGTGACGTTACGTGAGACTTTCATCCCTTTGCGTGGGCGGGGAATTCTTGGCCGCAGGCCAAGCAGGCCGGCCGATCGCGCGGGCACGTGCCGCCCGCATGCGGGGCACGACAGCCGGGCGGGCCAGGACCGATGGGCCAAGTAGCCGAAGTAAGCCGGCAGCCCGAACAGCAGCACAAACGGCACCCAGAACCACGTATCGCCGAGGCCGTAGTTGCGTTGCCGCCGAAAGCAGAGCACGGCCGGCAGCACGCCAACAATCGCGGTTATTGCCAGTGCGGGCCACTGCTGCGCCAGCGCCGGCAAAGCGCCGTCGAATAGTCGGCCGAGTACGGCACGTCACCCAAGTTCCACGGATCAAGAGCGAAGAGTCCGGAAGGGTCGCGGGCGACGGTATTTTGATGGCATTGACGACCGACTCCTTCGCCATGCGGTATGAGGCTGTTGGGCGCAGTCCACGTGCCATGCCGGATGATGCGGCCGCGGTGTCGATCCAAATCAGTTCCCCGACCGTCAGGCTGGCAGAGCAGAACCTTGTTGTCGGCGAGGCGGTGGCAACGTGAGATCGCGGTTGCGCAGTTCGGCGGGAAGAGGGTAGGCCGCGAGTTGCTTGCCATCTTCATTCAGCACCACGATTTGCTTGCGTGTCCGAACGAAGATGGGCACGGACTCACTGCGACCGACCCGCCGCGCAGGCTTTGACGGCGTCGAGTACCAAGGCTGGGCGGCGATCACTGCCGTCCTCTGCAAAGGGGGGTTACCGATCCCTTCACCAAGTCGATTCGCAGCAGCCCGTCGTCGCTTACGAGGTAGACGCACGACGAAGTGTCGGGCCCGTGATCGAAGGGAAAGGTCACGGGGGTACCATCGGCGAAGCATCGACCGGAAATCTGTCTTTCGCGGGCGGCTCCGTCGCGCGGAAACCGCCCCGTCCGACGTCAACCTCAAGTTCGAGTTTCGTCGTCGTAGCCGACGAGGTAGACGCGGCCACGGGGTGCGGCGTCGTGGACAGAAACCAATGCGGGCCAACCGCGAACGTTCGGTTGACCCGTTGTCCCCATTCCCAAAAGCGGGGCCGGGATTCCAACGCCGTGGCCTGCAACGAAGTCCCAAAGGTTGTCGAACTCCAGCCCCCTGACATCCAACGGCTGGCCGCCGTCGTTCGGAAGGGGGAATCATCTCGACCGGGTATTCTTCGAGGACGGGCGTTCGTCGGACAGGAACAGCAGGCGAAGACGGGATCTCGGGGGAAAAACATGTTCTCAACGAGTGCGAGGCGTATCGCCGACAACAAACCATGCCACACCGGCGCCAACGGTCAGGAGGATCGTCAGCCCCACGGACGGAAGTCGCTCGTATCGAGTGGTCATGCTTATGTCTCCGGCGACGCCGTACAATCAGGGATAATCGCGTGTTCTTGCCGTAAACAAGACCGCCGCGATCAGCCAAAGGTCGCACGCTACAACGATCGCAAAGGGCGCGAGCAGCGCCACGGCGTTGGGCCAGCGGGCCTTCCGATAGGAATCCTGCTCCCATGGCGAGAAAGCAAAGGTGTCGCCCGCCGCCAAAGCGAAGAGCCGCCCGTACCACCGTCCCGGGCGAATGCCGGTGAGAAAGGCCCCTAGATAAACCAGCGTCATGCTGAACCAGATCTGCCAAGCGGGCACGGTCATCGACCACTGAAACGGGCTGGCGTGAGTTCCCGGCGTGGCCGCCCAGAGGCCGTATCCGAGGATCGAGACACGTGCCGATGCCAAGTAGACCGCGGCTCCGATCAACAACTTCACGCCGACGAGCCAGACGACGGTCGGCCGGGCGATGGAATAGAAACGGATACGTGCCGTGGATCGACTCGCCCAAGGTTTGCCGCAGGCCGAGCGCGATAGCCGTTGCCGCGGAGATCAGGACGAAGCAGCCGTAGAAGAACCCGTCGTTGACAAACGGCACTGACGACCGCGGGCCCGGAGGAAACAACCGGGGATTCACGGCCGCCGCGAAGATAGACGTTGCCGCCAGGGCCAACAGCCAATTCCCCTGACCTCCCGCAATTCCTTCATCGCCATCGCCCTAAACATGCGGCGCCTCCTGTTCTTCGGCAAAGACCGGCAGGCTGCGGCGCGGCCCGCGGGTGTACTCGATGAACGCATCCTCCAAATTGAATCGACCACCTCGACTCCCGCGGACGAAGGGAATCGAAGAGCTCCGGCCAGTGCTGTCGCCGAAGCCCGACGATCGACCAGTTCCAGCTGGCGGCCGTCCATCCGCCGTTCACCAGGCCGGGGCAATCGGGCCGCTGGCGGCGGATCGCCGTCAAACTCCACGATGATCTTGCTGAACGATTGCTTGAAATGGTCGGTGGGGCAATCGACCCGCAACACGCCGTCACCAAGATCCCGATCCGGTCGGCCACTCGCGCTCCACGTCGCCCAGCATGTGCGAGCTGAAGGAGTCGTTCGGCCGCGCGGGCCCTGGATGATCTGGATGAGCGATTCGAGGAAATCGCGGCGCACTACCGTGTCGAGCCCGAGCGTCGGATCGTCGAGGATCAGCAGCTCCGGGTCGGCCGCCACGGCCAAGCCCGCCAGGGCGACCTAGCCTGCTGCCCGCGCGAGAGCCGACGGATGCGCGGCGGCCGGCGAAAGCTCGAAATGGTCGAGAAGTTGCTCCACCAGCGTGCTGATTCCAGCGGCCGTAGAACGCACGGGTGAAGCCGACCGCCTGGCCCACCGTCATCCAGCGGTAGAGCGGATGGCCTTCGGCCAGATAGGCGATCCGTGCTCGGGTGTCCGGCCGCAGTGGGCGGCGTCTTCGCCGAGGACCTCGGCACGACCGTAGCTCGGGTGGGCCATGCCGAGGAGCATTTTGATGGCGGTCGTCTTGCCGGCCCCGTTGCGGCCCAGAAGCCCGTAGACCGTGCCCGCAGCCACCCGCAGGTCGAGCTGTCCACCGCGGCCATGCGGGCCGTGTATTTCGTCAGGCGGTATGTAGCAATCACGTCGGGCATGGCGCGATTACCTCCTGCCGGTCGTCTGTGGTGCGGGCGTCCCGCCTGCCGTTTCGGAACTGTCAGGCGGGACGCCTGCACCACAAGACTTGGGGTTCATGTATTGACCTCGGTCGCCATTGATATTGCTTGATCTGCTCCGAAACCGACGTGAGGACCTCGTCGGCCGTGAATCCCAAGTGGACGGCCTCGGTGAGAAAGCGGTCGACGCCTGGCGGAGCCGCTCGCGGCGGACCTTTCGCGAGAGGTCGTTCCCCACGCGGGCCACAAAAACGCCCAGGCCCGGCCGCGTGTTCGAATTCCCTCCCGCTCCAACTCGGTGTAGACCCGGGCGAACGGTGTTCGGGTTGACCACCAGGGATCGAGAGAGCTCCCGGACCGAAGGGAACCGCTCCTCAGGTTGGAGTCTTCCCCGCGCGGATCGCCTCGCGGATTTGGCTGCGTCAATTGCCGGCAGATCGGCAACCGGCTGGACGGGTCGATGAGAACTCCACGCGGGCACCTCTCTAACTGTATTAGTATTTATAGTACAGGTTGCGGTGGCTGTCAAGCGGAATGCACGGTTAAATCGCCGCCTGCCGTCGTGCCCGCCGGACACCAAACAGGAAGCCGGGTGGCCTGGCCCCAGGGACGGGCAGTTATTCACGGCAGGAGGCTACTTCTGTTGTCGATCGCTCTGCCTGAGTCGGAGAATCCGCTTGCCCCAGGGCCGGCGCATCAAAATTGAGCATTGTGGAGGACAGTGAGGAGGTAGCTTGGATCAAGGGCGCAGGCTAAACGCTTGTTCTTAACTCCACGCTTATTGGTTTTCTCCTGGCGGAGCAAACTGAGTGCCAGGCGGCGGACAGCAGCAAGATTGGCTGCCCCGTGGCGATCTTGCTGACGCCGCGAATCCTCGCCAAAGGTAACGTCCAACGTCCAATGTTGAGTGTTTTCAATACCCCAGTGTTGACGAATGGCCTTCGCCAGCAGCTTCGCTTGTGGAGCATGGCTGGTGATATACTGCCGTGTCTCCCAATGCTCTTCCCCTTCTACTTCACGACACGAAGTAATGACCACCAGACTTCTCAAGTCCTTCCACGCGGTACGCTGAGGATGGTCCTGGGGGATTTCTGAACGCGTCACAACTGCGAAAGTCCTCGCGGCCATGTCCGCGATCGAAGGTATCCGCGGTGGAGTGCTTGACTGCGGCGAATCGCCGGTCCAGCGTTTGCTCGTAAAACCGCTCCATGTCATCCGCCAGCGTCCCCTGGTTTCCCTTCAACGCAAGAAGGTAGTGCCCCTTTTGCTGGCGAATCTGCGCCGCAATCTCCTTCTGACAGCCCATCGCATCGATGGTCACTGTCTGCCCGCGGAGGTTGAGCAGTTTGAGCAATTCGGGAATCGCCGTGATCTCGTTGGATTTTTCTTCGCAGGCGACCTGCGCCAGTGTCAGGCCGTTCTCGCTGGCCCATGCCGTCACCAAGTGCAGGGCTGCCAAGCCGGTTTTCTTGGCGAACGAGCGGCGGGCGGTTTTCCCATCGATGGCCAGCACCTTGCCACCGGTGGCTTCGTGCAGGGCTTGCGTCCATTGGAAAAGGCCGACTGCAAACTGCTTGCGATCCAAGAACCAAACACACGACGGAACGTGTCGTGCGATGGAATACCACTCGGCAACTGGAGGAACGTCTTCAGCCAGTCATGGCGGCGTTTTCCAAATTCCTCGATGTCCGGCCAGTCTTCCGCTCCACACATCACGGCCAACAAAGCGATCGCCAGAATATCGATCAGCAGATGATCGCATCGCCCTTGTACACGCGGATCACGCAAGTCCGCAAAGCACTGTTTCAACCCCTCGACAAAGCGTTTTCCCGCGGCTTCCATGCCCAGTTCCTCCCGACAATCCCAGCCGGCCTGGGAGTCCATCCCCCAGACAGTCCACGGCTGACTTGCCAGAAGTTACCATAAACCAATAGGTTACGTCCAGATTTTGATGCGCTGGCCC
>CAVWTZ010000034.1:0-22500 GCA_963757485.1 uncultured beta proteobacterium
TGCCGGTAGGGACGGCAGGCACCGTCAAGGGAATGACGCAGGGCCAACTGGAAGAGTTGGGAGTCCAGATTCTCCTGGCCAACACCTATCATCTCTATCTGCGTCCTGGCCACGAGATCATCCGCGAACTGGGAGGACTGCACCGCTTCATGGCCTGGCCGCGCCCGATCCTCACGGACAGCGGGGGGTTTCAGGTGATGAGCCTGAAGGCTCTTGGCCGGGTTACCGAGGACGGAGTCTGGTTTAAATCCCACCTGGATGGTTCTTCCCACTTCCTTTCTCCCGAGCGCGCCATCGAGGTGCAGGTTGCGCTGGGAGCGGACATTATCATGACGCTCGACGAATGCGTCGAGGTATCCGGCCAGCCGCGAAGCTCTTCATCGTGCCGTCGAGTTGACGGGCCGATGGGCCGACCGGGCGAAACAGAAGCTGTCAGCCATCAGCTCTCAGACGTCAGCGAGCGCAACGCAGGCCGGCGAGCAATCGGCAATCGGTCATCATCAATCGGCAATTCCAGCCCCTGCACTTTTTGGCATCGTCCAGGGTGGCGTCGATAAGGACCTGCGGCGCGAGAGCGCGGAGGGCTTGCTGGAATTGGATTTCGAAGGCTACGCCGTGGGCGGGCTTTCGGTGGGCGAGCCCAAGGCGGAAATGTATGAAGTCGCCGAATCCACCGCTCAACTGTTGCCGCGCAATCGTCCGCGCTATTTGATGGGAGTCGGGACACCCGAGGACTTGGTAGATTGCGTGGCGCGAGGATTCGACATGTTCGATTGTGTCATGCCGACTCGGAATGCCCGCAATGGCGGCGTGTTCACCTCGCAGGGCAGGGTGATCATCAAGAACGCGAAGTACTCGAGGGATGAATCGCCGCTCGATCCGGCCTGTGAGTGTCCCGTCTGCCGGCGCTATTCTCGAAGCTACATTCGTCATTTGTTTCTTGCGGGTGAGATGCTGGGGGCCATTTTAGCCACCCAGCACAACCTCCACTTTTACATTGACAGGATGCGCAAAATCAGGCAGTCTTTGTTGTTTGGAGCGTTCGCGGAGTTTCATTCAAGGGTGCGCGCGGAAGCTTAGGCGTGCAATCCATCCCTGAGACGAATCCGGAAAGCCCGACCCTGCCAATCACGTTCCTCGCGGGCAGGGTGTCATACTCTAAAATCCTTAGCTTATCGGCTCGACCTTGATCGAGTGCATTTTCGGAAATTCATTTCTTTTGGCGGCGGACCCGGGAGCGGGCGGGGCGCTAAGCCAGTTCCTTCTCCTTTTTGCGCCTTTGTTCGCCATCTGGTATTTCCTGGTCATCCGGCCTCAACAGCAACAGCGGCGCAAGACGCAAGCAATGCTCGCCAATCTCAAGACGGGTGACCGCGTGGTGACGAGCGGCGGGATTTACGGAACGATTGTATCTTTCAGGACTGGCACAGTTCAGCTCCAGATTGCCAACCAGGTTCGAGTGGATGTGGCGCGCTCGGCGATCACAGGCATGGTGACGGAAGAGACGGGCGGAGAGGCGAAGAAGTAGTGTAGCGCTGACCTTTAGGTCAACACGGCGGGAAATCAGGAAAATACTGACCTGAAGGTCAGCGCTACGAGAGAGTCCAAGGCATGGAAACGAAGATCAGAACTCGCGCGATTTCTATCGGCGTAGTGATAGTGGTTTGCATCCTGGGAATAATTGGTTTTCCAAAGAATTTTCAGGAACTCAAGGATAACCTCCGCAGCCGCATTCACCTGGGACTCGACCTGAAGGGCGGCACCCACTTGGTGTTGCAGGTCCATGTGGAAGACGCAGTGAACATCACCGGCCAGGGCCGGAGGTATGGCGCAGATTCACTCCCATTTCGCGCGCGATGATCTGCGCCAGCGTGGTCTTGCCCAGTCCGGGCGGACCGAACAGCAGCACGTGGTCAAGCGGCTCGGTGCGCTGTTTTGCCGCCTTGATGAATATCTCCAGTTGCCCGCGGATTTTTTCCTGGCCGACATATTCGTTGAGCTGTTTGGGGCGCAGCGCGCGCTCCAGCACTTCCTCGTGTTGGGAGGCCGCTGCAGGCGCTACGATGCGGCCGGAATCGGGCTGCGGCTGTGCGGAGAGGTTATCGTTGTGGATCATTTGGGTAATTGCGTTTCATGCGCCCGATAGTCTTGAATTCTGGGTAACCTCATGGTGAAACCAGTTGCGTCCTGCAAACAGGCCGGTGGGAATTTTCCCGGATGGCCGTCGGTCTGGCTGCGTTGCAGCGCGGCTTTGCGCGATTGCTTGCCCATTGCTACACGACAGACAGAAATGCGATGCGATTATAACGCATGCCGCTTGCAGAATACCTCTTCCTGTCTGCACTGTGCGACCCGGTCAACGCGGCAACCTGATCGCCGAATTGCCGGTTGAGCGGATTACGGCAAACCGCATTTGTCTTATACTTCGCGCGCTTTCAACCAAAGGAAAACACACCATGAACAGCCAGCTTTTTTCGCCATTCAAGTTGCGCCAGAACATCCTCGCGAACCGTATCGTGGTTGCCCCGATGTGCCAGTACTCCGCCGAGGACGGCAACGTGGGCGACTGGCACCTGATGCATCTGGAACATCTTTCGCATAGCGGCGCCGGCCTGCTGATCGTGGAAGCAACTGCGGTCTCACCGGAAGGGCGGATTACGCATGGATGCCCCGGCTTGTGGAATGATGCCAACGAGGCCGCGTTCGCCCGCGTGCTGAAAGCGATACGGCAATATTCATTGATGCCGGTCGGCATGCAGCTGGCTCATGCGGGTCGCAAGGCTTCCTGCGCAGTCCCCTGGCGCGGCGGCAAACAGCTGGCAGGACCGGCACGGGGCTGGGCAACGGTCGCACCATCCGCGATTCCGTTCAACGCTTCCGATGCCGCCCCGCTTGCGCTGGACCAGGCCGGTCTGGAGCGGATACGCGACGCCTTCGTGCAGGCCGCGCGCCGCGCCGACCGGCTGGGAATCGATGCAATCGAACTGCATGCCGCCCACGGCTACCTGCTGCACCAGTTCCTCTCCCCGCTCGCCAATTTGCGCAGCGATCACTACGGCTGCAAACTGGAAAACCGCCTGCGCTTCCCGCTGGAAGTGTTCACCGCGCTGCGCGCCGCCTGGCCCCTAAACAAGCCGCTGGGGGTGCGCGTCTCGGCAACCGACTGGGTGGAAGGCGGATGGGATCTGGAGCAGACCGTGGCATTGGCAAATGAGCTGAAAGCAAGGGGCTGCGATTACATACACGTTTCCAGCGGAGGATTGTCGCCCAAACAACAGGTGGCGATCGCGCCGGGATATCAAGTGCCGTTTGCCCGGCGCATCAGGCAGGAAACCGGGTTGACCACCATTGCAGTCGGCATGATCACCGAAGCCAGACAGGCCGAAGCGATCGTGACCGAAGGCAGCGCCGACCTGGTGGCGCTGGCGCGCGGCATGCTCTATGACCCGCGCTGGCCGTGGCACGCCGCCGCAGAACTGGGCGCGCAGATATCGGCACCGCCGCAATACTGGCGCAGCGCCCCCGCCAGCCTGTTCAAACCGGAAATCTGAACCCGCCTTTTCCTCAGCGGTTTTGCTGTTCGCTGCCGGCCCCAAGCAAAACCGCTTCCAGATAGACATCCGCTCCCCCGGCCGGGGTGATCGCTGCAGCGGGGATGCTTGCGCCGTTGCGCCAGTCCGTCACGGCCTGCAGCTTGCTTTCCCCCGTTACCAGAAACATGACCCGGCGCGCGGCGCCAAGACGGTTTGCGCTGAGCGAGACGCGCTCCGGCGGCGGCTTGGGCGCATCGTGCACCGCCAGCACGGCCGGCGCATCCGGCGTGTTGCCCGGATCACGGCCCGGAAACAGGCTGGCGGTATGTCCGTCTTCGCCCAATCCCAGCAATACCAGGTCGAATTGTTCGATTCCCTGCAACACCTGCGCGTAATCAGCGGCGGCAACTTCCGAACCATTTTCTGCAGGTATCGGATGTATCTGCCCGCGCGGGATCGCAACATGATCCAGCCATGCCAGTGCGGCCATGCGGCTGTTGCGCTCGGCATGGTCGGCAGGAAGACAGCGTTCGTCCCCGAAATAGATATGCCATGAAGCCCAGTCGGCATCAGCCGACCGCATCGATTCATAAATTCTTCGCGGGGTGGTGCCGCCGGCCAGCACGATATGAAATTCGCCACGCTGGCCGATGGCCAGCCGTGCCGCCTGCAGTATCGCCTGCACTGCCGCCGCTTCCAGTTCGGCCGTCGTGCCGTAACCATGCCAGCGGAATTGCTGTTGGAACTTTGATGAAGGCATAAGATTTGCGTGTAGTATGATTCCAGCGAGTTGAATTTTAACTGCTGGCACGGAACGGCACGATATCTTTTTTGGAAGGAGCAGCAATGCAATTGGCAATGATAGGTCTTGGCAAGATGGGCGGGAACATGGTTCGCAGGCTGCGCCGTGGCGGCATTGAAGTGGTGGGCTATGACCGATCTGCGGAAACGATGGCTCAATTGGGTGCGGAGTCTGGCATGCTGGCAGCTGCTTCGGCGGCGGATGCGGTCGCAAAATTAACCGCACCGCGCATCGTATGGCTGATGCTGCCGAGCGGCGAACCGACCGAACAGCAGATTCTCGCGCTTGCGCCCATGCTGTCGAAAGGCGACATCATCGTCGACGGAGGCAATTCGAATTACCACGACAGCCAGCGGCGCGGCGCGTGGCTGGCCGAACTGGGCATAGGCTTTATGGATTCCGGCACCTCGGGCGGCGTCTGGGGTCTGGAGAACGGATATTGCCTGATGGTGGGCGCAACGCCGCAAGTGGCCAAACTCATGGCACCTGTGCTGCAAGCGCTGGCGCCCGCCCCGGATCGCGGCTGGGCACATGTGGGACCGGTCGGGGCTGGCCATTTCACCAAGATGATCCACAATGGCATCGAGTACGGCATGATGCAGGCATTCGCCGAAGGGCTTGAGTTGCTGCGCGGCAAGCAGGAATTCAATCTCGACCTGGCCCAGATCACCGAGCTGTGGCGGCATAGTTCCGTGGTGCGCAGCTGGCTGCTCGATCTGACGGCCGAATCCCTGAAGCACGATCAGCAGCTGGACAACATCGCGCCTTTTGTGCCGGATTCCGGCGAAGGGCGCTGGACGGCGATCGAGGCGGTGGAGCAAGGCGTAGCCGCTCCGGTACTGACGCTGGCATTGCAGATGCGCTTTAACAGCCAGGACGAGACCGGCTACGGCGACCGCCTGCTGTCCACTATGCGCAATGCGTTCGGCGGCCATGCAGTCAAGCATACCGGCGCGCAAAAATGAAAACGATAGAACCCTGCACGCTGGTCATCTTCGGCGCTGGCGGCAACCTGAGTTCAAGCAAACTGATACCCGCGCTGTTCCGGCTCGAAATGGTCAACCGTCTTCCCCAACAGATGGTGATTCTGGGATGCGATATCGCACAGCATACTCGCGATGAATGGGTGGGAACGGTTGTGGAAAAATTGCGCTCGGCCCGCGCGCACGGAATAGATGAAACCGCGATGCAGCGCTTCTGCGCGCGGTTGCATTATTTTGCCACCCCGCTCGGCGATAACGCCGTTTACCAGCGCCTCCAGCAACTGCTCGACGGAGGAACAGACTTCCCGCCCAACATGATGTACTACATGGCGGTGCGCCCCTCGGAATTTCCCAGGATCGTGGAAAGTCTCGGCGTTGCGGGCTTGCTCGGCGAAAAGAAAGGCTGGCGCCGTATCGTGATCGAGAAGCCCTTCGGCTACGATCTGCTCAGCGCCCAGACGCTGCAGGGCAGCCTGCACAAGCACCTCAAGGAATCGCAGATATACCGCATTGACCATTACCTCGGCAAAGGCACGGTGCAGAACGTGATGGTGTTCCGCTTTGCCAACATCTTGCTGGAACCGCTGTGGAACAACCATTACATAGACCACGTGCAGATCACCCATTCCGAAACCCTGGGCATCGAGGGGCGCGCCGATTATTACGAGGGTGCGGGCGCGCTGCGCGACATGATCCAGAGCCATTTGATGCAACTGATGGCGCTGGTCGCGATGGAGCCACCGGTAAGCATGACGGCCGAACATCTGCGCGACGAAAAGGTAAAGGTGCTCAAGGCGATCCGCCCGATCACCCAGAATTCGGTGCATGCCCACGCTTTTCGCGGGCAATACGCCGGCGGGACCATAGCGGGCAGGAGCGTTCCAGGCTATCTCGAAGAACCGGGTGTGGCGGCAGACAGCACCACTGAAACCTATGCGGCTCTCAAGCTGTTCATAGACAATTGGCGCTGGGCCGGCGTGCCGTTTTACCTGCGCACCGGCAAACGCATGGCGGAAGGCAGTTCGGCCATTTGCATCCGTTTCAAGAATCCGCCGCAGGATTTGCTGCGCCAAGTTCGCAACGGCCCCTCACAGCCGAACTGGATCATGCTGGGCATCCAGCCCAACGACTGCATGAAAATGGAATTGCAGGTCAAGGTGCCGGGCCTGGATTTGCATACCCGCACCATCAGCCTGGACGCCACCTACCGCAAGGGCAGCGAAGAAGATTACGATGCTTACGAAGGGCTGCTGCTGGACGTGATGCAGGGCGACCAGTCACTGTTCCTGCGCATAGACGAAGTCGAAGCGGCCTGGCGCGTGGTTGATCCCATCATCAAGGTGTGGGCAATGGAGCGCGATTTCATCAACGACTACCAGGCGGGCAGTTGGGGGCCGCGCGGCACCTATCGGCTGTTCGATCGCGATGACCAGTTCTGGAGGCATTCGTTGAATCCGGAGGGAGCCAAGCTTGAGGCCTACTGACAACCACCATCCGGTGTTGTAATTCGCCGCCAATCGCCCCGCTGCAATGGTTCAAGCCGGGCAGCTCAGCTCGGCTCGATACGCGACAGATGCCGTGCCACGGATAACCACGCGCCCAGCCAGCCCAGGTACATCGAGAACAGCAACAGCGTCAGGCTGTCGCCCAGCGACAGAGGATGCAGCTCGAATTGGCTCGCGTAGAGTTGCGCCATTGCGGCCAGCTGGTGGTTGAGCGGCAACAGGCTGATGCTGATGATGAGCCAGGCCATGATGCCGCCAAGCAGTCCCTGAATCGCGCCAAAATGCAGAAAGGGACGGCGTATGAATGCGTTGGTCGCGCCGATCAGTTTGGAGACTTCGATCTCGTCGCGCTGGGTGAGAATTTGCAGGCGGATGGTGTTGAAAGTGATGGCCACCAGTGCAAGGCTGAGCAGGCTGGCAAGTATCAGCACCAGCATCCGCCCGAACTTGAGCATGGCTTCAAGCTTGTAGGCCCAGGCCGAATCGAGTTGCGCCTGCTCCACCCCGGGCAGCTTTGCCAGCTCGGCGCGCAGCCCGTCCAGCGCCTCGGCCGAGCTCGGTTTGGGATAAACGATGAGGGCATCAGGCAGGGGGTTCTGGTTCAGGCCTCCGATCACGTCGGCAAGTCCGCTGCTTTTTTTGAGTTGCTCCAACGCCTGTGCGCGGGAGACAAAGTCGACCCGTGCAATGCCCGGCTGCCGTTCCAGCTGTTTGCGCAGCCTGTCGATATCTTCCGTTTTCGCATCCATGCTCATGTACATGCTGATCTGGGGGGTGCCGGAAAATTGGGCAACCAGGCCCTGGGCGTTTTGCAGCAGCACATACATCCCGGCAGGCAGGCTGAGTGCGATGCCGATGACCAGAATATTGAGGATTCCTGTCAGCTTCGATGCGAACATGCGGCGCAATACGCCGATATTTTGATCGAATGCGTGCCTCATGGCTGCAACTCGCCGTGTTTGAGCGCAAGCACACGCGCACTGGTGTTTCGCAACACGCTCTCATCATGCGTGGAGATCAGCAGCGTAACCCCGACCTGATGGAAGGACTTGAATATATCCATGATCTCCTGCGCGTATTCGGTATCAAGATTGCCGGTCGGCTCGTCGGCCAGCAGAATGGACGGGCGGTTCACGATCGCGCGTGCGATACACAGGCGCTGCTGTTCGCCGCCGGACAGCGCGATGGGGTGGGATTTTTCGCGCTTGAGCAAACCGACCTTGTCCAGCGCGGCACGCGCCCGCTTGTGGCTTTCGCGGTAATCGAAACCGCATATCTGCAGCGGCAGCATCACGTTGTCGAATACGCTGCGGTCGAACAGCAGCTTGTGATCCTGAAAGATGATGCCGAGGTTGCGGCGCAGAAACGGCAGCGCGCGGCTCTTGAGCACGCCGACGTTCTGTTGGTTGACCAGCACGCTGCCCAGATTGGGCCGCTCGATCGCGGCGATGAGCTTGAGCAGGGTGCTCTTGCCGGCGCCGGAGTGTCCGGTCAGGAATACCATCTCGCCCTCGGCGATCTCGAACGAGACGTTCTTCAGCGCCTGATAGCCGCCCGGATAACGTTTGTTGACTTGATTGAATTTGATCATAGCGAAAATCAGTTAGCCGCATAACCAACGACTTGGCAGGTGTTTTTTGCCGGCCTAGTCGAATGGCTAATAGTTATATCAGAGAACACCGAGTTCACAGAGAAAAACAATAGATTGCGAAAAAGGCGGATGACCCTTCAGAAGAGCAGAGAAAATACATGCAACCGGGATTATCTCTGTGTTCTCTGTGGCAGCAATGTGTGAGGTCAGGCTCATTCCTCCAGCCCCATCAATGCCGCAACAAAGTCTTCCGCAACAAAGGGCCGCAGATCGTCCAGCCCCTCCCCTACGCCGATGAATCGTACCGGAATCGGATGCGCCTTGGCAATCGCGGCGATCACGCCGCCCTTGGCCGTGCCGTCCAGCTTGGTGAGGATCAGACCGGTAACGCCGAGCGCCTGGTCGAAAGCCTTGACCTGGCTCAGCGCGTTCTGCCCGGTGTTGGCGTCCAGCACCAGCAGCACCTCGTGCGGCGCATCGGGAATCACCTTGGCGATGACGCGTTTCACCTTTTTGATTTCTTCCATCAGATGCGCCTGGGTGGTCAACCGTCCGGCGGTGTCGGCCAGAACCACGTCGATGCCGCGCGCCTGAGCGGCCTGCACGGCATCGTAGATCACCGCGGCGGCATCGCCGCCCTGTTGCGCTATGACCGTCACGTTGTTGCGTTCGCCCCATGTCGCCAGCTGTTCCCTGGCAGCGGCACGAAACGTGTCGCCCGCGGCCAGCAGCACCGACAAACCGTGGCCCTGCAGGTATTTCGCCAGCTTGCCGATCGAGGTGGTCTTGCCCGCGCCGTTCACGCCCACCATCATGATCACGAAGGGTTTATGGGCCCTGATTTGTTCCGGGGCAAGCGGCTGCGCCAGCGGTTTGAGCAGCTTGAGCAAAGAATGTGCGAGTGCTTCCTTGAGTTCGGATGCTTCGTTCAAGCGCTGCTCCCTGACCTGATGGCGCAGCTCGGCCAGCAGCGCCTGTGTCGCGTTCAGGCCGACATCGGCGGTGACCAGTATGGTTTCCAGTTCGTCATAAAGATCGTCGTCTATCTTCCCGCCGCGGCTGAACAGGCCGGTCAGCTGTTCGCCGGTGCGCGCCAGACCGGATTTAAGTTGTGCGAACCAACCTGAACCCGGCTTGTCCGTAACGGCCTGATCGCTGTCAGGCGCGGATGACTTTTTCTTCAGGAAACTGAACATTTTTTAATCTGCTGATGCGAGTAATGACGCGGGTGCACGGCACCGTCGCAGCGCGCTTGACGAGGGGCCGCAGTGACAGGATGTCTGCATCGGTCATATGGTTATCGGTAAATGAGCGTAGTCCGGGGGCAATTAAATGCCGCATAATGCGTGCGCATTTTATGCCGATTCCGAGTTGAAGGGTTCCGTTTTATTCGTTGAAGGGTTCGAACATATGAGAACTGTACTGGTTTATACACTGCTGTTTCTGGGTCTGTCGTTCAACGCCGCGCACGCGGAGGTGTTCGAACACACGCTGGCAAACGGCCTGAGAGTCATTGTCAAGGAAGATCACCGCGCGCCGGTCGTGGTGCAGCAGATCTGGTACAAGGTCGGCAGCATCGACGAGGTCACCGGAACCACCGGCGTGGCGCACGCGCTGGAACACATGATGTTCAAGGGCACCAAGACCGTGCCGGCGGGCGAGTTCTCCAAACGCATTGCGGCCGCCGGAGGGCGCGAGAACGCGTTTACCAGCACCGACTACACCGCGTATTTCCAGCAATTGTACAAATCCAGGTTGCCGCTGGCGATGAAGCTGGAAGCCGACCGCATGCAGAACCTCAATCTGACCGAGAAGGAATTCAGCAAGGAGATCAAGGTGGTCATGGAAGAGCGGCGCATGCGCACCGACGACAACCCGCAGGCGCGGATGAATGAAATCATGATGGCGACGAGCTATGAAGAGCATCCCTATCACAATCCGGTCATCGGATGGATGAGCGATCTGCAGAAGCTCACGGTCAACGATGTCAAAGCCTGGTATAAAAAATGGTACGCGCCCAACAACGCAACCCTGGTCATTGCCGGCGACGTCAATCCGGACGAAGTATTCGCGCTGGCAAAACGCTATTACGGCTCCATTCCCAGACGCGCATTGCCGCCGCGGCGCAACGCTTTCGAACCGAAACAGGTGGGCATCAAGCGCGTCGTCGTGAAAGCACCCGCCGAATTGCCGCGGCTGGTGATGGCCTACCATGCGCCGGTATTGAGAGATACGGAACATGACTGGAAACCCTACGCGCTGGATGTGCTGGCAGGCGTGCTGGATGGCAACGAGTCGGCGCGCCTCAACCAGCATCTGGTGCGCGAGCAGCAGGTTGCGATCTCGGCGGACGCCGGTTATGACGATGCATCTCGCGGACCCGGCCTGTTTACCCTGGACGCCACGCCGAGCACGGGCAGGACGGTGCAGGATGTCGAGGCTGCGCTGCGCAGCCAGATCGCGTTGCTGCAGAAGGACGGCGTCAGCGAAGACGAGCTGAAACGCGTCAAGGCGCAACTGATGGCGGATGAAGTGTACAAGCGCGACTCGGTGTTCTATCAGGCCATGCAGATCGGCCAGCTGGAAAGCATCGGCCTCGGCTATCAGGCCATTCCGGTGATGCTGGACAAACTCCAGGCGGTAACGGCAGAGCAAGTGCAGCAAGTCGCCAGGGAATTCCTGCAGGACGACAATCTGACGGTCGCGGTGCTTGATCCGCAGCCGCTTTCAGGCAAAAAACTGCAACTTCAGCCTGAAGGAGGCTCTGCAAATGTACGCTAATGCAAGACTGGTCAAATTTATCGGTGTCGCTGCCTTATGCTGCGTCTCCACCTTCGCCGGTGCCACCCCCGCCATCCAGCACTGGCAGAGCGCCAGTGGCGCGAAGGTGCTGTTCGTGGAAAATCACGATCTCCCGATGCTGGACGTCGCGGTGACGCTGCGGGCGGGCAGCAGCTTCGACGCGCCCGACAAATCCGGCGTGGCCGGTCTGACCCATCAGCTGCTGGATGCGGGAGCAGGCGGATTGAGCGAGGACCAGATCTCGCGCGGGATGGCGGATGTCGGCGCGCAATTCGGCGGCGACTTCAACCCGGATAGTGCCAGCGTATCGTTGCGCACACTGAGCAGCGCGACAGAGCGCGACAAGGCGCTGGACATCATGGCGCGGGTGCTGCAACACCCGGAATTCCCGGAAGCGATCCTGGAACGCGAAAAGGTGCGCCTGATCGCCTCCCTGAAGGAGGCCGAGACGCAGCCGGAAAGCATCGCCGAGAAGGCCTTCCAGAAGGCAGTGTACGGCACGCACCCATACGCATTGCCCGCTACCGGCGAAGTCGGCACGGTCGGAAAAATCACCGTGCAGGATCTGCGTGATTTTTATCAAACCCATTACCAGGCTGACCATGCCGTGGTCGCCATCATGGGCGATGCAACGCGGGCCGAAGCGGAAGCGATTGCCCGGCAGCTCACCGCACAATTGCCGAAATCTCCCGCGCCTGCCGCATTGCCCAGGGTGGAGATGAAAATCGCCGCGAGCGAATTGCGCATCCCGCACCCGGCCAGCCAGAGCCATATCCTGATCGGCGCACCGGGCGTCGCGCGCGGCGACCCCGATTATTTCCCGCTTTTTGTCGGCAACTATGTGCTGGGCGGCGGCGGTTTCGAGTCGCGCCTGATGAACGAGGTGCGCGAAAAAGGGGGCTGGCATACAGCGTCTACAGTTATTTCATGCCGCTCAAGCAGCCCGGCCCCTTCCAGATCGGCCTGCAAACCAGGAAAGACCAGGCTGACGAAGCGTTGCAACTGGTGCGCGAAACGCTGGCGAACTTCATCACCGACGGCCCGACCGAACAGGAACTGCTCGCTGCCAAACAGAACATTATCGGCGGCTTTCCGCTGCGCATCGACAGCAACCGCAAGATACTCGGCTACCTGAGCCTGATCGGTTTCTACGATCTGCCGCTGACCTATCTGGACGACTTCACGCACAACGTCGACAAGGTCACGGTCGCGCAGGTCCGCGCTGCGTTCGCGCGGCACATCGATCCGCGGGCGATGGCAACGGTGATCGTGGGCGCTCCCGATGAAGCTGCGAAATAATTTAGCCTAAACAAAAATATGCGTAGCGGCAGAAATCGTAGCGAGCAATTTGCGGGTGGGAAAGGATGGAGCGCAGCGACCGGAGCCGCAGTTTACCGCTACACGGCCCTGGATCGCGAGCACCACCCTCCCTCACCCCCGAATCGCGCAGTAGATTAAGGTGGCTATGAACAAGGTCAGGATCATCGGCGGGGAACTGCGCAGCCGCGTGATCAGTTTCCCGGATGCGGATGGATTGCGCCCCACCCCGGATCGCGTGCGCGAGACCTTGTTCAACTGGCTGGGGCAAACGCTGTATGGACGCATTTGCCTGGACCTGTTCGCGGGCAGCGGCGCGCTGGGCTTTGAGGCCGCCTCGCGCGGCGCCGAGCGCGTGGTGATGGTAGAGATGAACCGCACGGTATTGCGCGCCTTGCAGGATAATGTCAAAAGGCTGGGTTGCGCCAATGTGTCCGTGCAGGCGCGGGATGGGCTAGAATTCGCTTTGCGTGATGCGCACAAGTATGACGTGATCTTTCTGGATCCGCCGTTTCAGAGCGATTACCTGCCCAGGCTGCTGGAAGTCTTGCCGCAACGCCTGAATGAAAACGGCGTGGTGTATGCCGAATCGGGCGCCGCGATCGCTGTCCCGCCCCCCTGGCGGACGGTCAAATCCGGCAAGGCCGGACGGGTGTATTATCAGTTGCTGCAAATAGCGTAAATGCACTTTTGCGGAATGAAGCGCAAGGAGCCGCGCACCGAATGACGCAGGCATATCAGGTTGATAGACTAGGAATGAGCGACAACGAAGTTGCGGTGGAGACTTACCTTCAGGTTAGTCGGAACCAACACGCGACACCGCGATTCACCCAGAAAATGGATTTAATATGATCAAAGTTGTTTATCCGGGGACATTCGATCCCATCACCCGTGGCCACGAAGACGTGGTGCGGCGCGCGTCCGGCTTGTTCGGCGAGGTCATCGTGGCGGTGGCCGAAAGCCGCGCGCACACTTTGTTCATGCTGGACGAACGTGTGGAAATCGCGCGTGAAGTGTTCGCGGATTTTGCCAACGTGCGCGTGGAAGGCTTCAACGGCCTGCTGATGAACTTCGTGCAGGCGCATGATGCGCGGGTGGTGCTGCGCGGACTGCGGGCGGTGTCGGATTTCGAATACGAGTTTCAGCTGGCGGGCATGAATCGCAATTTGTATCCCGAAGTCGAGACGCTGTTCCTGACCCCTGCAGAACAGTACACGTTTATCTCGGCCACCATGGTCCGCGAAGTCGCGCGTTTCAACGGCGATGTCAGCAAATTCGTAACGCCCTACGTGATGGAAAGATTGCAGCAAAAATATAAATCACTGCAGAATTAAATCTGCCCCAGTACCTTTTCGAACAAGGAAAACCAGCATGGCCCTGATGATTACCGATGAATGCATCAACTGCGACGTCTGCGAGCCGGAATGCCCGAACGATGCGATTTCGCAAGGCGATACCGTATATGTCATCGATCCGAACAAATGCACCGAATGCGTGGGCCACTACGATACGCCGCAATGCGTTGAAGTGTGCCCGGTGGACTGCATCCCGTTCAATCCCGATTACAAGGAAAGCAAGGAACAGCTGCAGGCCAAGTACGAAAAGCTGATGGCTGCAAAGGGCAAGTAGCGCACGCCCTGGTCCGGTCAGGGCCTTTCCAGATTCCGGTTTTCGGCTTCGCGTCGCGACTGGCGCCCAGCGCGGGCAGACCGTAGAAATCAAGCAGCGTGCGCAGCACGCTGTAGTGATCGATGCGCTGCCTGCTGATGCCCCGCTTCACCATCGGGCCGACCAGTATCGTGACGATGTGATTCTCCGCGCGGAAGTCGTCCTCATCCCAGGTGAGCACCAACAAGCTGTTGTGCCCGAACGCCCATTCCACATACGGATCGAGGTTCGTCTTCAGCCACCGGTCCGCGTCCTCGAAACTGCCGTCGTGCATGTCGTTGTTCTGATTCGGGATGACAAAAGAGACGGTGGGCAGCCTGGAGAAATCCCGCGGAAAATCGGCAAAACGTCTGTTCAGCCCAGGGTCCAGCCGCGTGCCCTGCCAGTTTGCCGCGGGATTGTGCTTGCGCTGATACGCGCCCGACGCGCAGCCCGGATCGCCAGTTTCGGGCAACGACTCGGAATAGGTCGCGAAGCTGAAACCCGCGGCCAGCAGACTGGATGCAAGATTGCCGTTGTTGAACGCATGCGGGCAGGAATCATCGGTGACGCCCTGCGTGGAACCCGAAAACAGCGCCAGATAATTCGGCAGGCTGGGATGCGTCACGCCATGGGAATCGGTGAACAGCATGCCGCGCTTCGCCAGCGCGTGGATGTATGAGGCACGGTTGCGCAAGTCCATGACTTGGGTGTAACTGTGGTTCTCCTCGATCACGATTACCACGTGATCGGGGCGCGGCAACTGCCCGGCGCGGGCAAAAGGCGCGCACACGACAGCGTGCAAAATGACCGCAAGCAGGTAACGCCGCATGGCTTTCACGCGGTGCGCCGATTACCTGTCACTTGCTTGCATCCTCGATCTTTTTCTTCTCATCATCGGTGTTTTTTTGCACGATCTGGTCTACAGCCTTGGCATTATCAAGCACTTCACGTTGCGGTGCGGCGATCTTGGGCACGCTGGGTTTGTCGCAGGCGGTGAGCATCAGTACAACTGCAAGCAGGATGAATTTCATGTTTCCTCCGATGGTAAATATGTAGTGCAATGTGAATTCGGCGGATGTAGCCCTTTATCGGCACGCAAATACTTTAGCACAAACCGCAATTACTTCTGGCAGCACGCGCAGTAAAAACTGGATCGCTGCCCCTGTTTGATTTGCCTGATCGTCGCGCCGCAGCGGCGGCAGGGTTCCCCTGCCCTGCCATACACCCAGTAAGTCTGCTGGAAATAGCCGGCCTGCCCCGAAGCGCTGACGAAGTCGCGCAGCGTGCTGCCGCCGAGGCTGATCGCTTCGGCCAGGGTTGCGCGTATTGCTTCGACCAGTCCGGCGCAGCGCGGCAGGCTGAGTTTTCCGGCAGCGAGCTGCGGCCTGATGCCGGCGCGGAACAGGGATTCGTTGGCGTAAATATTGCCCACCCCTACCACGACATGGTTGTCCATGATGCATTGTTTGATGCTGACGCTGCGCCCGCGCGTGGCCTGGTAGAGATAGCGCGCATCGAAATCTTTCTCCAGCGGTTCCGGGCCGAGCGATGCGAGCAGCGGATGGGTAGCCGGATCGCCCTGATGCCACAGCACCGCACCGAAGCGGCGCGGGTCGCGCAAACGCATCAGCGTGCCGTTGCTCAATATCAAATCGAAATGGTCGTGCTTGCCTGCGGAAGGGTCGCTGCTTGGCAGCGGGCTGCCCACCGGCGTACCCCTTGCGGGTGCCGCGGACATTACGTACGGCAGGATGCGCAGGCTGCCGGACATGCCCAGGTGCAGGATCAACGTGCCGCTGCCGCAATCCATCAGCAGGTATTTCGCACGGCGCTTGAGCGAGCGTATGGTCAGTCCGCGCAATAATTTGGGCAGGTTTTTCGGGATAGGCCAGCGCAGGCTGCCGTTGCGGATCACGGCATCTGCAATTTTGCGTCTGGTCAGATGTGCGGCCAGGCCGCGCCGCGTAATTTCGACTTCGGGGAGTTCAGGCATGATGGGCTAATTTTAAAGACCGCCTCACAACGTGACGAGCGCAGCTGAGATAAGGCAAAAAATGGCGAAGTGGGTTACGCAGGGATGGGCGGCTTGCCGTTGCAGTCCAACTCGCAAAAACCGGAGTTTATATGAATATAAATGAGGATTTTGAGCCATTTTTTTAACGCAGTATCAGCAAGCGCATAACCAACGACTTAGTTGGCGTAGTTTGGCAACTTAGTCGGATGGCTAATTGTTTCATCAGTAGTTGTGTGGCGCGTCCTTCAGGCACGGCGGCGTTTCCACCAGAGATACCCTCCCACCCCCGCCAGCAGCAACGGCAAGGCAAGCAGTAGGATACCGCTGATGATTTCGAGCTGCGTTTTGCTCAGCTCAAGTTTGCTGTCCTTTGCGGGGCGCAATTTCTGCGTGATCAGATGTTCCTCCCCGGCTAGCCAGTTCACCATGTTCATGCCCAGGTCCACGTTGCCGCCGTTGCCGGCGAAACTGTTGGAGAGAAACGCGCCGTTCCCGACCACCACGATGCGTTGCTCGCGGTCATTGATGCGCCGTTGCAAAGCCACGGCGATATCGACCGGACCGGGGGTGTCATTCTGTTTATCGAAGCGCAGCGGCGCTTTGCCTTTCGGCATTGTCCGGCTCACCCAGCCGCGCGGGGCGACTTCCACCAGGGCGTGGTATTGCCAGCGCCCGGCATCATCTGATTCCGGCGCGCTCTCATCCCAAAGCACCGGCCGTGCGGATGGGAATGCGGTGGTCAGATCGAAATTGCGCGTGATCGCGTGGGGCGGGTAGCTTGCAGCCAGCGACCAGTTTTCGGGTGCGTTCATCTCGACGGCCGCAGGATCGATCACGATGCCGGGCGGAAGCTGCAAACCGAGCCTTTCGGCAAGGCGCTCCAGCCCGTGCAGCGGGCCGGGGTCCGCCAGCCAGAGCAGGTTGCCGCCACGATCCACATAGCGCAGGATTTGGTCCACTTCACCGGGCATCAGATCAACTTCTGGCTGGGTGATTGCCAGCACGCTGATATTGTCGGGAACTTGCTGGGCCAGCGCCAGATTAAGAGCCGCGATGCGAAAACCGCTCTTCTTGAGATTGGCGCCGAACACCGAACCGAGGTCGAAGTTGGCGATGCCGTCCAGTTTGGGTTCGCCGTGCCCGTCCAGATACATCACGGTTTCATCGCGGGCATGCGCCAGGCGCAGCAAGGTGCTGGTGACGATGGGCTCGTTGATCCTGGTCAGGTGTTCGCTGCGCCCGGCGTATTCGATCACCATTTCCCCGTTGAAGCGAACCTGCGCGGCGCGCGCTTCCACGGTATCTTTCGAGGGGTCGACAAATACCAGCTTGATGTCGGGCTTGTAGCGCTGATAGAGCGACAGGAAATCGCGAATGATCTTGCGTATGTCGCCGAGGCGCGCGTCCTGTTCGGTTGCATACACCGTGATATTCACCGGGCCGGGCATCTGTTTGAGAACCTCGATACTCTCGGAATCCAGACTGTTGATGGTGTTGTAGGTCACATCGCGCTGCACGTCGTGGCGCGCAGCAAGATAGCCCACGCCGGTTGCGGTGCCGATTAAAACAACCGCGAACAGCAGGTTACGGAACCTCTGGGCATTGAGAATTTTACGCAGCATGATTCACCCGTAGACGCGATTGTTGTGCAGGCGCCTGATGGCCAGCAGCAGAAAAACAATCGTGAACAGAACAAAGAATGCCGCATCGCTGCTATCCAGCAGTCCGTCGTTGAAATTCCGGAAGTGATGAAGCGGCGAGATGGAATGCCAGGGAGAATTTTCCGCTGCCGCGCCGATGTCGGCCAGCCACAAGCCGATCAGCACCGCAAACGAACCGATCGCGGCGATGACAGGTTGCGCGGTGAGGGCGGAAATGTACAGTCCCAGCGCAATATAGCTGGCGGTGAGCAGGAACAGGCCGAGGATATTGCTCAACAGCAGACCGTTATCGAGATTTGTGCCGAGCGACAGGGTGTACAGCATCAGCGGCACGCCGATCATCAGCGCAGCCAGAAAAATCAGCAAACCCAGAAATTTTCCGACCACGATGTGCAGGTCGGACAACGGCGCGGAAAGCAGCAGTGCAAGCGTCTGGTTGCGGCGCTCCTCGGCAATCAGGCGCATGGTAAACAGCGGCACCAGCATCAGCAGCAGCAGCGCGACCATGTTGAACATCGGTGCGGCGACCGTGGTCGTCACTCCCGGCGGATTGGCAAGTTGCGCGAGCTGCGGCTGAACTTCCAGGAATGCGTCCAGCCGCGCCAGAAAGAACCACGCGAAAATGAATTGCAGTGCCGCCAGGATGAACCATGTGGACGGCATTGAAAACAGGCTGCGCAGCTCGCGCATGGCGAGCAGGCGGATCATCGTTCAGCTCCTGCACCAAGACCGCCCGAAGGGCGAGTATCTGGCGGCGGTGCCGACTCCGCATCCGGCGTGCCGGATAGCGGATTGCCTGCCTTTGGTGTACCCGTTGCGGATGCCGTCAAGGCCGTCTCCGCATCCGTGATCCTGACGAACACTTCTTCCAGTGTCGCCTGCAGCGGCGTGAGCTGCTCCAGTTGCCAGCCTTGCTGTTCTGCCTGGGTAAGCAGTGCACCCTTTGGGTTTTGATCCGTGCCGTGCAACACGCGGAACTGTGTGGCGGAAAGCTGCTCGACATGGCTGATGCCGGCTATGTCCTCCAGAACACTCAGCGGCGGCGGGTTGCGCAGACCGATGATGAAGCCGGACACGCTGCCGTGTTGCTGCATGTGTGCGCTGGTGTCGCCATAGATCAGTTTGCCGTGCTGCATGATTTCAACGCGGTCACAGACGCTTTCCACTTCGCTGAGCAGATGCGTGGAGAGGATCACACTGCGGGTGTCGCCCAATTCGCGGATCAGGCCGCGTATCCCGCGGATCTGGGCGGGATCGAGGCCGACCGTGGGTTCGTCCAGCACGATCACGTCCGGATCATGGATGATGGCCTGCGCGATGCCGACGCGCTGCTGATAACCCCTGGACAGCGTGCCGATGATCTTTTTGCCGACCGTTTCCAGGCCGCAGCGCTCCATGGTCAGCGCCCGGGCTTTGGTGACATCGGCAGCCTTCATGCCGCGCAAGCGCGCAGCAAATGTCAGGTAATCGTTCACGCTGAGCTCGCGATAAAGGGGCGGCGTTTCAGGCAGGTAGCCCAGGTGTGCCTTGGCCTGCACGGGGTGATGCAACAAATCGATGCCGCAGATGTCTATGCTGCATTGATTTTCTGCGGCGCCATCCGGCAACAGACAGCCGGTCAGCATTTGCAGCGTGGTGGATTTGCCCGCGCCGTTGTGCCCGAGCAAACCCAATACCTCGCCGCGCCTCAATTCCAGCGACACGCCGCGGATGACCTGGATATTGCCGAAGCGGCGAGCCAGGTTGCGGGCGGTAAGGGTTATTTCGGAAGCAATGTTGGGCAAGGTTTATGGGCCGTAGTCGTTGTGTGGCTGGGCTAACTCGAGTATTTCGAAGTTCGCCCAAATGCAAGGCTTGTAAATAATTTCAGTTCCGGCTGACAGAAATACCGCACGGCGCTATGTCTTCGTTTTGCAGCGCCGCTTGCGGCCGATATATTAGCAAGAAAATTTGCCCACAACGCAGCGGCAGGATTGAAATCCGGTTTTTTTGCGGTGCCGTTGGTCCAAATATAACTTATTATATGCAACCCATCAAAAGCAGCATGCTCATGACCAAGTTCAAACACATTCTTTTCGCCAGTTTGCTGCTCACTGCCTGTGCGCATGCCCCGGTGAATCAGGCCGTACAACCCGATACCGAGGATCAGGACTCGCAGACGGAACAGCCTGCGCAAACCGAGCCCGAGACGGAAGCACCCCCGGCAGAAGCGCCGCCGGCAGAAGAGGCGCCCGTGTTGCCCAATATCGAGTTGAGCAGCGATTTGCTGTACGAGTACCTGCTATCGGAAATCGCCGCCCAGCGCGGCAACGACACCGTCGCTGTCGAAGGCAGCCTGGATCTGGCAAGAAAAACACGCGACCCCCGCCTCGCCATGCGCGCCGCCAAATTCGCGCTTCAATTCGGCCAGCCCGAACAGGCTATCGAGGCGCTCAGGCTTTGGCGCGACACGGACCCGTCTTCGATCATGGCGCGACGCATGCTGTCTTCGGTATTGTTGCGCAGCGGCAAACTTGACGAAGCACGCGATGAATTCGCCGGCCTGCTGAAGGCCGACGAAGATCATTCCGCACAGGACTTTATGCAGATTTATCAAATCTTGGCCACCTACCCCGACCAGGCAGCGGCGCTGAAGTTGATGCGCGACCTTGCGCAGCCGTATCCGCGTGTGGCTGAAGCGCATTGGGCTGTGGCGCAATTGGCGCAAGCATCCGGCGACGAGAAACTTGCGTTAGATGAGGCAGAACAGGCACGCGGCCTTCGACCGGAGTGGAATATGGCGGTGTCACTTGAAGCGATATTGTTGCAGAAAGACCATCCGCAGCAGGGTTTGGATATGCTACACAGCTATTTGGCCAGCTATCCCGATGCGCAGGAAATCCGCTTGCAGTATGCGCGTGCATTGCTTGAGCAAAAGCAATACAAACTGGCGCGGGAACAATTCCGCTACATGGCGGACAAAAATCCCGACAATCCGGAATTTGCGTATGCCATCGCGCTGATCTCGCTGCAGCTCAACGATATGGAAAGTGCCGAGACGGAACTCAAGCAGGCGCTCAGCAAGGGCAAAAAGGACCAGGGTACTGTGCAGTATTACCTGGGACAGTTGAGCGAGGCAAAAAACAACGATGATGAAGCGATCTCGTATTATCGCCAGGTCAAAGACGGCGAGTTTCTGGTGCCGGCGCAAATCCGCACCGCTTATTTGCTGAGCAAGCACGGCCAACTGGCCGAGGCCCGCCGGATATTGCATGAAGTACAGACAACCGACAACGAGCAACGCGCGAAACTGGCCATGATCGAGGCGCAGCTGTTGCGCGATGCCAATCAGTTCGAAGAGGCGTATCGGGTGTTGAATCAAGCCCTGGAAAAACTGCCCAATGACGTTGATCTGATTTACGAAACCGGAATGATGGCCGACCAGATCGGCAAACCCGATGTGTTCGAGCAGTTGATGCGCAAACTGATCAAAATCAAACCCGATTACGCGCAAGCATACAATGCGCTGGGCTACGGCATGCTGGAACGCAACGAGCATATTCCGGAAGCGATGGCACTGGTGGAAAAAGCGCTGCAGCTTGCGCCCGATGACGCCTCCATCATGGACAGCGTCGGCTGGGGCTACTATCGCAGCGGCAAGCTGGATGAGAGCGTGCAAATGTTGCGGCGCGCATATGCCGGCAATGCGAATCCCGAGATCGCTGCGCATCTGGGTGAAGTGCTGTGGGTGCGCGGCGACAAGGCGGAAGCCAAAAAGATCTGGCAGGACAGTCTCAAAAACAATCCCGGAAATAAGCCGCTGCAGGCCGTGATCAAGAAATTCGATCCGCAATGATGCGGTGGCTGGTCATTTTGTGGTTGTCCTGGTTAAGCGGCTGTGCGCTGCTGGCCCCGCCTCCCGCACCGGATGAGCGTCCCGCACAATTCGAAACCGCCGCGTTCGCAATGAACGGACGGATTTCGGTCAATAATTATGGCGAGCGGCATTCCGCCGGGCTGCACTGGGCCATGCCAGGGCCGAGCGGGGCGGGGAGGGGGGGCGGGGAGGGGGGGGGGGGCGGGGCGGGGAGGGAGGGAGGGAGGGAGGGAGGGAGGGAGGGGCGGGCGCGCCGACGGGCAGGGGCGGGGCGGCGGGCGGGCAGGGAGGCGGCGCAGGGGCGGGCGGGCCGGGCGAGGGAGGGAGGCGCGCAGGGGCGGGCAGGGCCGGGCCGGCCGGCCGGCCGGGCCGGGCCGGGCCGGGCCGGCCGGCCGAGCGGGCCGGGCCGGCCGGGCCGGGCCGGGCCGGGCCGGCCGGCCGGGCCGGGCCGGGCGGGCCGGCCGGCCGGGCCGGCCGGGCCGGCCGGCCGGCCGGCCGGGCCGGCCCGGCCGGCCGGCCGGCCGGCCGGGCCGGGCCGGGCCGGCCGGGCCAGGGGGGGGGGGGGCCGAGCCGCCCGGCCGGGCCGGCCGGGCCGGGGGGGGGGCCGGGCCGGGCGGGCGGGCCGGCCGGCCGGGCGGGGCCGGGCCGGGCGGCGCGGCAGGGCGAGGGAGGGGGAGGGGCGGGCAGGGCGGGCAGGGCGAGCGGGCGGGCAGGGCGGCGGGCAGGCGGCAGCGGGAAGGGAGGGGCGGCCGGCCGGCCAGGACGGGCCGGGCCGGCCGGCCGGCC
>CAVWTZ010000035.1:0-7829 GCA_963757485.1 uncultured beta proteobacterium
ATTCCAGCGTGTCAGGCGCGATTTTCATGTTCGGATGGGTCAGCATGAATTCGCCGATGTCGCCGTCCAGCGTGAAGCCGTTCACGCCGTGGCCGGTGGTGATCACCAGCATGGTTGCCGGACCGTACAGCGCGTAGCCGGCGCAGACCTGGGTGGTGCCGGGCTGCAGGAAATCCTTGGCGGCCGGATGCTCGATGCCGGCGGGCGCGCGCAGGATCGAGAAGATCGTGCCGACCGAGATGTTCACGTCGATGTTGGAAGAGCCGTCGAGCGGATCGAACACCAGCAGGTATTTGCCCTTGGGGTAGTGCTTCGGAATCGGGTAGACATCGTCCATTTCCTCGGAAGCCATCGCCGCCAGGTGGCCGCCCCATTCGGTGGACTTGATGAACACTTCGTTGGTGATGATGTCCAGCTTTTTCTGCGTCTCGCCCTGCACATTCTCGCTGCCCGCGCTGCCCAGCACGCCGATCAGCGCGCCCTTGTTGACATCGTGCGCAATCTGCTTGCAGGCCATGATGATGTCGCTGACCAGGCCGGTGAAATCGCCGGTTGCGCCCGGGATCGCGCGTTGTTCTTCGATGATGAATTGAACCAGGCTCTTGCTCATGTTTGCTCCCCTCGTATTTGTGATATTTTCGGCCGACGGATTTTACCGCCTTTCCGCTTTGCTCTCCACGGCTATTTGCAAATCGTTGCCCAGCGGACGCCGCCGAACCACAGGATGGTTGACAGGCGGTTGGTCCGCGGCGCAGCGGTTGCGGGCAAATATGCCGTTCATCCGGAATCCCGCGCCTCTAGTCAGTCGGAAGTGGAAACTTTAGAATTGCCGCCCTACCATCCGCATCAACTCTAAACGGAGCAAACCATGAAATACTCGAAAGGCTTCACCCTGATCGAAATACTGATGGTGGTCGCGCTCATCGGCATTCTGGCCGCGATCGCGATACCGGCCTATAGCGACTATGTTACGCGCGGAAAGCTGGTTGAAGCATCGACACAACTGTCCAACCTGCGCGTACAGCTCAAGCAGTCATTCCAGGACAATCGCAACTACACCAGCTATGTTGACCAGAACTGTTTGCTTTATCCCGCTGAGACCACTTCCGCCATCGTGGGCGCGAAGTACTTTACCTACACCTGCGTCACCGCCCACAATCCTGCATCGACCCCGGCGGATACTTACCTGCTGACCGCAACCGGCATAGGCAGCCTGGCTGCATACAGGTACACGCTCGACCAAAACAACAACAAGACTTCGGCGACACCCTGGGGCAACGGTGCGACATGCTGGATCATGAGCAAAGGGTCATCGTGCTAAACGCGTTTCCCATGGCGAGACAACCCATGGACAAGTCCATGGGTTTCACGCTGATCGAAATGCTGATCGTTATCGCGATCATCGCCATCGCGACAACGCTCGGCATGCCCAGCTACAGGGCCTGGGTGCAGAACACCCAGATTTACAACGCGGCCCAATCCGTTCTGAACGGGTTGCAGAAGGCTCGTGCAGAGGCGGTAAAGGAGAACACCAATATCGAATTCATTTTGGGGGCCAATCCCCTTGTTGCGGGGTCGGTCCCGCTGTGGAGCATCCAGGCATATGGCGCCAGTGCCGTGATCGAAAGTGCCGCCACCGACGGTTCCAAAAATGTGACCAGCACGGCTACCCCGGCAGGTGCAACCACCATCACCTTCAACAATCTGGGCGGAGTGGGAGTGCCGTCCAACATGCCGAACAACGCGGATGGTTCGGCGCCGCTCTCGCAAATTGATTTCAATTCCGCAATATTGCCCGGCAGCCGCAATTTGCGGGTCACGATCGGCATCATAGGCGGAAGTATCAGGATGTGCGACCCCAATCTGGCTACAGGCACCAGTCCGCGCGCATGTTAAATCGAGGAAATATCATGCCCACGCATAAGCAAAAATCCTTGCCCGCACAATCTGTACGGAAGCACAAATCCGCGCAGCGCGGTATCGCGTTGCTGGAGGCATTGGTCGCCATCCTGCTGTTTTCAATGGGCGTGCTTGCGCTGGTCGGCTTGCAGGGAGCCATGATCAAGAATACCTCTGACTCGAAATACCGCGCCGATGCCAGTTATATCGCCCAGCAATGGATAGGCAGGATGTGGGCGGATCCGACCAATCTGTCTGCGTACCTGATCGCTGACAGCACCAATCCGAACTACGATATTTCTGCAGACCTTCCGATGGGCGGGAGGATCGTGACACAGCCCGACCCTACTAATTATCCCCACCAGTACATGATTACGATCAAATGGCAACAACCGGGACAGATGCAGCATAATTACACCACCATCGTGAATATCGCGGGGGGCTAGAATCGTGAAGCCGGACAACCCCCATCCACATTTTTATCAAGCAGGCTTCAGTCTGGTGGAAATCATGGTCGGGCTGGTGATCGGCCTGCTTGCGACCCTGGTCGTGTTGCAGGTTTTCTCCATCTTTGAAGCGCAAAAGCGCACCACCAGCGGAACAGCCGATGTGCAAACCAGCGGCAACGTCGCGCTGTTTACCATAAAACGCGACCTGGAAATGGCGGGGTACGGCCTGTTGCCCGTCGCCACGAATCCTCCGCTCAGTTGCACGTCGCCCGTTTTCGATAACGCCACCGGCCCGACTCCGCCGATGACGACCCTGTCACCGGTCACGATCACCGATGGCGGGACCGGGCCGGGTGCCAGCGACACAATCACCATACGCTACGGCACCTCCAACAGCGGCGGCGGCGGCTCAATCATAGGTACGGCGATAGGCACTGCAGGGGCGAACACCGCCAGCGTTAATGACAACCAGAGCTGCCACGTTGGCGATATTGCAATAGTCATCAATGGCACTGGTGCGGGCCAATGCACCCTGGCTGAAGTGACCGCCTTGTCGGCCCCTCCCGATTACACGGGTATTGCATTATCGACAGGCATTCTCAATGGCACCAGCATTGGCGCCAACCTGTCCTGTCTGGGCACCTGGCATGAAATACAATACGGCATAAACCCGAACTACAACCCTGCCGTTCCGGCCAATTCGCTGGCTTTTCTGCAACGCCAAGACACCTCGTTTCCCACCCCGGCCTCGGGCAATCCCGGCGGCGCTCCCATCGTGGCGGACATCGTCAACATCCAGGCGCAATATGGCATATCTAACGCTGCCAGTTCGAACCAGATCATCCGGTGGGTGAATGCGAAGGATCAAGCCAGCTGGAATGCGGCGGTGGACGGCCCCGCAACCGGCATCGACTGGGGTCCCAGCCTGACGGACGCCAACCGAAATCTGATCAAGGCTGTCCGCATCGCGGTGGTGGCGCGCAGCGGCTTGCTGGAAAAAACCCAGGTTACCAGCGCCTGCACGTCGCTTACCAGCGATGCCCCGACCGGCCTGTGCGCATGGGCAGGTTCTTCCTCGGAAACCGTGCCCCTTTCTCCCGCCCCGGCCATCAACATGGGCAACGACCCCAACTGGCAATACTACCGCTACCGGGTATTTGAAACCATCGTTCCGCTGCGCAACGTAATCTGGTCAAAATAGCGTGCTGACATGAACATGATGCCAAAACAAAATGGAATTGAAATTCAATACCGGATCATGCCCGCGTTGACTGGCGTAGCGCGGCAACCCAAGCTGCGCCGCGCACCAGTTCTGGCAGTGAAACAGCGCGGCGTAGTGCTGTTTTTCACGCTGATTGCCCTAGTGGTCATGTCGCTCGCCGCAGTGGCACTGATACGTTCTGTGGATACCAGCACCATGATTGCGGGCAACCTCGCATTCAGACAGTCCGCCACTTCCTCCGGTGACTCCGGGATCGAGGCCGCCATTGCCTGGTTGAGTGCTGCGCAGTCGACCATGCAAGCCAATAATTTGGTTGTTTACCAGAACGCCACCCATATCTTCAACGAGACGGGCGGCGCTTCAGGTTTTACCGTGGTAAACCCTTCCGGCCCCATTGCCGGACCTGCAGCCAACGGGGCCGCCTGTTGCCAGAACGCCGGTTATTACTCCAACGCCGACCCTACAGTCAGCCTGACTAACCCGAATCCTTCCAGCGGCACCGGGATAAAGTGGACCAACGCCGACAGCACCCTGGTCCAGGTCGACAGCAGCGGCGATACCGTCGATGCCAGCGGCAACACCATCCGTTATGTCATCCAGCGGATGTGCCGCACCGCCAATACCATTCCATATGATACAGAAGATGCGACAGCAACCCCGCCTGTAACCGGCTGCCTGTTCGCCAGCGCAGCCGTCAACAGCTCGAGCCAGGCCGTGGAAAATGCGACGCAGGTTTGCCAGGGCGGCGGTTGTGCCAGAGGCGGCCATACCGCCCTGATGCGCATCACCGTCAAGGTCACCGGACCAAAAAATACTGTCAGTTACGTACAGGCAATCGTCTATTAGGAGGCCACCATGAAAAACCATCTGAACGCCCATGGCATATCCCGCCATTTGTTGAACCTGGCACTGGCCGCCAGCCTCGCGCTCCCGTTGCCATCGCTGGCCGCATCGGTCACGCTGGCGTCATCTCCGCTGGCAAACTCATCGACCAGTACCGTCAGTCCGAACATGATGTTCATGCTGGACGACTCCGGCAGCATGAACTGGGACTACATGCCCGACGATGCCAAAAACTTCTCCGGCTATTATGGCTTTGAATCCCCCCATTGCAACGGGGTCTACTACAATCCCGCCTTCACCTACGTACCGCCGGTCACCTCCACCGGCACCAGCTATCCGAACTCCAGTTTCACCAACGCATGGAATGACGGATATAACCAAAGCACGGCGGGAACCACCAATCTGAACACCAGTTTTCCCGGTGGCAGCGGCACCGGTCAGAGCGGCGCCCCGAACTACAGCGGTCCGGCTTTTTATTACAGCTATAGCGGCACGCAGACCCTGCCCAGCCAGATGCTTTACCACAATACATCCAGTATTTTTTACCAGGAATGCATCAGCCCCATCGGTTCCACCACCAAGGTGGACGGCACCAATCCGGTCAATACCGTGTTCACCCAGGTCAACCTGGCCACCACGCCGATTTCAATCATCACCGTCACGCCCCCGCCCGGCGCCACCATCACGGTCAGCGGCAACAGCACGACGTCGGTGAGCAAGGTCATCGTCAACGGCATCGAGCTGATATCGGGCACCACCAGCTCGTCCAGGAATAGCACCACCCTGGCCGGCTATATCGCCACCGCAATCAATGGTTGCACGACCACCAAAACAGGCAACTGCACCACGACCGGGGGCACCGGCGTAAGTGCAGTCGCTTCCGGCAACGTGGTGACCCTGTATGGCAATGGAACCTTGGGGGGATACAGCCCGGCGGTGACCAACGCCTCCGGTGGGAGTATGACCTACAGCTACACCCCATTCCCGACGATCAACCCCACCTACGTCAGCGGCATCACCGTGAACGGGGTCGGCATTTCGACTTCCACGGCGACCACCCAGAGCGCGGCGACACTGGCCGCCGCCATCGCCAGTTCCATCCATTCCCCGCGTTCCGCGACGGCCAGCGGCAATGTGGTGACCGTCACCGGGGTCGCTGCCGACTCGCTGGCTACCCCGGTTGTCAACACCGTGACGACCGGCACCGGCGTCGGCCTGACCGTGACCGCGACGCCGTTTCCGGACAGCATTCCAGCCGACCTGCAGAATTTCGCCAACTGGTACAGCTATTACAGCACCCGCATGCTGATGATGAAGACCGGAGTCGGCCTGGCATTCGCGCCGATCGGCAGCAACTATCGGGTTGGGTTCATGACCATGAACAACAACGTGCCGCCCGACTTCGTCGACATTGACACGTTCAATTCCGCCCAGAAATTGGCGTGGTACAACAAACTCTATGCTTCCGTTGCCGGCAATTCCACACCGCTGCGCGAAGCGCTGTCCCATGTGGGGCAGTTGTACGCGCACAAGATCGGCGCATACACCACTTACACCTCCACCGTCACGGTGGGCGGGAGCGGCAGCACCGTGGTCAACGACATCAGCGTGAACGGGGTTGCGATCATGGCCGGCACCACCGCACCCAGTTCCAGCACCAGCACGGTTGCGACCAATGTCGCGCTGCAAATCAACATACCGGTCGTCAGCAATTACGGTGCAGTATCGAGCGGCAATGTGATCACGATCACCTCGGGTCTGGCATCGGATGTCGGCACCACACCCATAGTCACAGACGATGGCGGCGGCATGACATTTACCGCCACGCCCTTTGTCGCCAATACCGTGACCACCGGGCTGAACGGCGTCATCCCCAAAGACCCGATCCAGTTTTCCTGCCAGCAGAATTTCGTGATCCTTTCCACCGACGGCTACTGGAACGGCTCCACCGATTACGACCTGGACAACAATCCGGTCGGCAACCAGGACGGAACAGCCCCAAGGCCGATGTATGACGGCGGTCTTTTTACCACCACCACCAGCCAGACCTTCCAGAAACAGACGCAAATAACGCAGACCACCAGCCAGACGCAGAGCATGACCATTCAGTTGCAGGGCAGTACAGGCACCTTGCAGAGCACCGTCTATCCATTGCTGAGTTCGACGGCCAATTACCAAAATACGAGTTATCCATTGCTGAGCTCGACGGCCAATTACCAGCAAACCACTGGCAATCTGCAGGCGGCGACCGCGCCCTTGAATCAGTCCGCCTATACTTTGTACAGCACGACGACCCCATTGAATCAGTCCGCCTATACTTTGTACAGCACGACGACCCCATTGAATCAATCCGCCTATACTTTGTACAGCACGACGACCCCCTTGAATCAGTCCACCTATGGTTTGCTGGCTGCGACTGCGCCGCTTCAGCAGGCGACCTCTAGCAATTCCGGATCTACGTGGTCAAGCTGGTCGACCGTTTCGTCATGTACCTGGAAAACCACCGGCACCAATCGAACCAAGTGCCAATATGGCACGCTTGGCGCCGCTGCCCCAGTCACCTCATGCTCCTACAATGTCAATTCTGGTACGACTGGAACCTGGTCACCCGAGGTTATCTGCTCCGCCAGCGCGACCGCCACCGTGACCAACAATGTGTCCTCTTGCACCCCTGCCACAGCATCGGGCAGCAACACGAACGGTTCGGTCTGGGTCGCCGGGACGACTTGCTCGTACGGCACGGCAGGCTCCCCTACCGCTGGTCCGTGCACCTACAATGTGTCTTCCGGCACGGGTACCTGGTACCCGGAGGTCACCTGCTCATACAGCGCGTCTCCCACCGTGACGAACAATGTGTCCTCATGCACCCCAGTCACCGCATCGGGCAGCAGCGGCCGCCTCGACGGCATCACTCTGAAAACTTCCTTCGAGGAGCATCTCCCCGCCGTGCGCGCTGATGGCCCGCTCCTCCGCAGCGTCATCATCAATCTCATCGACAACGCCGCTGAAGCTCTCGAGGACTCGCCCTGCCGTGAAATTACCGTCGCCACCCATTTGCGCTCGGAATCCGATACCATTGAAATCGCGGTTTCCGATACGGGCCACGGCATCTCCCCGCAGGACAAGGACAAGCTCTTCCTGCCGCATTTTTCCACCAAGGAACGCGGCACCGGCCTGGGCCTGGCCATCGCCGCGCGCATCATCTCCGAGCACGGCGGCTCTCTCCGCGTGGAGGACAATCGCCCCGTCGGTTCGCGCTTTTTGATCGAGCTGCCCGTCGGCGAATTTTCCACCGCGGCCGCGGCAGAGCATTCTGGAATGGACAGCAATTCATGAGCACGGCGCACAAAATTCTGATCGTGGACGATGAGGCAGGTATCCAGCAAACACGTAATGAGCTCGAAGCAGACTAAAAA
>CAVWTZ010000036.1:0-25765 GCA_963757485.1 uncultured beta proteobacterium
CGGACGGCGATTCTCGCGTATTGTGATGAATTCCACTTCCGCGCGCGACGACACCGGCGCGGGGACAGCGGCATCTTGTGTGACGTCTCTGTGGCTTGGCGCGGCGCGGGCGCGGCGGGAATTGAAGCGTACTCCCGCCAGCTCGGGAATCGGTTTCAGGCTGCTGCCCGTATTTGGAGGTGGTCTGTCCAGCGTTTCGGTGTCGTTGCGCTCGGCGATCCAGGTGGACGCCCATTTTCACCGCCGGGTCTGTATAAAGGACCGGAACAGTCATATACATAGATAGGCGGGCATCGGTTTCGCACCCATGCTGGCAGGCGTTTCGGCCTGTGACAGTTCGTGCATCGGCACCAACAGGTCGGCGGCTACCTTGCACATACACCTTGCGCGAAACGGGTACGGCTCCATGCGCGGATCCGACGTGCGCGGACTCGGCACTGAACTTGGGTACAATGAATTTTGGATTGGCGTTCATGCGACGTCAATTTCAGGGGCATCCCCGGTGGGAAACTTCCCTACGACGGCATTACCCGTACAGGTTCAAGGGGTGTACTCACTCCACCGCGGCGAGACCCCTAGCGAAGCAAGCAAGGAGGGAAAAGGGGCAGCGAAAAGCAAGCCAAACACGGCATCATTGAGCCCATATGGGCAACTGGCTTGCTATACGGCGCGAATACACGGCGATGGGCGGATGATTGGGGAGAGGGGAATGCTGGATATACACGCTTCAACATGATAGAGCAGCAGATTCGCCCTTGCGAAGTGTGATGGCAGATTCTGCAATTGCTCAACACGTACGCTGAGGTTTTGTGCGGAAAATGCGCGCAATGGCGTTTATGGACATGGACATTCCTATTTGGGTCACTGGGGCTTACATGTGGCAACCAAAGTGGGAAGCACGTTGCTGCAAGAGCTGCACCTTAACCGCAACGACAAGGTATTGGAAGTGGGGTACCTGGATGCTATCTCTTGCCGCGCCGCTCTCCATGCTGGTGGGACATGTCGCGGCGGAATTGAGTGGACGGCAAAAGAAAACATTCGGATGCCCATTATCGCGACAATATCACGCTGGAAATTGGTGCACGCGGCGTCGACGGCGGCGGGGCCAGTTACGACGTCATCGTGCTGACCGGTTCGACGCCGGTGTTGCTGGTAATGTTTCAGACAGTGACGTGGGCGGCCGGTTGTTTGCCATTGTCGGCGATGCGCCGGTGATGGAAGCCGCCACCCGCGTTGCCGCTACACCTACGAAACCGTCAATATCATGGAAGCCTGCGTCAAACCGCTGCAAAACGCGCTGCAACCGAACGTTTTGTATTTTGAATTATCTGGGTTTGTGAATCAAGGCGGCAGAAAGTTATGAAAACTCTAATATTCAGATTATTCAAAAGCTGATGACACTGAAATCATCTTCCTCTAAGCTTGCTGGCTTCGAAGCGGCCAGGCGCAAGCCGCCATCTGCTGTGGAAACTTTCCGCGCTGCGTATCTGCGGTTTTTGCCGCCGCGCGCGCCGCGCAGCAGGAGGTGATGGAAAGTGCGGCAGGCCCGCTGATCGTCGCGGATGCCGTCGATTACTTGAACGCGAGCAGGACCAACAGTGCAAGCACCAGTATCTTGGGGCGTTCCCCTTCCGAGGCGGACGCGGATCGCTACAAGAGCACAATGGCTACGCGCAACCCCTTGGCGGAGCCGTCGGGCATTCGCCGAACAAAACTGGGCAGACATATAGCGAATCCGAATTGCAGGTCGCGCAAGCGAATCTGCAGTTCAAAGATCGCCGCGCAACGATCGTGCGCGTCGCGCAAGCCTATGACGCGCCGATGGCCGAGGACAGCGTGGATTTGGCAGGCGCAAATGACTGCCATTTCGGAACAGCGGCGAGACGGCCCAAGCGCAACTTCGAGGTAGGCACCGCCACGATGACCAGCGGTCAGGCACAGGCGGGGCACTAGCCCGGCGCGCAGCAAATTGCGCGAAAATGAAAGTGAAACGCAGCGCATTTGGCAGCAGCTGATTCGAGACCCCCGTGCTCGATGACCTCGGCAAGAACTTCAATCTCTGGAAGCGCCGAGCCGATATGGAAAAGTGGCGGGGATGAGGCCAAGCACAGTAGTTGCAAGTGGCGATTGCGCAGGCGGGCGCCGACAAGGAAGTGGCGCGCAATCGCGGCGGACACTATCCGACGTGGACCTGGTGGCCAACTATACAAAGAGCAATGCCAATGGAGTGTCTACGCATGTGGGTATCGATATCCGGCGTGCAATTGAACATGCCGTTGTTTGAAGGCGGAGCGGTGAATTCCAAATGGCGCGGCAAGCGGAAGCCAACCGCGAGCGCGCCAGCAGGAACTGGAGAATGCGCGCCGCAGCGCAGATGAGCAAACCGCGGCTGCTTATCTGGGCGTGGTCAAGCAGAGGTTCAGGCATTGAACAGGTGCTCGCTTCCAGCCAAAGCGTACTGGATGCGAGCAAGCTGGACAGCAAGTCGGCGCGCGCACGCCCAATGCACAGCAGGCGCTCTATTACTGCGTACCAGGCACAATACAATTACCTGATGGAGCGAACTGCGCCTCAAACAGGCGGTGGGTACGCTAAGCGAAAGAGACCGAGCAACGTCAATCAGGCGCTTCATTAAAGGATTCAGGATGCAGGCAGAAAGGCAGCGCTCATTGCTTCTTGAATCATGTAACTTGCATCTTTTAATTTTCTGAAAGACGAACCATGAGTAAATCGGCAGCCTCCTCTTACTTCCTTCCCGGTAGCCCATCACCGGCATCACCGGCCAGGAGGACGGTGCCTACCTTGCACAAGTCCGTGAAGGTCACGTGGTGCATGGAGTAAAACGCCGTTCATCATGTCTTCAACACCGACCGCATCGATCACCTCTACCAGGACCGGCACGTCAAAAAGGCCCAGCTTCATTTTGACTACGGCGACCTCACCGATTCCACCAACCTGATCCGATGATCCGATAGGCGCAGCGACGAAATGTCTGTGCAATGAGCCATGCGGCGGTGTCGTTTGAAACGCCCGAATATACCGCCAATGCGGACCGCATCTCGGGACGCTGCGCATCCTCGAGGCGATCCGCATCCTGGGCCAAAAAGAGACACGTTTCTACCAGGCATTAAATGCGATGGTCTCATGGCCTAGGAAACGCCGCAAAAGGAAACCACCCCGTTCTACTGCGCAGTCCCACGCGTGGCGAAGCTTTACGGTTACTGGATCACCGTCAACTACCGGGAGGCTTATATCTACGCCTGCACGGGATCCCGTAACCACGAATCGCCGGTGCGCGGCGGCCAACATCACGCCAACATGACGCGCGTGGCGCGCATCAAGTCGGACTAGGATCGCCTTTACCTCGGCAACCTTGACGCGCTCCGGGCCATGCAAAAAACTACGTCGAGATGCAATGGCTGATGCTGCAGCAGGATCACCCGGAAGACTTCGTCATCGCCACCGGGGTGCAATACACGCCAGTTCGAGATCGCCGCGAAGGAATGGAATCGGCATCGAAGGGAACAAAGGTGTCGAAGAAAGAGCTACGACGTGGCAAGCGCATCGTCGACCTCGACGCGCCACCGAAGTCGCAGAGCCGCTCGACGGAGCAAGCACAAAAACTCGGCTGGAGCACGGAAGATCACCTTCCACGAGCTCTCCGGATGTCTGCCGAGCGCGATGAACTGGTAAAGAAGCATGGCTTCACGGCTTATGATATAAATGGATAAAAAATCCAGAATTATATTGCGGCTATTGCTGCAGCGGCAGCGCGATCATGCGCGAACTGCAGCGCCAAGGCTATGACGGTGACGCGCACCCATGCGGAACTGGATTGGCAGACGCGCGCGACGCTGGCATTCTGCTGGAGGTCGTATTTCCGCCGCGGCCGAGGGTCGAAAGGACCATCCGGTGGACTTTCTGATGAGCAACCTGCTCATCGAAGCGACATCTGCCGCGCGCAACATGCGCAAGTCCAACGCCTCGATCGGCAGCTCGTGGATGTTCCCGCGCGACTGCCACAACCGATCAGGGAAGAATACCTGCTCACGGGCGCCTGAACAACGGGCGTGGTGGAGCATTGTGCATCGGAAGCTGCTGGTCGTACCACACGCACCAAGTGGCTGCGATGTCGTACGGCCGGGCGACAATTACGACCTGAACAACTCGCCAACTGCCGGCGCCAAGATGCATGAGGCGAAAGTGTAGTTGGACGCAGGCAGCGGCAAGCGCAAGTTGACGGTATTGGCTGGCTATACTCGCCATGCCAACTGCAACGTCATGATGCGCTGGTCGAAACCAAAGCACTGCTGATCAATGTCGGACCGCGAGCTCGCGGAAGCCATCGCCGGCGGTGGCCGGTTTATAAAGGAAGTTGTAACAGGACACCACCGTAGGCCATGCGCAAGGTGATGGATGTTGCAGCAAGTATCCACTGATGGGGCTGGCAGGCCACAACCAGTTTGAACGAAGGGATTGCTTTGACCTACAAGGAATTCATCAGCCAGAATATTCCACCTAACAACAGCAAGGGCTCCCCAATACCAAAAAAGCCTATGGCGGCTCCGGCATAGTTTGCATCCGGTGACCATGGCGGTGTACCGCCGCCGATCTATGACAACGATGGATCCCGCTGTCCACTGATGCTGGCTGGGATACGCGACAGCCGCATCATTTCGACACCCCTAGTGCATATGCTGCGTGTAAATTGCCGGCCACGGACGCGCCTGGTGAACCTGCAATATGCGGTGCAGCCTCGCGGAGCAGGCCTTCATCATCGGGGTGTGACTTCATCGGCAAGCCTTCCGCGCTGGTGCTCGGCGACAATATTTTTATGGACATCCCTTCCAGCATCACTGCAATGCGGCACAGCCGCGTTTGGACCACGTGCGCGATCCGGGCACGGTGGCGGAGTTCGATGAAACGGGCGCGCCATTTCGCTGGAGGAAAAGCCAGCCCAGCCGACGACGCGCAACATGACCATGACGGTTCGTGGACATCGTGCCAGCCTAGAGCATCCCGGCGGCGAGCTGGACATGACGATGCTTACCGGATCCATCCGGGAGGCGCAGCAGCCGCGCGTGTCGGGTACCCGGCCATGCTTGGCCGGATACGGGCACGCATGGACGAAAGTGATCCAGACCATAGAGCGCCGCCAGGGACTAAGATCGCCTGCCTGGGTACAGATAAGACCACTTGTGGAACGCGCGCCGCTGATCAAGAGCGGCGACCGCGCTTACCTGATGAGCGGCGCCGACGGCGCCAAGTGAGACGGGACCCGCCACGATCGAACCCAACTTATCGGGCGGACGACAGAGGCTTCTTCGAGAAGAGGTTTGCCTGACGGGCCGCGACGTCCATTGACTCGCGCTCCGTGCCGCGCGGATTGCATATCAATATCAGCATCCGCAGGAAAAGCGGCCGGCGCGGTGGAGGGCGCGGTGCTCGATGTCGCGGTGGATATCCGGAAAAGTTCAGCGACGTTCGCAAGCATGTCGATGTGAGTTGTCGGCCGAAAACAAAGGTCACGCCGCGGATAGGAGCGTACCGACGGACCGAGACCGTACTTTTCTGGTACAAGACCACCGATTACGGTATCCGCGAAGCACATAGGCCCCGGACGATGCTGCGCTGGCAATAGACTGGCAACGCGGAGCCGGTATACTACAGGGCAAAAGCCTGGCCGAAGTGGAGCCGTTCGCCTGATCCTTTACCTTCAGGTTTGGAGCCTGGCTCCAGCGATTTGCACCTGCTCTTGAACTGAGCATCGCTGCAAAATTGACGTTCAATGATCGAACACGTTCAATGAATGGTTGAAAATGAACGGCATTGCCATGTTGGCTTTAACCAGACCCTTTTCGATCAAAGCCTGGATGCAATAGTTCACCCGCCCCAGGCTGATGCCGAGTCCCGGCCAGTTCGCGCTGACTGATCTCGGGATTCGCTTCCAGACGTTTCAGGATTTTATAGCGGTATTCGTCGCTCAACATGGCAATGCCGTTCATTTTCAACCGTTCAATCATTGAACGTGTTCAATCATTGAACGTCAATTTTGCAGCGATGTCAAGTTCAAGAGCAGGTGCAAATCGCTGGAGCCAGGCTCCAAACCTGAAGGTAAAGGATCAGGCGAACAGCTCCGCTTCGGCCAGGCTTTTGCCCTGTTCATCCTTGCCGGAAACAATCGGCTCCGCCTGCAGTTGCCAGTCTATTGCCAGCGCAGCATCGTCCCAGCGTATGCAGCGCTCGTGTTCGGGATACCAGTAATCGGTGGTCTTGTACAGAAAATCTGCGGTCTCGGTCAGCACGCTGAATCCGTGCGCAAAGCCTTCCGGTATCCACAGCATGAGTTTGTTTCGGCCGACAACTCCACATCGACATGCTTGCCGAACGTCGGTGAACTCTTGCGGATATCCACCGCGACATCGAGCACCGCGCCCTGCACCACGCGCACCAGTTTCCCTTGCGGATGCTGAATCTGGTAGTGCAATCCGCGCAGCACGTTTTGCGCGGAGCGCGAGTGGTTGTCCTGCACGAAATCGACATCGCGGCCGGTCAGTTCGGCAAACCTGCGCCGGTTGAAGCTCTCGAAAAAGAAGCCTCTGTCATCGCCGAATACCCTGGGTTCGATGATCAGCAGGTCGGGAATCGCGGTATGGATCACTCTCACTTGGCGCCATCCTTGAGCACGCTCATCAGGTAAGCGCCGTAGCCGCTCTTGATCAGCGGCGCGGCGAGCTCTTCCAGTTGCGCGGCATCGATATATCCCAGGTGGTAGGCAATCTCTTCCGGGCAGGCGATCTTGAGTCCCTGGCGGCGCTCTATGGTCTGGATGAACTGGCTGGCTTCGAGCAGCGATTCATGCGTGCCGGTATCCAGCCAGGCGTAGCCCCGCCCCATGATCTCGACGCACAGGCTGCTGCGCTCCAGATAGATGCGGTTGACATCGGTGATCTCCAGCTCGCCGCGCCGGGAAGGTCTTAGGCTGGCGGCAATATCCACGACGTCATGGTCATAAAAGTACAGGCCGGTTACGGCGTAATTGGACTTGGGCTGGGCTGGCTTTTCCTCCAGCGAAATGGCGCGCCCGTTCTCATCGAACTCCACCACGCCGTAACGCTCCGGATCGCGCACATGGTAGGCAAACACGGTCGCGCCCTTGGTGCGCTGTGCCGCATTGGCCAATTGATGCTGGAAGGAATGCCCGTAAAAAATATTGTCGCCGAGCACCAGCGCGGAAGGCTGCTTGCCGATGAAGTCGCGCCCGATGATGAAGGCCTGCGCCAAGCCGTCCGGCGAGGGCTGCACCGCATATTGCAGGTTCAGCCCCCAGGCGCTGCCGTCGCCCAGCAATTGCTGGAAGCGCGGCGTATCCTGGGGTGTCGAAATGATCAGGATATCGCGTATCCCGGCCAGCATCAGCGTGGACAGCGGGTAGTAGATCATCGGCTTGTCATAGATCGGCAGCAGTTGCTTGGACACCGCCATGGTCACCGGATGCAAACGTGTGCCGGAGCCGCCGGCGAGGATCAGGCCTTTTCTGAGTGGTGCGGGATCGCTCATGGGGAGCCCTTGCTGTGAGTCATGTCTGGTGGAATATTCTGGCTGATGAATTCCTTGTAGGTCAAAGCGATCCCTTCGTTCAAACTGGTTGTGGCCTGCCAGCCCAGTGCGTGGATCTTGCTGACATCCATCACCTTGCGCATCGGTACCGTCCGGCTTGGAGGTGTCCTGTACAAACTTGCCTTTATAACCGACCACGCCGGCGATGGTTTCCGCGAGCTCGCGGATGGTGAGGTCGGTGCCGGTGCCGACATTGATCAGCGGGCATTGCTTTGGTTCGACCAGCGCATCATAGCGTTGGTCGTCCAGCATGGCGAGGTACACCAGCGCGTTCGCCAGATCGTCGACATACAGGAATTCGCGTTTCGGCTTGCCGCTGCCCCACAGCACCACCTCGGCCGCTCCGTACAGCTTCGCCTCATGCATCTTGCGCAGCAGCGCGGGCAGCACGTGCGAGTTGTTCAGGTCGTAATTGTCGCCCGGGCCATACAGATTGGTCGGCATCGCGGCCAGCCACTTGGTGCCGTACTGGCGGTTGTACGACCAGCACATTTCGATGCCGGCAATCTTCGCCAGCGCGTACGGCCGGTTGGTCGCTTCCAGCGGGCCCGTGAGCAGGTATTCTTCCCTGATCGGTTGCGGGCAGTCGCGCGGATAGATGCACGAGCTGCCGAGGAAGATCAAGCGTTGGACTTGCGCACGGTGCGCCGCGCGGCAGATGTTGGCTTCGATGAGCAGGTTGCTCATCAGAAAGTCCACCGGATAGTTGTTGTTGGCGAGGATGCCGCCGACCCTGGCCGCGGCGAGGAACACAACCTCCGGCTTTTCCTTGTCGAAGAATGCCAGCGTCGCGGCGGCGTCTTCCAGATCCAGTTCCGCATGGGTGCGCGTCACCAGGTTCGGCATAGCCTTGGCGCTGCAGTTCGCGCATGATCGCGCTGCCCGCCAGGCCGCGATGGCCGGCAATATAAATTCTGGATTTTTTATCCATTATTGTTGGGGTTATTCGTTGTAGTCGTAAGCCGTGAAGCCATGCTTCTTTACCAGTTCATCGCGCTCGGCAGACTTGAGGTCTTCGCGCACCATCTCGGATACCAGCTCGTGGAAGGTGATCTTCGGTGTCCAGCCGAGTTTTTGCTTTGCCTTGCTCGGGTCGCCGAGCAGGGTCTCGACTTCGGTGGGACGGAAGTAGCGCGGATCGACCTGGACGATGCACTTGCCGGCACGTCGTAGCCTCTTCTTCGACACCTTTGCCTTTCCATTGAATGTCGATTCCCAATTCCTTCGCGGCGATCTCGACAAACTGGCGCACGCTGTATTGCACGCCGGTGGCGATGACGAAGTCTTCCGGGCTGATCCTGCTGCAGCATCAGCCATTGCATCTCGACGTAGTCGCGGGCATGGCCCCAGTCGCGCAGCGCGTCGAGGTTGCCGAGGTAAAGGCAATCCTGCAGTCCGAGCTTGATGCGCGCCAGCGCGCGGGTGATCTTGCGGGTGACGAAGGTTTCGCCGCGCACCGGCGATTCGTGGTTGAACAGGATGCCGTTGCAGGCATAGATGCCGTAGGCCTCGCGGTAGTTGACGCGTGATCCAGTAGGCGTAGAGCTTGGCCACCGCGTAGGGACTGCGCGGATAGAACGGCGTCGTTTCCTTCTGCGGCGTTTCCTGCACCAGGCCGTACAGCTCCGACGTTGATGCCTGGTAGAAGCGCGTCTTCTTCTCCAGGCCCAGGATGCGGATCGCCTCGAGGAGGCGCAGCGTGCCGATGCCGTCGGCGTTGGCGGTGTATTCGGGCTCTTCGAACGACACCGCCACGTGGCTCTGCGCGGCGAGGTTGTAGATCTCGTCCGGCTGCACCTGCTGGATGATCGCGGATCAGGTTGGTGGAATCGGTCAGGTCGCCGTAGTGCAGGAATGAAGCTGGCGCTTTCTGACGTGCGGGTCCTGGTAGAGGTGATCGATGCGGTCGGTGTTGAACAGGGAAGTGCGGCGCTTTACGCCATGCACCACATAGCCCTTTTTCAGCAGGAACTCGGCAAGGTAGGCACCGTCCTGGCCGGTGATGCCGGTGATCAGGGCAACCCTGGGTTGCCGGGAACCCGGGAGTTGAGAATGGGAGGCTGCCGATTTACTCATGGTTCGTCTTTCAGAAAATTAAAAGATGCAAGTTACATGATTCAAGAAGCAATGAGCGCTGCCTTTTCTCCTGCATCCTGAATCCTTTAATGAAGCGCCTGATTGACGTTGCTCAGGTCTTCTTCGCTTAGCGTACCCACCGCCTGTTTGAGGCGCAGTTCGCTCATCAGGTAATTGTATTGTGCCTGGTACAGGTCGCGCCGGGTGGAATAGAGCGCCTGCTGTGCATTCAGCACATCGAGGTTGGTGCGCACGCCGACTTGCTGTCCCAGCTTGCTCGCATCCAGTACGCTTTGGCTGGAAGCGAGCGCCTGTTTCAATGCCTGAACCTGTGCGACACCGCTGACCACGCCCAGATAAGCCTGGCGGGTTTGCTGATCTGCGCTGCGGCGCGCATTCTCCAGTTCCTGTCTGGCGCGCTCGCGGTTGGCTTCCGCTTCGCGCCATTTGGAATTCACCGCTCCGCCTTCAAACAACGGCATGTTCAATTGCACGCCGATGCTCTTGCTGGTGCTATCGATACCCACATCGTAGACACTGCCGTTGGCATTGCTCTTTGTATAGTTGGCCACCAGGTCCACGGTCGGATAGTGTCCGCCGCGATTGCGCGCCACTTCCTTGTCGGCGATTTCGGCGCCCGCCTGCGCAATCGCCACTTGCAAGCTGCTCTGCTTGGCCTCATCCACCCACTTTTCCATATCGGCGGGTTGCGGCACTTCCAGATTGAAGTTCTTGCCGAGGTGGTCGAGGTCGCCCGGCGCGGTATCAATCAGCTGCTGCAATGCACTGCGTTTCACTTCCAGGTCGTTCTTCGCGGCAATTTGCTGCGCGCCGGTCTGGTCGTATCGCGCCTGTGCCTCAAGCGTGTCGGTGATCGTGGCGGTGCCTACCTCGAAGTTGCGCTTGGCCTGTTCGCGCTGTTCCGAAATGGCAGTCATTTGCGCCCCTGCCAAATCCACGCTGTCCTGCGCAATCAGCACGTCGAAATAGGCTTGCGCGACGCGCACGATCAAATCCTGCGCGGCGATCTTGAACTGCAGATTGGCTTGCGCGACCTGCAATTCGGATTCGCTATATGTCTGCCAGTTTTGTTCGCGATACAACGGCTGCACCAGGGTCACGCCGTAGCCATTGCTGTTGTAGCGATCCGTGCCGCTCGGAAAGGGGAACGCCCCAAGATACTGGGTGCTTGCACTGTTGAATGTGCTGTTCGCGTTCAAGCTGATCGACGGCATCAGCAACGATCGGCCCTGCGGCAGCTTTTCCTGGCCTGCCTGCTGCGCGGCGCGCGCGGCGGCAAAAACCGGGTCGTTCGCCTGCGCGGCGCGGAAAGTTTCCAGCAGATCGGCGGCTTGCGCCTGGCCGCTTGAAGCCAGCAAGCTTGCCAGGAAGATCAATTTCAGTGTCATCAGCTTTTGAATAATCTGAATATTAGAGTTTTCTAAAATATTTCTTGCCGCCTTGATTCACAAACCCGGATAAATTCAAAATACGAAACGTTCGGGTTGCAGCGCGTTTTGCAGCGGTTTGACGCAGGCTTCCATGATATTGACGGTTTCGTAGGTGTCCTGGGCAACGCGGGTGATCAGCCTGGCTTCCATCACCGGCGCATCGCCGACAATGGCAAACAACCGGCCGCCCACATTCAGGCTGTTCTGAAACGTTGCCGGCAACACCGGCGTCGAACCGGTCAGCACGATGACGTCGTAACTGGCCCCGCCGCCCCATCCGAGCGCGGCATCACCGATTTCCAGCGTGATATTGTCGCGATGATGGGCATGCAAATGTTGTTTTGCCGTGCCACTCAATTCCGGCACGATCTCGACCGTGGTGACATGTCCGGCCAGCATGGAGAGCAGCGCGGCAAGATAGCCGCTGCCGGTACCCACTTCCAATACCTTGTCGTTGCGGTTAAGGTGCAGCTCTTGCAGGCAACGTGCTTCCAGCTTTGGTTGCCACATGTAAGCCCCATGACCCAATGGGATCTCCATGTCCATAAACGCCATTGCGCGCATTTTTTCCGGCACAAAATTCTCGCGGCGTACGTGTTTGAGCAATTCCAGAATCCTGCCATCCAGCACTTCGCAAGGGCGAATCTGCTGCTCTATCATGTTGAAGCGTGCCTGTTCCATATCCAGCATTCCCCTCTCCCAAATCATCCGTCATCGCCGTGTATTCAGCGGGCCAGTATAGCAAGCCAGTCCATGTGGCTCAATGATGCCGTGTTTGGCTTGCTTTTCGCTGCCCTTTCCATTACCTTGCTTGCTTCGCTAGGGGTCTTCGCCGGCATGTGAAACGGGCGGAGTGAGATACACCCTTTGAACCTGTACGGGTAATGCCGTCGTAGGGAAGCATCCACCGGATGCTTCCCTGACTATGAGGAACATCGCATGAACGCCAATCCAAAATTCATTGTACCCAAGTTCAGTGCCGAGTCCGCGCACGTCGATGCCGCCGCAGTCAAGCCGTTGCCGAACTCGCGCAAGGTGTATGTGCAAGGCAGCCGCCCCGACCTGTTGGTGCCGATGCGCGAAATATCACAGGCCGAAACGCCTGCCAGCATGGGTGCGGAAACCAATCCGCCTATCTATGTATATGACTGTTCCGGTCCTTATACAGACCCGGCGGTGAAAATCGACATCCGCTCAGGACTGGCCGCGCTGCGCGAAAACTGGATCGCCGAGCGCAACGACACCGAAACGCTGGACAAGCTCACCTCCGAATACGGGCAGCAGCGCCTGAACGATCCCGAGCTGGCGGAGATGCGCTTCAATTTGCGCCGCGCCCCGCGCCGCGCCAAGCCTGGCAGGAACGTCACACAGATGCACTATGCCCGCGCCGGTGTCATCACGCCGGAGATGGAATTCATCGCGATACGCGAGAATCAGCGCCGCGAGGGGCTTTCCGAGATGCTGCTGAAGCAGCACCCGGGCGAAAATTTCGGCGCATTCATGCCCAAACAGATCACGCCGGAATTCGTGCGCAGCGAAGTCGCTGCCGGCCGCGCGATCATACCGGCCAATATCAACCATCCCGAAGCCGAGCCGATGATCATAGGCCGGAACTTCCTGGTCAAGATCAACGCCAACATCGGCAATTCCGCGCTCGGCTCGAGCATCCAGGAAGAAGTCGAGAAGATGACCTGGGCGATCCGCTGGGGCGGCGACACCGTGATGGACCTGTCCACCGGCAAGAACATCCACGAGACCCGCGAATGGATCATCCGCAATTCGCCGGTTCCGATCGGCACCGTGCCAATCTACCAGGCGCTGGAAAAGGTCGACGGCAAGGCCGAGGACCTGACCTGGGAAATATTCAGGGACACGCTGATCGAGCAGGCAGAGCAGGGCGTGGACTATTTCACGATCCACGCGGGTGTGCTGCTGCGCTATGTGCCGCTGACCGCGAAGCGCATGACCGGCATCGTCTCGCGCGGCGGCTCGATCATGGCGAAATGGTGTCTTGCGCACCACAAGGAAAGTTTCCTCTACACCCACTTCGAGGATATCTGCGAGATCATGAAGGCTTATGACGTGAGCTTCAGCCTGGGTGATGGTTTGCGTCCCGGCTCGATCTACGATGCCAACGACGAGGCGCAGCTCGGCGAATTGAAGACGCTGGGCGAGCTGACGCAGGTCGCCTGGAAACACGACGTGCAGGTGATGATAGAGGGGCCCGGCCATGTGCCTATGCACCTGATCAAGGAGAACATGGACCTGCAGCTGAAGTGGTGCCACGAGGCGCCGTTCTACACGCTGGGCCCGCTGACGATGGACATCGCGCCCGGCTACGACCACATCACCTCGGCAATTGGTGCCGCGATGATAGGCTGGTTCGGCACCGCAATGCTGTGCTATGTCACGCCCAAGGAACACCTCGGCCTGCCCGACAAGGACGACGTGAAGGAAGGCATCATCACCTACAAGATCGCCGCGCATGCCGCCGACCTGGCCAAGGGCCATCCGGGCGCGCAGATCCGCGACAACGCGCTGTCCAAGGCGCGTTTCGAATTCCGCTGGGACGACCAGTTCAATCTCGGCCTCGATCCGGACAAGGCGCGCGAATTCCACGACGAGACCCTGCCCAAGGAATCCGCCAAGGTCGCGCACTTCTGCTCGATGTGCGGCCCGCATTTCTGCTCGATGAAGATTTCCCAGGACGTGCGCGACTTCGCGGCGAAGGAAGGCCTCTCCGAACAGGAAGCACTGGAAAAGGGGATGGAAGCAAAGTCGGAAGAGTTTGTGAAAGAGGGCGCAAGCATCTACCGGAAAGCGTAATATGTTGATTGCAGCGCAAGACAAACTTTCGAACTCATCACGGATAAGGGAGGCAATCATGGCAGCAGACAGCGTTTACCGTATTACCGAGATCGTCGGAACCAGCAAGAAATCCTGGGAAGCCGCTGCCGAAAACGCAGTCACCACCGCATCCATGACACTGCGCGACCTGAGAGTCGCCGAAATTGTCAAACTGGACATGGTCGTCGAAGACGGTAAAATCGCTGCCTACCGGGCGCGCGTAGCCTTGTCCTTCAAATACGACCCCGAAAAAAAGAAATCCCCCGAAAAAAAGAAATCCTGAGTCATGCAAGCGGAAGGATGTCTCTGAAAACAACACGAGCCGCGATGTGGCTCGTGTTGTTTTGTTTTATAGCTAATGGCGCTCTGCCCCGAGTATTGTTTAATTGGTTTGTGGTCTGCCGCACCGATTGCCCGGCATGACGGAGGGTGAGCATGCCGGGGTGCGCCGAGCCGCCGGATGAAGCGCTTGCCTAGGTAACTCGACTGGAGCGGGCAATACTGCCTACGAAATAACCGCGGCAACATTTTTTGCACTCCATCTTCAGGCCCTCTTCAATTTCTGACGCCTGGCCCATGTTCTTCGATTTTGGTCCAGGAGTTCTTGCCGCAGTTGAGCACAGAGCGGCGCCGTGATGTAAACTCACACACCGCGCCACGGGCGGCACAGCAATACTTTTCCAAGCGCCTGTTTAGCTATCCGGAATCAAACATATGACGCTATCGCAAATACTCGTCCTTGCCGCAATTCAGGGCGCAGCTGAATTATTGCCAGTATCAAGTTCTGCCCACGTCATCGTGGCCGAAAAACTGATGGGACTCGATCCTACGGCGCCGGAGATGACACTGCTGCTGGTTATGCTTCATACAGGCACCATGTTTGCCGTGATCGTTTACTTCTGGAGGTCATGGAAGGAAAGCTTCTTTGCTTCCGGGGCGGTTTTCTGGGAATCTGCAAAGCTCATCGCGTCTGCCACCGTGCTGACGGGTATCGTCGGCCTCGCCCTTAAATTTCTGATCGAGGAATTTTTCATGAGAGGTGTGCAGCACGCCCAGATTGAACTGCTTTTCGGGGATATGAACCTGATTGCGGTTGCGCTTGCCGCGGTAGGGATTTTCATCCTGTTTGCCGGACTGAAAAACCTTGCGCTTACCGAACGGAACCGTACCCTGGGTTTCAGGGAGTCCTGCGTGGTCGGGTCAATACAGGGCGTTTGCCTGCCGTTTCGCGGGTTCTCGCGTTCCGGCGCCACGATTTCAGCGGGACTCCTGCTGGGAATTTCACGGCGAAAAATCGAGGAATTCAGCTTTGCACTGGCGGTCGTACTGACCCCTCCCGTCATTGTCCGCGAGATATGGCGCTTGCTGAAGGATCAAAACCACCCCCATCCATCCCTGTCCGCGATGTTTCCTGTTTTCATGCCCAGCCTGCTGGCGATGGGACTCAGTTTCGTATCGGGACTTATTGCGCTCAAATGGCTTTCCAGCTGGCTGGAAAACGGCCGTTGGTATTTTTTCGGGATTTATTGTCTCGTTGCATCGGCAATCGGTATTCATGCTTTATTATAACGGTCTCTAGGGATGCGCAATTAGAATGTCCTCGCATCGTGCCCGGAACATCCTTTGGCGGCATCGCGAACTGGCCGGCAACCTGACGAACAATACTTTGTCATCCCGCTGTCATCGCAACGACACATAATCACAACCGGAGATTCATAAAATGGCAAGAATGGTAAAATGCGTAAAACTGGGCCGCGAGGCCGAAGGACTGGGTCGCCCCCCTTACCCGGGCGCATTGGGTCAGCGTATATTTGAAAACGTCTCCAAGGAAGCCTGGCAGGGCTGGCTGAAATACCAGACCATGCAGGTGAACGAAAACCGGCTGAACCTTGCCGATGCGGCGGCTCGCAAATTTCTCGCCACGCTGATGGAAAAGTATTTCTTTGGCGAGGGCGTGCAAATGCCTGAAGGGTATGTGCCTCCAAAAAATTAAAAGGCTGCAGCTTGTCTAAAAAATTCGTTCCGCAACAATTCCTGAACCGCGAGCTCGGTCAGCTCGAATTCAATCGCCGCGTGCTGGCGCAGGCTGAAGATGCCGGCATCCCGCTGCTGGAGCGGCTGAAGTACCTGTGCATCGTCAGCAGCAATCTCGACGAGTTCTTCGAGATACGCGTGGCTGGACTGATGGAACAAATCAAGCTTGGCGGTATCGCCACCAGCGTCGATGGCCTGACCGCGCAGCAGATCCTCCAGCTGGTGCGCGAACAGGCGCATCAATTGATAGAACGCCAGTATCAGTTGTTCAACACCGACATCACTCCGTCCCTCGCCAGGCACGGCATCAAATTCCTGCGCCGCACACACTGGAACGAAGCGCAGCGGGCATGGGTCAAGGATTTTTTCTTCCGCGAGGTAATGCCGGTCCTGACCCCCATCGGGCTCGATCCGTCACACCCGTTCCCGCGCGTGCTTAACAAGAGCCTGAACTTTGCGGTGGAACTGCAGGGCAAGGATGCCTTCGGACGCAATTCGGCGCGGGCTATCGTGCAGGCTCCGCGCGTGGTGCCGCGCACCATCCTGATGCCGCCGGGAATCAGCGGCTGCGAGCACGGATTTGTTTTTCTTTCATCCATCCTGCATGCGCATGTCGGCGAACTGTTCAGCGGCATGGAGGTGCTCGGCTGTTTCCAGTTCCGCGTGACGCGCAACAGCGATCTGTTCGTGGACGAGGAAGAAGTCAAAAATCTGCGCCTCAGCCTGCAGGGCGAGCTGCCGCAGCGCAACTTCGGCGATGCGGTGCGGCTGGAGATCGCCGACAATTGCTCGCCGCTGATTGCGGATCTATTGCTCAAGGAATTCAATCTCACCCCTGATGATTTGTATCGGGTGCACGGCCCGGTGAATCTGGTGCGCCTGATGCGCATCCCGGATATGGTCGCGCGCGATGATTTGAAATTTCCTTCCTTTGTGCCCAGCGTGCCAGCCGTGCTGCAAAAAAAAGGCTCGGATATGTTCCAGGTGATGCGCAAGAACGATGTGCTGCTGCACCACCCTTTCCAGTCTTTCAAGCCGGTGATCGATTTCATCGAGCAGGCCGCCAGCGACCCGAACGTGGTCGCCATCAAGCAGACCGTGTATCGCACCGGAGTGGATTCCGCGCTGATGGATGCGCTGATCGCTGCGGCAAAGGGCGGCAAGGAGGTTACGGTCGTGGTGGAACTGCTGGCGCGCTTCGACGAGGAAGCCAACATCAATTGGGCGAATCGTCTTGAGGAAGTCGGGGCGCATGTGGTGTATGGCGTGGTCGGCCACAAGACCCACGCCAAGATGCTGATGGTGGTGAGACGCGAGGGCGGCAAACTGCGGCGCTATGCGCATCTCGGCACCGGCAACTATCATCCGCGCACCGCGCGGCTTTACACCGACTTTGGCCTGTTCACCAGCGACGAAAAGGTCTGCGCCGATGTGAACGAGGTGTTCAGCCAGCTCACCAGTCTCGGCAAGGCGCGCGCGCTTAACTATTTGTGGCAATCGCCGTTTTCCCTGCACACCGAAGTGTTGCGTGCGATCCGCAACGAGGCGCTTCTTGCGCAATCGGGCAAGCGCGCCCACATCATCGCCAAGATGAATGCCTTGCTGGAGCCCGAAACCATCAATACGCTTTACGAAGCTTCGCAGGCAGGCGTGAAAATTGACTTGATCGTCCGCGGCGTGTGCGCGCTTCGTCCGGGCGTGCCGGGATTGTCCGACAACATCAAGGTGCGCTCGGTGATCGGGCGGTTTCTCGAACACAGCCGCATTTTCTATTTCCGCAACGATCTGCAACACGACGTATATCTCTCCAGCGCCGACTGGATGGACCGGAATTTCTTCCGCCGCATAGAAGTATGCTTTCCGGTGCTTGACAAAAAACTCAAGAAGCGCGTTCTCGACGAGGGGCTAAAAATCTATCTGCGGGACAACTGCCAGGCATGGGACATGGACAGCGCGGGGCATTACCGGCGCAAGCACACGCGCAGTGCCGGGAAAATATGCGCCCAGGACGAGTTGCTCGATCAGTTCACCCAGGCGTCCGCCAAGCCGAAATCCTGAATTTTTGCGGACGGCAGGGATCAGCAGCACACGGCAGGAAGTTGATGTTCGGCCGGCGAATTCCCGGCAATCAACTGGCCGCCTTTATGCAAGATGCTTTCGGCAATGAGCGTCCTGTCCCGGATAACAAGCGCCGCGATATGCGCGCGAGGTTCAACGCGGTCCCACAGCGCATGGAATCAGTGCTTCTGCGGACGGCCTGTTTTGATTTTTTCCAGGCTTCCCAGCTCGCGCTTCAATTGTCCCGGATCCAGCTTTGCCAGCAGGATCAATCCGGCGCGCAATACTTCGCTTTTCTTGACATGCATCTTCGCCTTCAGACAGATATCCTTGATCTCGGCGATCTTCGCATACTCGTTTTGCGGCATGGTAAAGCTGTCGCGCACCACTTTCATTTTATGTTTTGATTTTTTTGCGGCCTTCTGCAGCGCGGCTTTGACGACAGACTTGACCACTGGCTTCAAAATCGGTTTTGCCGGGACAGCATAGTTGTTCACCGGCGTTTTTTCCCCTGGTACTTTGGCTATGGTCGCAGTGGCCTTTTTGGTTGTCATATCATCCTCTTCGTATTAAAGTAGGACAAGCAGTGTATATGGTACGTGCTGGCAAATAAAATGCAATCTGGGGAGCTGCAATGGATCTGATTTTGTGGCGGCATGCAGAAGCCGCCGATGGCGTACCCGATCACGCTCGCGAGCTTACCGCCAAAGGAATCAAACAGGCCGCGAAAGTCGCCGCTTTTCTGCACCAGCATTTGCCCCGCGAGCACCGCGTCCTGGTCAGCCCTGCGGTGCGCGCACAGCAAACCGCAGCGGCGCTTACCAGCCGCTTTACCCTTGCCCCCGCCATCGCGCCCGGAGCTTCCGCGCAGTCCGTGCTGCAGGCGGCACGCTGGCCGGGTGCGGGCGGCACAGTGCTGGTGGTCGGGCATCAGCCCACGTTGGGTGAAGTTGCATCGCAACTGCTGGGTTGCAAGGAATCTTCCTGGGCATCAAGAAGGGCGCCATATGGTGGTTTAGCCGGCGCGAAGACTCTGAACAGGCTGTCCTGCGTCTGGTTATCGCGCCCGATTTTTTGTAGGCGCGTTCATAATACTGGGGGAGAGCGACATGTTTGAATCTGCCGAGCTCGGGCACAGGACAGACAAAGCCACTTACGATGCCGAGGTCCCGAAATTGCGCGAAGACCTGCTCAATGCGCAATTCGACCTGGCGCAAAAGGCCAAGTTTCCGGTCATCATTCTGGCCGGGGGGGTGGACGGCGCGGGCAAGGGAGAAACCGTCAATCTGCTCAACGCCTGGATGGATCCGCGCCATATCCAGGTGCATGCGATGGGTGAACAATCGGATGAGGAGCGCGAGCGTCCGCCGATGTGGCGCTTCTGGCGTGAACTGCCTCCCAGGGGCAAGATCGGCGTGTTCTTCGGCTCATGGTACACCGCGCCTATCGTGGAGCGAGTCATGGGCAACACCAAAGCTTCCGAATTGAGCCAGAGCATAGACGAAATCAACCACTTCGAAAAAATGCTTGCCAACGAAGGCGCGCTGATCATCAAGTACTGGTTCCATCTTTCCAAGGAAGTGCAGCGCAAGCGGCTCAAAGGCCTGGAGAAGGATCCCACGACGCGCTGGCGCGTCACCGACCTGGACTGGCAACGCTTCAAGCTGTACGACAAATTCCGCAAGGTTTCCGAGCACGCGCTGCGCGCCACCAGCACCGCGGAAGCGCCGTGGATCGTGATCGAAGGCACCGACCCGCGCTATCGCAGCCTGACTGCCGGCAGGATTTTGCTGGAGGCCATGCGCAAACGCATCGATCACCCTGTCCAGGCTGCGTCTTCTTCCGCCGCGCCGCTGCAGGTTCCGATCGACAGCCTGAACGTGTTCGACAAACTGGACATGTCGCTGAAAATGGAAAGGAAGAAATTCGATGCCGAGCTGGAGAAACATCAGGGCAAGCTCAACCTGCTCACGCGCGACGAACGCTTCCGCAACCTGTCAGTCATTGTCGTGTTCGAAGGCTCGGATGCCGGCGGCAAGGGCGGCTCAATACGCCGCATCACCGGTGCGCTGGATGCGCGCTACTACCGCATCATCCCGGTTGCGGCGCCCACCGAAGAGGAACGCGCACAGCCATATCTGTGGCGGTTCTGGCGCCACATTCCGCGCTGCGGACGGGTGACCATATTCGACCGCTCGTGGTACGGGCGGGTACTGGTCGAGCGCGTCGAAAAATTCTGCTCCGAGGCTGACTGGATGCGCGCCTACAGCGAGATCAACGACTTCGAGGAGCAACTGGTCAAGCACAACACCGTGCTGGTGAAATTTTGGCTGGCCATCACCAAGGACGAGCAGTTGCGCCGCTTCAAGGAACGCGAAAAGACCGGTTTCAAGCGCTTCAAGATCACCGCGGAAGACTGGCGCAACCGCGAGAAATGGGACGAGTACGAAACCGCCGTGTGCGACATGGTGGACAGAACCGGAACCGAGATCGCGCCGTGGACGCTGGTGGAAGCAAACGACAAGAACTTTGCGCGCATCAAGATCCTGAAAACACTATGCCAGCAGATCGAGGCTGCGATGAAGCACAAGTAATGCCAACGCTTTGCAGAACGATAAATGCACTATCTTCTGAAGCTCAAAATCACGACCCCGGCAGTAACCATCAGGATCCCCAGCCAATCCCGTATGCTGGGACGCTCGTTCAAGAACATGACCGCAAAGATCGCGACCAGCACCAGGCTGAACTTGTCCACCGGCGCGACTTTGGAGGCTTCGCCCGACTGCAGCGCGCGAAAATAGCAGACCCAGGATGCGCCGGTGGCCAGCCCCGACAACGTCAGGAACAGCCAGGTTTTTGGGCTGAGCTCAAAGGGGTTGCTCCACTTTCCCGCATAAAACACAAAACCCGACAGGACCAGCAAAATCACGCAGGTGCGTATCAGCGTGGCCAAATCGGAATTGACGCCTTCCAGTCCTATCTTGGCGAAGATCGCCGTCATCGCGGCAAACACCGCGGAAAGTATTGCCCAGTAGAACCAGCCATGCCCGGATAACATTGAAGCTCCCTATTTTCGAATTTGCTGCACCAGCACCCACGGGCTGACCACCACCGCCCATAACCGCGCATCGCGCTCAAACCAGGCAGCCGCCTGCTCATCGCTTACCCTGTCGAATTTTCCGGCCTCCATCCATTGCCGGATCTGCGTCGCATTATCTTTCGACATCTGGAACGCCGCTTCCACCAGATCGAGATCTTCGGCAACTGCGAGCGCCATGCCGGCGGCAAAAAAGCGCTGCAGATCTTTCCACGCGATTTTCGAGGTTTCCAGATTCAGCCTGGCGCGAATCATGTCTGGTTGAGCTGTTGCGGTCATAGGCAAGCGCTGTCCGGTTATGCCTTTGTACCCTTCAGATAGTTGTCCTTCAGCTGCATGTAATGCTTGGCGGATTGTTTCAGGAATGCGGTCTCTTCGTCCGTCAACGCCCTCACCGGCTTGGCGGGGCGGCCCAGATAAAGCATCCCACTCTCCAGTACCTTGCCCGGCGACACCAGGCTGCCTGCACCGATCATCACGCGGTCCGGAATCACCGCATCATCGAGGATGATGGATCCCATGCCGATCAGGCACTCGTTGCCTATCCTACAGCCGTGCAGGATCACCGCATGGCCGACCGTCACGTAATCGCCGATGATCAGCGGCGAGCCTTCCGGTTGTTCCGGTGTCCTGTGCGAAACATGCCCCATGGTCAGGTCCTGCACGTTGCTGCCGCGCCCGACCACGATGCGGTTTACATCGCCGCGCAGCACGGTGTTGCACCAGACCGAACTGTCGTCGCCCAGCGTCACGTCGCCGATCACGTGGCAGGAGGAATGAAGGAATACCCGCTCGCCGAGAGCGGGTGCCGTACCCAGAAAAGTTGAGACTGGCATCTTGTTTACCCCGCCAATTTCCATTTGATGATTTCGCCCGCCCGCAGGGGCACCAGGCGGTGTTCGCCGAAATCCACCGATGCTGGCACCTGCCATTCGTCCCTGCGCAGCGCAATTTGCCGCGTATTGCGCGGCAACCCGTAGTAATCCGCGCCATGAAAACTCGCGAACGCTTCCAGCCTGTCCAGCGCGCCGGCCTGTTCGAACACTTCGGCATACATCTCGATCGCAGCGTGGGCGGTGTAGCAGCCGGCACAGCCGCAGTCGTTTTCCTTGGTGTGCTGCGCGTGCGGCGCGCTGTCGGTGCCGAGGAAGAATTTGTTGCTGCCGCTGATCGCCGCGTTGACCAGCGCCTCGCGGTGCGTCTCGCGCTTGAGCACCGGCAGGCAGAAGTAATGCGGGCGAATGCCGCCCTTGAACATCGCGTTGCGGTTGTACATCAGGTGGTGCGCGGTGATGGTCGCGGCAATGTTGTCCGGCGCGCTTGCGACGAACCGGGCGGCGTCCCGCGTGGTGATGTGCTCGAACACCACGCGCAATCCCGGCAGGTCTTTCAGCAGGGGCAGCAGCACGCGTTCGATGAACACCGCTTCGCGGTCGAACACGTCCACTGACGGATCGGTGACTTCGCCGTGCACCAGCAGCGGCATCCCGCAGCGCTGCATCTCTTCCAGCGCGGCGTAGGTCTTGCGCAGGTCGGTGACGCCCGCGTCGGAGTTGGTGGTCGCGCCCGCCGGATACAGTTTCACCGCGTGGACGATGCCGCCGGCATGGGCTTTCTTGATTTCTTCGGCACCGGTGTTGTCTGTCAGGTACAGCGTCATCAGCGGCTCGAACTGCGCGCCCGCGGGCAAGGCGGCGAGAATGCGCGCGCGGTATGCCTGTGCCTGTTCGGTGGTGGTGACCGGCGGCCTGAGGTTGGGCATCACGATCGCGCGCGCGAATTGCCGCGCGGTATCGGGCAGCACCGATTGCATCAGCGCACCGTCGCGCAGATGCAGGTGCCAGTCGTCGGGGCGGGTCAGCGTCAATTGTTGCATTATTGATTCTGGCTGTATGTATGGACGAGATTGTAATTCAAAGTTCAGTCCGGCGTGTTGTCGCCGGACAGCGCCTCACCAAGGGCGGCTTCAATGCGCCTCGTCCCAATTCTTCCCCTCGCCCAGTTCCACCAGCAGCGGCACTTTCAGCTCGGCCACGTGGCACATCAGGTCGCGCAGTTTTTCCTTTACATGCGGCAACTCTTGCTCCGGCACTTCCAGCACCAGTTCGTCGTGCACCTGCATAATGAGCTGGCTCTGCAGCTTTTCCTGCTCTAGCCAGCCTTGTACCGCGATCATCGCAAGCTTGATCAGGTCTGCCGCGGTGCCCTGCATAGGCGCGTTGATCGCGGCGCGTTCCGCGCCCTGGCGGCGCTGGCCGTTGCTGCTGTTTATCTCCGGCAGCCACAGGCGGCGGCCGAACACGGTCTCGACATAACCCTGCTGTTTTGCCTGTACCCTTGTGCTGTCCATGTAGTTTCTTACACCCGGATAGCGCGTGAAATAACGGTCGATGTAGGCGGTTGCCGCGCTGCGTTCGATGCCGAGTTGTTTGGCCAGGCCGAACTGTGACATGCCGTAGATCAGGCCGAAGTTGATGACCTTGGCATAGCGGCGCTGCTCGCTTGACACGTCCGCGGGAGCGACCATGAATATCTCGGCGGCGGTGGCGCGATGGATGTCCTCGTTGTTGGCAAATGCCGCAAGCAGACCCGCATCGCCGGACAGGTGCGCCATGATGCGCAACTCGATCTGCGAATAGTCCGCCGACACGATGCGCGACCCCGGCGGCGCGATGAACGCCTCGCGGATGCGCCTGCCTTCGGCTGTGCGTATCGGGATGTTCTGCAGATTGGGATCGCTGGAGGCCAGCCGCCCGGTCACCGCGACCGCCTGCGAATAGCTGGTGTGCACGCGCCCGGTCATTCTGTCCACCATCTGCGGCAGCTTGTCGGTATAGGTGGATTTGAGTTTCGCCATGCCGCGGTATTCCAGCAGGATTTTCGGCAGCGCGTAATCAAGCGCGAGTTCCTGCAATACCTCCTCGTCGGTGGAAGGCGTGCCGCTCGGCGTTTTTTTCTTCACCGGCAGTTGCAGCTTGTCGAACAGGATCTCCTGTATCTGCTTCGGCGAATTCAGGTTGAACGGTTGCCCTGCCGCCTCGTGCGCCCTGGCTTCCAGCGCAACCAGCTTTTCGCCCAGTTCGCGGCTCTGGATCTGCAGCAGCGCGCAGTCGAGCAGCACGCCGTTGCGCTCCATGGTGTAGAGCACATGCATGCTCGGCATCTCGATGTCGCGATACACATGAAGCAATCCGCCCTGCGATGCGATCTGCGGATACATGTTCCGGTGCAGTTGCAGTGTGATGTCGGCATCCTCGGCGGCGTAATGCGTGGCAGTCGCAATATCCACCTGGTCGAAACAGATCTGTTTCGCGCCCTTGCCAGCCACCTCGGCAAAGCTGATGGTCTTCACGTGGAGATGGCGCAGCGCGAGGTTGTCCATGTCGTGCGGCTTGTGGCTTTCCAGCACATAGGACTGCAGCAGCGTGTCGTCATGTATGCCCGCCAGCGCGATGCAGTGGTTGGCAAAAATATGCGTGTCATATTTGAGGTTCTGCCCGAGTTTTTTGTGCTTGGGACTTTCCAGCCAGTGCTTGAGTCTGGCAAGCACCCGCTCCCGGTTGAGCTGGTCCGGCGCGCCGGGATAAACATGCGCCAGCGGCAGGTAGGCTGCCTGGTGCGGCGTGATCGCGAACGACATGCCGACCAGCTGCGCGTTCATCATGTCCAGTCCGGTGGTTTCGGTATCCACACACACCAGGTCGGCGGCAAGCAGCTTTTGCAGCCAGGTGTCGAGCTGCGCCTCTGACAAGATCGTTTCGTATTGCGCGCTGTCGGTGCCGGCGGGCGGTTCGCCGTGCAAACCCGGTGTGGACGGATCTGCTTTACTGGCCTGTGCAGGTGATGGTGAAGCGCCGGAATCTTTCCCGCCATCCAGCTCGCGCAGCCAGGTCTTGAACTCGAAGTGCTCGAACAACTTGCGCAACTGCTCCTTGTCCGGCGCCGGCGGTATCAGCTGGTTATACGTCTGCGGCAGTTCCACATCGCGTTAACCGTCAATCAGACGGCGCGCCTGCGGCAGCCATCGTCCTTCGCCCTGTCGCGGATTTTCGCCGGCCACGCGCCGATTTCATCGGCATGCTGCACCAGGTTGTCCACGCGTGCCGTATTGGGCCAGCCACTTCACGGCAGTCTTCGGGCCGACCTTCTCGACGCCCGGCACGTTGTCCACCGGGCCGCCGACCAGCGTGAGGTAGTCCACGATGCGCTCGGGCGGCACGCCGAACTTGGCGTTCACCCCGGCGATGTCCAGTGTCTCGTTGCTCATCGTGTTGATCAGCGTCACGCGCTCGTTCACCAGCTGGGCAGGTATCCTTGTCGCCGGTGGCGATAGGCACGCACCCCGTCACCGGCTTGCTGCGCCAGCGTGCCGATCACATCGTCCGCCCCACGCCGTCCAGCATCAGGATATTCGATCGGGATGCGGCGATGGCCCTGTGCAGCGGTTCGATCTGCTGTACCAGGTCGTCCGGCATGGAAGGGCGGTGCGCCTTGTATGCCGGATACATGTCATCACGGAAGGTTTTGCCTTTTGCGTCGAATATGCAAGCGCTATAATCGGCCGGGTCATCATTGCGCAGCT
>CAVWTZ010000037.1:0-14944 GCA_963757485.1 uncultured beta proteobacterium
GTGCATTCGCGGTCGAGCACATCGTTGCAATTGCGTTTGAACCACTTGTTCACTTTTTTCATGTCGGTGAACCGCTCCTCATTCGCGGCCGGCGCCATCGGTTTGATCAGCTTCCCGGTCTCGGCATGCTTGCCCTCGGCAGCGGGATTGTCGGTATGGCACGAGGAGCAACTCAGATCATGCAAATGTTTGGTCTTGAAGAAGCTCTCGCCGCGCGCGGCCGAGAATCCCTGAAAACCCGGCGTCGCCGACGCCTCGATCTTTATTGCGGCAAGCACGTCCACGGGGGTTTCCGCTAAAGCCGCGCTCGCCGCAAAACTGCAAAATCCGATTACCAAGCCGAATGAAAAAATCGTGCGTAACATTCATAACTCCATTTTAATTTTGATAGTGATGCGTCCTTAAGATAGGCTTGAACGCAAAGTTTTTAATTTTACGCGAGTTCAAATTTGAAGTGCAACGCCTGATTTCGGCAGAACTCCGGAACTATCCGTCACCTCAAGCCCCCGGCCTGCCCCATACAAGCATCTCGTTTGTCATCCTTGTACCACGACACGGGGCTTTCCTTGTTGCAACCGCTTCCTTATGTGCATGCTGTCGCAATTACCCCAACCTAGTAACAGTGGATGTTCTCCGCCGGATTTACCAGTCCTGTCAACTTCCCCAAACATGCTGCTTGGCTCCACTCGTTTACCTCATTGATTCATATGCTCGATCATTGTTGCTCTATTTTGATGACTGTATCTCGCGCAAGCTTAAATTAGCCTTAAGAGTGTTAATCTTCTTCATCTGCTAAATCATTGGCAACAACGTTTAACCATACATCGAAGTGCAAGGTTTACGTTGTTAATTCCAGCAATATTGTTAATGCGATTATCTGCAACGTTAAGGCGGTCTTAAGTATTACTCTCGTATGCTTACTTCAGATGGAGGACATTCTTTCCATCGTGAAACTTAAGGAGATCGATTTGAAAGTTCTATTTGTTACTACAAGTGCGCTGTGCCTGTTAACATTTCTGATCTCGGCCCAAGCCTACGCCGGCCATGAGCTTTCGAAATATGCAAAGGTCAATTTGAAGGAGGCACGCAAAATCGCCCTCAAGGCCCATCCCGGGAGGATCACAGATATAGAGTTGGAAAAGGAAAGGGGTGGCAGTGGTTTGCGATACTCTTTCGATATCAAGCGCAACGGGGCCGCCAAGACCCAGGAGGTAGGTGTGGATGCAATGACGGGAAAGATACTGGAAAACGCGGTTGAAGGACCGGATTCCGACTAACGGAGAAATATCATCATGCGGTTGTTGGTGGTGGAAGACGATCAGATGATAGGCGAGTCCATGCAGCAAGGACTGAGGAATACTGGTCTTGCTGTTGATTGGGTGCGGGACGGCAAGTCGGCCGAACTCGCACTTGGAAGCGGCGTATATGACTTGATGATCCTTGATCTCGGCCTGCCTCAAAAAGGCGGGCTGGAATTATTGAGTCAGCTACGACAAAGCGGAAATGATCTCCCGGTTCTGATCGTAACTGCCCGTGATACAGTCGATGACAAGGTTGCCGGTTTGAATATCGGCGCTGACGATTATCTGGTCAAGCCATTCGATTTCAGTGAGTTGAGCGCAAGGGTAAATGCCATCATGCGACGTCGTGGCGGCAGGGGAAACCCGGTAATCGTTTATGGCGGCTTGACATTGGACCCGCTCACCCACCAAACAACCCTGCACGGCCAGCCGGTCGGACTTTCAGCCAAGGAATTTGCCCTGTTGCATGCGCTATTGGCCGTGCCTGGAGCTGTCTTGTCCAGAGCCAGACTGGAAGAATCAATATACGGCTGGGATGAAGAAGTCGGCAGCAATGCCGTGGAAGTGCACATCCACAATTTGCGCAACAAGCTTGGGACGCATGCCATTCTTAACGTGCGCGGTGCGGGCTACCGTGTGTCAGTGCTGGATGATGTCAATACGAAATAATCTATTAGCCTGGTTGCTGACGGGACTGGCCATGGCCAGCATCGGCACCGGGATTGCCACCTATTACAAGACTCATGAGGAGGTCGGCGAAATGCTTGATTACGAGCTGCGCCAGATTGCCTTTTCAATGCAACACTCGAGCAGCTTTATGCCTGATCAGCTTGAAAATATCGACGATGCGGATTCAAGCGACGATGACAACGACTTTGTTGTCCAGGTATGGAACAGGGATGGAACACTGCTATATTCTTCCCGAGGTTCAGCCAGGCTGCCGCAAGCATCAACAGTTGGTTTCTCAGAGCTGGCGAATTCAGGCAGCCATTGGAGAGTATTTACCCTGGCCTCTGGTGACCGTTTCATCGAAGCAGCGCAACCGGAAGAAGCCAGATGGGAAACTTCGGCAGGTATAGCCTTGCGCATGCTTAGCCCCCTCGCCGTGTTGGTGCCGGCATTGGCGCTTTTGGCATGGATCACAGTCAGAAAAAGCCTTGCTCCATTGGCGCATGTCACCGAGCAAGTTGAAACGCGTGATGCGTCGGCGATGTCACCATTGGTAATACGTACCGTCCCTGAAGAAATACGCCCCCTTATGATGGCCCTTAACCGGTTATTGATTCGTCTGGACGCCTCTATTTCTTCACAGCGCCGCTTCGTTGCAGATGCAGCACATGAGCTTCGCACACCACTTACTGCCCTGTCCTTGCAGGCACAGCTGGTGGAGCAGGCTCATGATTCCCAAGAACGAGATGAAGCAATCAGCAATTTGCGATTGGGCATTGCACGCGCATCACATTTGGTAAGCCAATTGCTTACACTTGCACGCCAGGAGCCGGATGCACAAAGGCCTTTTGCACGCCTCGATCTTGCGGCAACAGTTCGGCAAGTCGTTGGGGAATTCGCACCTTTGGCGGTTAGCAAACACATTGATCTCGGGATCGGAGAAAATCAATCTGAACTCGTGACTGGTGATGAGGAAGCACTGAGGATATTGGTCGGCAATCTAGTCGACAACGCCATTCGTTATACGCCAGCAGGCGGAAGGGTTGATGTGACTTTGAGCAATGTCAATGGCAACGTAATACTAAAAGTGGAAGATAACGGCCGTGGTATCCCGATTGAGGATCGGGAAAGGATTTTCGAGCGTTTCTATCGCATTTCTGGCAATGGGGTTCAAGGCAGCGGTTTGGGACTTGCCATCGTAAAGCAAGTTGTTCAAAGACATCGAGCTGCTGTCGAAGTTGAAACGGGCAAGAACGGGATCGGCACAATCTTCAACATCAAATTCCCCGTTGCTTCCTCGGCTTGAGTATTTATAGAGCAGACAGGTCTGACCTTAAGCCGGATTTAAGCGTTTGTGTGGATAATATTCCCGGTGGGTTTTGAATGTTTATACGGGGGAAGTTATGCTGAAAGGATTTTTTTGGGGAGTCGCGTTAACGATTGGGGTGGCTCTGATCGGCGGTTACGCTCTGGTGAAAAGTGGCCTGATTCCGGCCAATGCCGACACGAAACCCGGCGGACTGGAACTCTGGATGGCGGGAACTTCACTGGATGCGACACTGGATCGATATGCCCCGAAGGAACAGAATCCGGTGGCGTTGACCGACCAGAACCTCCTCAACGGCGTACGGCTTTTCGCTGAAAACTGCGCGGTTTGCCATGGTTCCGCAAAGGGGGCGAATTCACCCTCGCCGATAGCGAAAGGCGAGTATCCGGGGCCTCCACAGTTGGCGACTGACGGCGTCGAGGACGACCCGGAGGGCTATTCGTTCTGGAAGATCAAACACGGGATACGCCTGACCGGCATGCCCTCGTTCGGGCACACCCTCAAGGACGAAAAGATATGGACGCTCGCACTATTCCTGAAACACATGGATAAGCTGCCGCCTACGGTAAAGCAGACCTGGTTGCAGGTCAAGAACTGGCCGCCAGCGCCAGCGGATCAGGCGGGTAAGTAGCAACAAATCAACGCCTCTTACTGGATCTGCATCACCGACGATCCGCCCGGAATTCCATTGTCGAATGGCCGCATTCCGGTATGGTTTGAATATCAAAAGGAAAGGAATACACGATGAACAATTATGCCGAAAGCCCGTTGTCCAAGGTTCCGGAAGTCACCCTGATCTTCTGGATCATCAAGATTTTGGCCACTACCCTGGGTGAAACCGGCGGCGACACCTTGTCGATGTCCATGAACCTTGGATATCTCGTGAGTACCGGAATATTTGCAGTGATATTTGTTGCCGCAGTAACGGTCCAGGTTCTGGCCAGGAAATTTCACCCGGTCGTGTACTGGACGACCATCATTGCAACGACAACCGTCGGAACAACGCTGGCAGATTTCGCTGACCGTTCGCTTGGAATCGGTTATGCGGGCGGAACCACTATCCTGTTCACATTGCTTATGGTGTCACTGCTTGTTTGGTATCGCACACTCGGCTCGGTTGCCGTTGATACGGTTAGCTCGCCAAAATCGGAAATGTTCTACTGGATCACCATCATGTTTTCGCAAACCCTGGGCACGGCGCTGGGCGACTGGGCGGCCGATACGGCTGGCCTTGGCTATGGCGGTGGCGCGTTATTGTTCGGGGGGCTGCTGGCAGTCATTGCGGCGGCCTACTACCGGACAAGGATATCCCGTACGGTGCTGTTCTGGGCGGCATTCATCCTGACTCGGCCGATTGGCGCTGTCGTCGGCGACTTCCTCGACAAACCGATTTCTCATGGTGGCTTGGCATTAAGCCGCTATGCGGCGTCAGCGACCCTTGTTGCGCTGATCATTCTGTTCATCTTTTCCTTTACGCACAGGCCTGCAACAAAGCGGCATTGACCACAGCACCTGCCAATTTGCGGAATGGAATATTAATGGCTGAAGCTGAATGAAGTTTGGACAGCTTTGTTAGCCAGTCCAAACAGGCAATATGCGGTCCATTGCAGATACGCTTGCGGAGAATGAAGCGCTTTGTGGTTAGCTCATTTGATCGTGAACATACTGGACTTTGGAAAGGCGGTAATCGTGCGCAAAGGCATATGGCTGTCACTGCTAACAACGTCTCTCTCATTCTTCACCGGCACCGGTGCGTATGCAGCCGGCGGCCCGCTTGGAATTGACCACCGCTTGGGTTATGACGATGGCGGAATCTGGAAGCGTTCAACCCAACTCGCCCTGCTGGATGTCATGGTCGTTGGGGAGCTTGCAGGCGGGTTCTGGGAGGGCGGCGAGACGCGGCTGGGCAAAACGTTCTGGCAGTCCATAGACTCGTCAGCGCTCGCCGGCATCTCGGCTCAAGGGCTGAAATATGCATTCACCCGTGCCAGACCCGGTCAAGCAAATGATCCCAATCTTTGGTTCCAGGGCGGGGCACATTATAGTTTTCCGAGCGGGGAAGTCGCGGCTGTCAGTGCCATTGTGACGCCCTTTGTGCTGGAATACCGCCACGATGACCCGTCCGTATATGCACTGGAATTGCTTCCTGTTTATGATGGCATCGCAAGGATGAAGGTGTGGGGGCACTGGCAGACCGATGTGTTGGCTGGCTTTGCGTTGGGCACCTTATCCGGGTACTACGCTCACAACAGGGATAGCCCAATTATCCTGGGCATCCTGCCTCACGGCTTTACCATCGGTTTGCACAAGAAGTTCTAGTTTTCAAAACCAAAGGCACATTGGCTTTCTGGTTCTGAAAATGAAATCGCACAATGCCAAATCCGCCGCGTACCAGGAAACCATCAATTCATTTCGTGGAAGGAGAACGCCGCAATAATGCGGCCCCTCATTTCGGTATACGGGATAACAATTTAGCCGGACATGGAATACTGATGCGGGATATTGCCAAGAGGGAATTATTAAAGAAGTGTTGATAGACATTACCTAATATAAGCATAAATCCTCTCACTTCAAGTGGCACAAAAATCGACCTCAGATCATTAAAGCCGGTTGAGCATCGCTCTGCCGATGGTAGAATCGCACCATGCTCAACGAACGCGCCCAGATCCTGCTCAAGACCCTGGTGGAACGCCACATCAGCGATGGCCGGCCGGTCGGCTCGCGCGCGCTGCGTCAGCATTCCGGGCTGGAGGTCAGTTCGGCGACCATCCGCAACGTGATGTCCGAACTGGAAGACATCGGCCTGGTCAGCAGCCCGCACACGTCGGCGGGCCGCATTCCAACCGCTTTGGCCTATCGTTTGTTCATCGACACCATGCTGGTCACCAAACCGCTGAACAGCGCGAGTGTGCGGCAAATGGAACACAAGTTGCAGCCGGACAATCCGTCGCGGCTGATCGCGCAGGCCTCGAACATGCTCTCCGAACTGACCCATTTCGCCGGCGTGGTCGCCACGGTGAAACGCAGCGCGATCACGGTGCGCCAGATCGAATTCCTGCGCCTCGGCGAAAAGCGCGTGCTGCTGATCATCGTGATGCCGGATGGCGAAGTCGAGAACCGCGTGCTGTTGCTGGAGCGCGATTACACCCAGTCGCAGCTCACCGAGGCGGGCAACTTCCTCAACCAGAATTACATCGGCTGCAGCTTCTCGCAGATCCGCGACAGGCTGCGCGGCGAATTGCGGCAACTGCATCAGGACATGAGCGCACTGATGGCCGCGGCACTGGCCGCAGGCGATGCTGCTGAGGCCAAGCAGTCCGGGGACTACGTCATCAGCGGCGAGCACAACCTGCTGAATATCGAGGACCTGTCCGCCGACATGAACCGCTTGCGCGGACTGTTTAACCTGTTCGAGAAAAAAACCGAACTGCTGCAACTGCTCGAAGCAGGCCGCCGCGGACAGGGTATCCATATCTTTGTCGGCAGCGAATCCGGGCTGGCCTCGCTGGACGAATGCAGTGTGATCACTGCCCCCTATTCTGCCGACGGCCGCGTAGTCGGCACGCTGGCCGTGGTCGGCCCGAAACGCATGGACTATGAGCGCGTCATTCCGATCGTGGACATCACCGCGCGCCTGCTCGGCAACGCGCTTTCCCATCACTAGAGCAGGCCATATCAACCCTTCAGGAATATCCCTACATGAGCTTCCGGACCGAACCCGCATTTTCTCACGGCACACCCGCCAGGACCGGCATACTGCTGATCAACCTTGGCACACCCGATGCACCCACCGCCAAGGCCGTGCGTCCCTACCTGAAGGAATTCCTCAGCGACCCGCGCGTCGTGGAGATCCCCAGCGCGATCTGGTGGCCGATCCTGAACGGCATCATCCTCAACACGCGGCCGAAAAAATCCGCCGCGAAATATGCCACGATATGGCTGCCGGACGGTTCGCCGTTGCGCGTTCACACCGCAAAGCAAGCTGTGCTGTTGCAAGGCTACCTGGGCCAACGCACCAAGGCCCCGTTCGTGGTCGACTACGCGATGCGCTACGGCAGTCCCTCGATCGCCAGCGTGCTGCGCAAGCTCAGGGAACAAAACTGCCAGCGCATCCTGGTCGTGCCGATGTACCCGCAGTATGCCGCCAGCAGCAGCGGCACCGCGTTTGACGGCGTGTACCGCGAAATGCTGCAGATGCGCAACACACCCGCGCTGCGCACCATCAAGAACTATTACGACCATCCCGGCTACATCAAGGCGCTAACAAACAACATCAACGACTACTGGATGAAGAACGGGCGCCCGGAAAAACTGGTGATGAGCTTCCACGGCCTGCCGCAATTTTCGCTGGACAAGGGCGATCCCTACCACTGCGAATGCCACAAGACCGGGCGCCTGCTGGCTCAGGAACTCGGCCTGCAGTCCGGCCAATACTTCGTCAGCTTCCAGTCTCGCTTCGGCAAGGCGGAATGGCTCAAGCCCTACACCACCGCCACGCTCAAGGAACTCGGCAAGCAAAAGACCAAACGGGTGGATGTGGTCTGCCCCGGTTTCGTTGCCGACTGCCTGGAAACGCTGGAAGAGATCGCGATGGAAGGCAAGGAAGATTTCCTGAACGCAGGCGGCGGCGAATACCACTACATCCCCTGCCTGAACGAACGCAACGACTGGATGCACGCGTTGACCGACCTGGTGATGGACAATCTGCAAGGCTGGTTGATCGAGCCGGATGCGGCGGAACTGGAGTCGGGGAGGTTGCGGGCGTTGGCGATGGGGGCGAAAAAGTGAGCGATACGTGAGCCGCCTGCTCGATACCGTAATGAGTAATCTGCTGGACCCGCAAACGCTGATCGGGGCGGCATTTTTCGCCATCGTGTTTTTCATCGCCGCCAGCGTACTCGCGGCCATTGTCAGAAAGGCTGCCAGGCGGATCGAAGCGCACTTGTCGGACGCGACCGGGCTTGCTTTTGCCAGCGCGCTTGTGCAAGTCCTTGCTTACCTCATCGGCTTTGTGCTGTACGCACATCTTGTCCCTGAGCTGCGCTCGCTCGGCACCGCGCTGCTGGCCGGCGTCAGTGTGGTCTCGGTGGTGCTGGGACTGGCCGCGCAGAACACGCTGGCGAACCTGATTGCCGGCCTGTCGCTGGTGCTGTACCGGCCGGTCCGTATCGGCGACAGCGTGCAATTGAACACACCCAGGGGGATGGTGACTGCCACGGTGGAAATGCTTTCTCTGGGCTATACGATACTGCGCGATGCCGAGCGTAACGAGATTCTTGTGCCCAACAGCGTGATGACCAACAACATCGTGGTGCGTTTGGCAAGAGATGATGCAGCACCGGAGCCTGCCACCGATTGAGCACCCTTGTTCAGCCTGATCCTGTGGCATCGCTGGTCCGGTCAACCTGCTGTCACTCGCAATTCGTAGTTGCCGGTTAATTGGAACCTTGCTCCCATGTATATACCCCATGATTTTGAAGAACCGCGCATCGAAGTCATGCACGAACTGATGCGCGCGCATCCGCTGGCGACCCTGGTCACGCTGACTTCCGGCGGACTCGATGCGAACCACATCCCGCTGCACATCGCGGATGCCCCCGCGCCGTTCGGCACCCTGCGCGGCCACGTGGCGCGAGCGAATCCTCTGTGGCGCGATTTTGCAAAAGACATCGAGGTACTGGCGATATTCCACGGCCCGGACAGCTATATCACCCCGTCGTGGTATGCCACCAAAAAGGAAACCGGAAAAGTCGTGCCTACCTGGAATTATGCGGTCGTCCATGCTTGCGGCACGCTGCGCATCTTCGACGACGCAGGCTGGGTACGCGCCCAGCTCGAAGCGCTCACCGATCACCATGAGGCAAATTTCTCCAGGCCGTGGGCGGTGGCAGACGCGCCGCACGAGTACACCGAGAAATTGATTGTCAGCATCGTCGGCATCGAGATCGTCATCACCAGACTTTCCGGCAAATGGAAAGTGAGCCAGAACCAGCCTGAGCAAAACCAGGCCAGTGTCATCGAAGGATTAAACAATAGCGAACTGCGCGACGCAGGGGCAATGGCCGCGCTGGTCAAAGCGCACAGGCTGGGTTAGCCGCCGCTACAAGTTCATCTGCTTTTATCGGGTTAATGGTTACAATTGCAAAAATAAGCCGCGTCTCCATATTCAAAAAATGCCTATCCAAGAACTGACCCCCGCCGAGCTACGCCTCACCATCGCTCCCGACACGCTGGGCTTCGCCGACACCTCCGAACTGCTGGAGCATGCGCTGCCGTGGATCGGACAGGAGCGCGCGGAAGCAGCCGCACGCTTCGGACTCGGCATGGACCAGCCGGATTACAACCTGTTCGTGCTGGGCGAAGTCGGCAGCGGACGCTCTTCGCTGCTCAAGCAGGCGATGCAAACGACTGCCACAAGCAAAGCGGTGCCGCCCGACCTGTGCTACCTGCACAACTTTGATGCGCCCGAACGACCGCGCGCGCTGCGCCTGCCCGCCGGCCAGGGACGATTGCTGCGTCAATTCATGGCACAGATGACGAAATCGCTGCAGAATGAAATACCCCGGCTGCTGGACGGGCAGGATTTCAAGGCCGAAAGCGAACGCATCGAAAAAACCTACAAGACCGAAGAAACCAGGGCCTACGCAGAACTCGAGGCTTTTGCCGAAGCGCGCAGTTTCACGATGCACCGCGAGACCGGGCACATACTTTTCACATTGATCGGAAAAAAAGGGCGCGCCTATACCGAGGACGAAGTGCTTGCCCTGCCTAAGGGACGCCGTGCGGAGATCGCTGTGGCCGAGCAGGAACTGCGCGCCGAGATTGCCCGCTATTTCGACAAAACCCGGCCGATGGAACGGGTGATGAACGAGGCGCTGGCAGCGTTGCGGCGCCAGGTGGTGAAACCGTTGCTGGATCACGAACTTCAGGATATCCGTGCCGGGCTGAAAAAGCAGATCAAGGATGCGGTCAAGCTCGGCGCATATCTCGATGAAGTCGAGCATGATGTGCTCGAAAATCTCGAGCTGTTCAAGGTTTCCGATACCGATGAGGAAATCAGGCGCGAAGCATTGACCGCGATTCTGTCCCGCTACCGGGTCAATCTGGTTGTGGACAACGATGGCCTGCGCGGCGCGCCGGTAATCATCGAAGACAACCCGCTGTTCCGTTCGCTGTTCGGCAGCATCGAGTACCAGTCCGAAAACGATGTGCTGGTGACCGATTTTTCGCGCATCCGCGCGGGCAGCCTGCACCGCGCGCATGGCGGATTTCTGATGCTGCATCTGCGCGACCTGCTGGCCGACCCGCTGGTATGGGAGAAGCTGCGGCGCTTTTTGCGCAGCGGCAGGCTGCAGATCGAGGAACCGGGCACCGCGTTTGCGCCGATCGCGGCGGTTTCGCTGGTGCCCGAGGCAGTGGATGTCGAGACCAAGATCATCATGATCGGTTCGCGCGAACAATATTACGAATTGCAGGAGGAAGACCCCGAGTTCGCGCGCCGCTTCCGGGTCAAAGTGGATTTTGCCGAAAGCTTTTCGTCCAGCGAACAGACGCGCCGCGCTTCGGCGATCTTCGTCGCCCATACCTGCCGCGATCTCGGCTTGCCGCATTTTTCCGCCGCCGCCGTCGCGCGCCTGCTGGAAGACGGACATCGCGAGGTGGACGACCAGTCGCGCCAAAGCGCGATCTTTGCACGCACCGAAGCGCTGGTGATGGAAAGCGCCGCACTGTGCCGCGCCCGCAATGGCCATATCAGCGCGGCAATTGTCGAAACGCGGGATATCGATGCAGCGATACACGCGCGCAAGCTGCGCCACGATTACCCGGACCAGCGCATGCAGCAATCCATCGTCGAGGGCGATGTGCTGATCTCGCTGCAAGGCGAGAAAATCGGCCAGCTCAACGGACTGACGCAGATCGATCTCGGCGATTACCGTTTCGGTTTTCCGACGCGCGTCACGGCACGCACCTTTGCCGGCGAGGACGGTCTGCTGAATATCGAACGCGAAGTGGAAATGTCCGGACCGATCCATGACAAAGGCGTGCTGATCCTGCAGAACTATCTGTCAGCGCTGTTTGCCCAGAACGCGCCGCTCGCTCTTAACGCATCCATCGTGTTCGAACAGGAATATCACGGCGTGGAGGGTGACTCCGCTTCCTGCGCCGAACTCTACGTATTGCTCTCGTCGCTGTCCGGCATGGCGATCAAGCAGGGCATCGCGGTGACCGGCGCGGTCAACCAGCACGGTGAAGTGTTGCCGGTGGGCGGTATCAACGAAAAGATCGAGGGTTACTTTCGCATTTGCTCGACAGCCGGACTGGACGGCAGCCAGGGCGTGCTGATCCCGCACCGCAACCGCCGCCACCTGATGCTGGAGCGCAACATCGTCGAGGCCGTGGAGCAGGGTTTATTTCACATATACACTGCGGAACATGCGAGCGAAGGCATGGCACTGCTCGCCGGATTCCCGTTTGGCACAGCGGACGAAACGGGCAGCTATCCGCGCGACAGCGTGCTGGGGAATGCACAGAAAACCCTGCTGGCCTATCGCCGCGCCTGCCAGATATCGGGACACCATGAGCCGGAACACCCGAAGTCGGGTCACCGGCGTGTGCGCTGAAACGGGAAAGCGGGATAATAAATGAAGACTGGAACTACGTCGGCGCATCCCATCGGTGTTTTCGATTCCGGCGTGGGCGGACTGGCGGTGCTGCGCGAGATCCGCCGCGAACTGCCGGGTGAAGATCTGCTGTATGTGGCCGACTCCGGCCATGCGCCGTATGGCGACAAATCCGCACCATTGATCGAGGCAAGGTCGATCGCCATTGTCGAATTCCTGATCAGCCAGCAAGCAAAGGCCATCGTCGTGGCCTGCAATACCGCAACCGGAGTGGCCATCAAGGCGCTGCGCACAAGATTCCAGCTACCCATCATTGCGATGGAACCCGCCGTCAAGCCGGCAGCGGCGCAGACAAAAACCGGGGTGATCGGCGTGCTGGCCACCAGCAGGACCATCGCCAGCGACAATTTTGCGAAACTGCACGAACGGTTCGGTGCAGACGTAAAAATCCTGATGCAGGCATGTCCGGGGCTGGTTGAACAGGTAGAAGCGGGCAACCTGTCCGGTGACAACACCCGTGCATTACTCGAACAATATGTGCTGCCTCTGCTGGCGCAGCAAGCCGACACACTCGTGCTGGGTTGCACGCACTACCCTTTCCTCGCCCCGCTGATCCGGGAGATTGCCGGCGCTACGGTAAACGTCATCGATCCCTCCGCAGCGATCGCACGCGAACTGCGGCGCAGGCTGGCAAGCGCCGGTTTGCTCTCGACCGCGAGCGGCGCCGGCACGGAGCGCTTCTGGACCAGCGCCATGCCGGACACCACACGACAGGTGATTGCACAATTATGGAAAGCCGGCATAGACCTGCAGCATTTGCCGGACTGAAACGTTTGCCTTCCATGCTCAGCCGAACGATCATGATCAGGTGTTGCGGAACCCATACCCGAGCAAATCCATAACGTATAAATATGTCTTGAATTTTGAAAATTCGGGTCCATATTATATATATGCTGGCGGCAGATGCAGAAATGCCGGTTGGATGTTTACAATCAAACTTTTTATCGTGGAGAACTGTCATGAACTTAGTTAAATGGGATCCATTCGGAGAACTGGAAAATGTCTCAAAACAACTGACCCGAATCCTCGGAAGTTCGTTTCCTGCGCGCACCGGGTCGGGCAGCAGCGAAGTGTTGACGATGGCCGACTGGGCGCCTACCGTCGACATCACCGAAACCGACACGGCCTACATGATCAAGGGTGAGATTCCCGGCGTGGACAAGGAAGATGTCAATGTCACCATCGAAGACGGTATAATCACGATGCGCGGCGAACGCAAACAGGAAAAGGAAGAGAAGGACAAGAAGTTCCACCGCATCGAGCGTTCCTACGGCAGTTTCCTGCGCAGCTTCCGTGTTCCGGATGATGTCGACGAAACTGCAGTCAAGGCCGAATTCAAGGATGGCATGATCAACGTCACGCTGCCGAAATCCGGCAAGGCTCAAGCCAAGTTAATCAATGTTTCAATAACCTGAAATACCGGCTTCTCCCCGTTCTTCCCTGCAATACACAGGAAGCGCGGGGACACGCTGGCACAAGGAGACAGTCATGAGTAAGCCAACACAACACCCGGCCGGTTTCCACCCGGTCCACCGCGACAGGTTGCCGCTGGAAACGCTGATGGACAGCTACAAGACCAAGGGCAAACTTTCCGAGCCCACCGTCTGCCCGGACTGCGGTGCGGTGTATCAGGCCGGGCGCTGGCAGTGGCTGGCAAAACCCAAGGACGCGCATCAGACAACCTGCCCGGCCTGCCATCGCATTCACGATCATTTTCCGGCGGGCTACGTGACTGTTGCCGGAGAGTTTTTCGACAAGCACGAACAGGAAATCATGCAGCTGGTACAGCATCGGGAAACACAAGAAAAGGCGGGACATCCGATGCAGCGCATCATGGCGATCGAGAAGACCAAGGAGGGCACGCTGGTGACCACCACCGACATTCATCTGGCACGCGGAATCGGTGAGGCGTTGCACCATGCCTATCAGGGCGAACTGGAGTTCCACTACAACCCGGATCAGAATTTGCTGCGAGTCAGCTGGAGCCGCTGACGCTTAAAGGGTGGGATTATTCGTCGCTCAGGTGAGGCGTCAGTCCTTCGGCAGGTTCACCGGTTTCAGGATCAATCCAGTTGGAGATGCCGATTTCCTCTTCGGCATCTTCCAGCGACTCGCCTTCTTCAATGCTGTCGTCGTTCTGGCCTTGCATGTCCTGCACTGCTTCAAGCAGCGTAGGGAAAGGGCCGGATTCTTTGCCGGTAAGCTTATCCTGCCAGTAAAAGCCATCCGGCCTTTCAATCACCTGTGCCTGGTCGTTTTCAGAAGGGACGGGTGCAGTATGCGCATTCCTGGTTTTGGATTTGGTTTTGGTCATCGTTACCTCCAGTAGTACATGGCGTTCTGACGAACCATTCTGTTCAGCGCCGTTTCAAAGCTTGATGAAATGTTCCCGGTAATGCTTCAGCTCGCTGATGGATTCGTAGATATCGGCGAGCGCCTCATGCTTGCCGTGCTTTTTTACACCCTGCGCCATGTCCGGTTTCCAGCGCTTGGCCAATTCCTTCAGCGTGCTGACATCGAGATTGCGATAATGAAAATATTCTTCCAGCTTAGGCATCCAGCGCGCGAGGAAGCGCCTGTCCTGGCAGATGGAATTGCCGCACATCGGCGAGGTGCGGATCGGCACATATTCTTTCAGAAAGTCGATCATCTGCGTTTCCACCATCGCCTCATCCAGCACGGATGCCTTGACCTTGTCGATCAATCCGGATTTGGCGTGGGTTGATTTGTTCCATGCATCCATGCCGTCCAGCACGCTGTCGGGCTGATGCACGACCAGTACCGGTGCCTCGGAGATCGTTTCAAGATTATTGTCGGTGATCACCAGGGCGACCTCGATAACGCGGTCGGTATCCGGCACCAGGCCGGTCATTTCCATGTCTATCCAGACAAGGTAGTTTTGGTTTTGTGCCATAATTCATGCAATCGGGATGGGAACGCTTCGACGCATATTGTGTCAGCGATTC
>CAVWTZ010000038.1:0-13972 GCA_963757485.1 uncultured beta proteobacterium
AATTGGGCCATGTCCCGGTAAATTTTCTTGCCGGTTGTGAAATAGACTGTCTCCATGGCGGCGAGCAGAAAACTCAGTCCGAGAGTCAGCGGGACAAACAAAAAATGGTACAAGGCAGTCGCTGCGAATTGCCAGCGTGAAAGTTCAACGACGGTACCGTTGATCATGGGGCGCTCCTCTTCGTTAATAATGGAAACTGGGCGGGCTCTATTAAAGCACTTTTTTTAAAATACTTGCTATCAATATGGATATTGAAATATTAGCATAATCTAATGAATGAAGGAAAGACCTTTTTTTTGGGAACAACATCAAAACATTGCTGTTCTGTTACGGATTTGCCAAACGGGAAATTGAGGTTCACCATAGCTGTTGCAACTGAAGCCTGCCGATGAGTATCGGTAGAGCGGATAACAGACAGGGGTTCGCCGTGCATGAAATGTCTATCGCCGAAAGCGTGCTGCAGATCATCGAGGACAAGGCGCGGATCGACGGCTATGCCAGGGTCAAAACGGTGTGGCTGGAGATCGGCCAGCTGGCCGGCGTGGAAACGGAATCGCTGCGTTTCTGTTTCGATGTGGTGACCCGCGACAGCGTGGCCCGGGACGCGCGGCTGGAAATCATAGCGACCGCTGGACAGGGCTGGTGCATGGATTGCGCCCGCAATGTGGCCGTGACAGCCCGTTACGAACCCTGCCCGAATTGCGGCAGTTTTCATATCGAGGTGACCGGCGGCGAAGAGATGAGGGTGAAAGAACTGGAGGTGGAATGATGTGCATGACATGCGGATGCGGAAAAGGCCAGACGCTGATCGGCGGCCATGCGCTCTCACGGCAGCGCAAACGCGGCGGTGCTTTGCGTTTTCGAGCGCGCAATAATGATGCAGCGCGTCAACATCCGCGCGACCATAGCCATATACATGATTCTATCGATTTCGGCGCGGGACCGGCCGGCGCGCATGCGCCCGGCATGAGCCAGTCGCGCATGGTAAAAATCGAGCGCGACATACTCGCGAAGAACAACGACTATGCCGATGACAACCGCCGTCATCTTTCCGGGCATGGGATTTTTGCGCTCAACCTGGTCTCCAGTCCCGGCTCGGGCAAGACCACGCTGCTGGTGAAAACCATAGAAGCGCTGAACGGCGCGCTGCCGCTCGCGGTCATCGAGGGCGACCAGCAGACCGACAACGATGCCGCGCGCATCCGCGCCGCCGGCGCACCCGCGCTGCAGATCAACACCGGCAAGGGCTGCCACCTGGATGCGCTTATGGTCGGGCAGGCGATGCAGCGGCTGGACCTGAAAGAGGACAGCCTGCTGCTGATCGAGAATGTCGGCAACCTGGTTTGTCCGGCTGGTTTCGATCTGGGCGAGGCGCACAAGGTGGTGATATTTTCGGTGACCGAGGGCGAGGACAAGCCGTTGAAATATCCCGACATGTTCCGCGCCGCGGACCTGATGCTGCTCAGCAAATGCGACCTGCTGCCGCACCTGGATTTCGATGCCGATCTCGCCGTGCGAAATGCGCGCCGGGTCAATCCCCAGATACGGGTGATCCGCGTATCGGCAAGCAGCGGCGAAGGTCTCACGGAATGGATTGATTGGATCAAAACTGGATGCTGGGATACGGTTGCCGCGAAGCGCCAGGCCATCCCGGCTTGAAGCCTGTTACTCCGCTTTTGGAATTTTTCCGAACGACTTCTCCGCAAACATGCTGATCAGATCGATAGGCATCGGAAACACGATCGTCGTATTCTTGTCCGCACCGATCACGGTCAGCGTTTCCAGATAACGCAGCTGGATCGCCTGCGGTTCCTGTGCCAGCACCCTGGCCGCCTGGAACAGTTTTTCCGATGCCTGCAGTTCTCCCTCGGCGTGGATCACTTTGGCGCGGCGCTCGCGTTCCGCCTCGGCCTGCCGGGCGATTGCCCGTATCATGGATTCGGTCAGATCCACCTGCTTGATCTCTACGTTGGCGACCTTGATTCCCCATGCGTCGGTTTGCGTATCCAGCGCTTCGCGGATGTCTGCGTTCAGTTTCTCGCGTTCTGCGAGCATTTCATCCAGTTGATGTTTGCCCAGCACCGAGCGCAGCATGGTTTGCGCCAATTGGCTGGTGGCATTGAGGAAATTTTCCACCTGGATGATCGCCTTCTCGGGATCGATCACGCGAAAATAAATCACCGCGCTGACTTTCACGGATACATTGTCGCGCGAGATCACGTCCTGGGTCGGCACCTCCAGCACCACGGTGCGAAGATCCACCCTGACCGATTGCTGGATGCCCGGTATAACGATCACGAGTCCCGGCCCCTTTACCTTCCAGAAACGTCCCAGGGTGAAAACGACGCCGCGCTCATACTCGCGGAAGATACGAAAGCTGGAAAACGCCAGCAAAACAAGCGCCACAAGCAACACACTGACAAAACTCAAATTCCATAACATGTCATCCTCCGTTTCCGTCTTGATATAGGGCAAAGCGATTCATTGATTGCGCGCTGTTCCCGGCTCCACGTCCAGAATCAGGCCATCCATCCCGATGACTTTTATTTTTTGTCCCCGAACCAACGGCTGAGTGCTCCTGATGCGCCAGATTTCGCCATGCACGCGCGCCCAGCCGCCGTTGCCGTCGAAATCCTGCACCACCTCGCCGCCGCTGCCGATCATTTCCTCGCTGCCGCTCACCACCGGCCGCCGCCGCGCCCTCAGCGCCATGCCGCCCACGAAAAAAATGAACAACGCACTCACGATGCCAACCGGCACGATCACTGACCACGGAACGCCATACCCGGGTATGCCGGTATCGATCAGCATCACCGAACCGATCATGAAGGCGATGACGCCGCCGATGCCGATTATCCCGAAGCTGGATATGAACACCTCGGTAATCATGAAAGCAAGTCCAAGTATGATCAATGCCAGTCCGGCATAGTTCACCGGCAGCATCTGGAACGCGAACAGCGCGAGCAGCAGCGAGATCGCGCCGACCACGCCCGGCAACACGAAACCCGGATTGGAAAATTCGAAGAACAGGCCGAAGATGCCAGCCAGCATCAGCAGATAGGCGATGCTGGGGTCGGCGATCACGGACAGCAGCCCGCTGCGCCAGTCCGGCTCCAGCGTGACGATGCGCGCACCCTTCAGATCCAGGGTGCGTTCCACGCCCAGCACGTTCACTTTGCGGCCGTCGAGCTTGTTCAGCAATTCTGGCACATCTCTCGCGATCACATCGATGACCTTGAGTTTCAGCGCCTCGTCCGCAGACAGGCTCACCGCCTCGCGCACCGCCTGCTCCCCCCACTCCGCATTGCGGCCGCGCATCTGCGCCAGGCTGCGGATATACGCGGAGGCGTCATTGATCTGTTTGTGCTGCAGCGTGGAACCCGCAACGGGCTGCGGCGGATTCTTGTCTTTCTTCTTTGTGTCCTGGCTGTTGTCCGGCTGGCCGTCGATGCCGCCGATACCGATATTGATCGGCGTGGCTGCACCGAGATTGGTGGCCGGAGCCATCGCGGCGATATGGCTGGCGTAGAGGATATAGGTGCCGGCACTCGCGGCACGCGCGCCTTCGGGAGCCACGAAAGCGGCGACCGGAACCGGCGAGGCAATGATCTGCTTGATGATCTGGCGCATCGCGGTGTCCAGCCCGCCCGGCGTGTCCAGCTTCAGCACCACCAGCCGGGCTTGGTCGTCGGCGGCGGACTTCAGGCCGCGCACCACATAGTCCGCAGAGCCCGGGCTGATCGCGCCGTCAACGCTGAGTACCACGACCGCGGGTTCGGCAGCAGCAGCGCCGCCCGCCGTGCCAAACAGCAGCAGGCTAAAGAACAACGCGTGCAGGATGGAGATGCGTTCCATGAAGACAACTATAGGCTTTTTTTTTCCGTGCGCAAGAATTTTTGAATCTCGAAACCGGCCGGTTCGGCCGGTTCCGAATTGAGATGGCTTCGTGTGCACAACAGAAGCCGGCAGGGCTTGCTGAGCAATGAGTCCAGCCTGAATCCGCTTATGCTCAGGACATTCCCGGATATTTAGTCGTCGTCATCCTCGGCCATTTGCCGCCGCGGCACCGTGGCGGGATCTGCGATGATCGCGCGGTATATTTCCACTCTGTCGCCCGGTTTGAGCGGTGCATCCAGCTTGGCCGTTTTGCCAAAAATGCCAACCTGATGCGTCTCCAGATTTATTTCTGGAAACTTGCGCAGAATGCCGGATAGCTCGATCGCGTCGAGCACCGTAGAATCATCCGGGACTTCAATTCGCAACCATAATTGCTGTGCTGGTTCAGAATAGGCAATGCCGACTTGCATGAGGCACTCCCTAGTGGGCGCCGACTGCGGGCGCGGCAGTCTGCACCGTTTCGGGGAGTTGGACACGTTGGCGGTCGATAATCCTCTTGGCGGCGATCAGGAAACCTACGGCCAGGAACCCGCCGGGCGGCAGTATCATCAGCAGAAACCCCTTGTAGTCGGGAATGAGTTTCATCTCCATGAAGGAAAATGACGGGCCCAGCAACAAGTGCGCGCCGGCGAACAGGGTGCCCGTACCCAATATTTCCCGGACTGCCCCTATGGTGGTTAGTGCGAACGTAAATCCCAATCCCATCATCAGCCCATCCATTCCTGACGGCAATACCGGATTCCTGGCGGCAAAGGCCTCCGCCCTGCCGAGTACGGCACAGTTGGCCACGATTAACGCGATATACAGCCCCAGCACTTTGTAAAGATCGTGCGCCCATGCATCGATGCTCACATCCACCAGCGTCACCAGCGTGGCGATGATGACGATGAATACCGGGATGCGCACCTCTTCGCTGACAGCGTGCCGTATCGACGAAATGATCATATTGGAAGCGACCAGCACTGCTGTCGTAGCCAGTCCCATGCCCAGCCCGTTGGTGGCGGTGCTGGTCACGGCCATGGTTGGGCATAGCCCGAGGGTTTGGGCGAAAACGATGTTATTGTTCCACATGCCGTCCCGGGCAATGCGTGAATAGATATTGCTCATGGCTTGTCTCCTTCGGGTGCCCGGCCAAATGCTTCTCGGCGTGGTGCCGCATCATCCAGCAGTTGCGCGCGATTTTTTTCGAAAAAATCCAGTCCGCCCTTGACAGCCTTGACCACGCCGCGCGGCGTGATGGTGGCGCCGGCAAATTGGTCGAACACGCCGCCATCCTTTTTCACCGCCCATTTGTCGGCCGGAGGATCGCCCAGCCACTTGCCATCAAATGAATAAATCCAGTTGCTCTTGGCAGGTTCGATCTTGTCGCCCAACCCCGGAGTTTCCTTGTGTTTGATCACTCGCACACCGGTGATGCGGCCATTACGATCCATGCCCATCATGCATACAATGGAACCCGCGTAACCGATTCCGCTGACTTCAAACACGACCGCCTCGACCCGCCCGGCCCTGCGTGCGCGATACACGGTAACCTCGCCGTTCGGTCCATTGAGCAGCAATGTATCCTTGAGCAGATCATTGTCGTATTGCCCGGGCAACACCTGGCTTATCGACTGCTGCATATCCTTTGCCTGCGCTGCCGCGATGCCCCCGGAAGTTGCCCTGTTGGCGAGCGCCAGAGCGGCGGTGGTGACCAGTGCCACGCCGCCCAGCAGTGCTGCCTGGTAATATAATTTGCCGCGCAGCCATTCCAGATTCATCTCACGATTCCTTCCCGGGTGGTGCGGAGGGGTTGACAGGAGAAACCGGAATGGCTGCGCCCTTGCGATCCCTTCCATAGATCCGCGGCTTCACATAATGGTCGATGACGGGTGTCACCGCGTTCATCAGCATCACGGCGAATGCGACGCCTTCAGGATAGCCGCCCCAGGTTCGGATGATCCATGTCAGCAAGCCGCAACCCAACCCGAAGATGAATTGGCCGGCGGCGGTATTCGGCGAGGTCACCGGATCGGTGGCAATGAAGAACGCACCCATGATCAGGCCGCCCGACAGCAAGTGATAGAGCGGCCCGGCATAATGCGCCGGATTTGCGGAACTGAAGACCAGCGCCGGGATTGCGACACCCAGCAGCATCGCGACCGGTGCGTGCCAGGTAATGATGCGCTTTGCAATCAGAAACAGTCCGCCGGCAAGCAAAAGCAATGCGGCTGTTTCGCCCAGACTGCCTGTTCGGCTGCCCCACAGCGCGTCCCATGGCGCGTAGTAACCGGACAATGCCTGCGCCAGTTCGGTACCGCGCGTGAACTCGGTCTTCACATGTCCGAGCAGTGTCGCGCTCGACCATGCCATCAGGTGAACGCCGGAAAATGTGACTGCCAAACCTTCCAGCCAGCCCGGCGAATGATCCGAACCGAATGGGGCCGGCTTGATCCAGCTCGTCATTTCCATCGGAAAAGAGATCAGCAGCATCACCCTCGCCGCCATCGCCGGATTGAACGGGTTCTGCCCCAACCCGCCGAACAGCTGCTTGGCGATGATGACCGCGAACAAACTGCCCACCGCGGCAATCCACCACGGCGCCCATGGCGGCAGCGACAAAGCCAGCAACCATGCAGTGAGCAGACCGGAGCCATCCATCAGCACGGAAGTACCGCGCGTTTCTGCAATCGTATTACCAGGGTTTCGCCGATCAAAGCTGCCAGCAGCGACACGATCCAGATATTCATTGCCGGCCAGCCATACGGCCGGAAACCGAAGCACGTGGCAGGCGTCAGCGCCAGCATCACCATCGCCATCACCTTGCTGACGGTGATCGGGGCATGGGCGTGCGGAGAATGCGCAACGGTAATCATGCAATCTCCGCGGCCTGCTGGGCTTGCTTCTGGTTGGTCTCGCGTTCTTTCGTCTCGCGTTCTTTCGCCTCGCGTGCCGCTTTGCGTTTCGCCGCGGCTTCCTGGCGTTCGCGTTCTATGCGCTGCATTCTTGCGAGGCGCTCATCTGCCAGCTTTTTGGTGGCCTCCTGTTTCAGTTTTCCGCGCTCTTGCTCCATCAATTCGCCCTTGGCGAAATTGAAGTAATGCACCAGCGGAATATGCGACGGACATACGAACGAGCAACAACCGCAAGCGATGCAGTCCTTCAGGCCGCGTGACACGGCCCCATTTGAGTTGCCTGCACGGATGTGTGCGGCCATCTCCAGCGGCAGCAAACCAACCGGGCAAGCGCGCACGCAGCTGGAACAACGGATGCACGGGGCAGGCTGGAGGCTGCCGATTTCATGGGGGGTCAGCGCCAATACCCCGCTTGTCCCTTTTACTATCGGCACTGCAGCGGTATATAACTCGATGCCCATCATCGGCCCGCCCAGCACCAGACGGGCCGGCTTGTTGCTGAAACCGCCGCAGAACTGGAACAGGGTTTCTACCAGTGTCCCTACCGGCACTTCCAGATTGCCCGGTTCGGCCACGGCGCCGCCGCTGACCGTCACCGTGCGCGACACCAATGGCCGGCCGAAACGGATGGCTTCCCGCACGGCGTATGCCGTCGCCACGTTATGCACCAGCACGCCGATGTCGGCTGAACGGCCATCGGCGGGCACTTCACATCCGGTCAGCGCCTTGATCATCTGTTTGTCCCAGCCCATCGGGTACATTGCCGGAACCGCCTGCACTTTAACTTCGGTACCCGCCGCGGCGGCCCGCATGGCAGAAAGTGCCTCCGGTTTGTTTTCCTCAATACCCACCATGACTTCGACTGCGCCCACCGCATGGCGAATCAGACGAACACCTTCGATGATTTCAGCGGCGCGCTCGCGCATGAGCCGGTCATCGCAGGTAATGTACGGCTCGCACTCTCCGCCGTTGATGATCAGCGTGCGCACATTGCTGTTGCGCGAAAGCTTGAGTTTCACCGCAGACGGAAACGTCGCGCCGCCTAGACCGACGATGCCTGCGGAAGCGACGCGCGCTGCAATCTCTTCGGGAGCAAGCGAGAAAGGATCGGAGGCCATCTCCGACTCCAGCCATCTGTCTTCGCCGTCAGACTCGATTGTGACAGTGGGCGCAGTGAGACCCGACGGATGCGCTGCGGGATAATCCCCGACAGCGGCAATCTTTCCGGACGTGGGCGCATGAATAGGCGCGGAAATGTTTCCCTGGCTTGCGCCGATGAGCTGCCCCTTCAGTACCCGGTCACCCGCATGGACCAGTGGCTGGGCAGGCGCACCGACATGCTGCTGCAACGGCACGAACAATCTCTCGGGCGGAGGCAGGACACGGATCGCGCGATCTGCCGCCAACTCCTTGCGGCTCTCCGGATGAACCCCGCCGCGCAATCGAAAAAGCTTCATCTTCGCCTCACGCGGCAAGGGTCTGCACCGGCCGAATGAGCGGCTTATGCCAATACCAGGCCTGCAGCGTCACCGGAACGGGTTCAAGTCTGACAGACTCGGTCGGACAGACTTCAACGCACTTCCCGCACGCGGTACAAGCCTCGCGGAACACGGCGTGTATCTGCTGGGCAGCACCCATGATGGCATCGGTGGGGCATACCTTGAAACAACGAGTGCATCCGATACACAATTCCTCTTTGACCTCGGCCAACATCGGGAGCGAATCCTTCACGGCGGCCAGATTCAGATCCGCTCCCAGCTTGGCGGCCAGTGCCGAAGCCACGGCACGGCCACCGGGCGGGCATAGCGTCACCGGCGCCAGCCTCTCGGCCAGGGCTTGGGCCGCACCGGCACAGCCGGGAAAGCCGCACTGCCCGCACTGCGAGCCGGGCAGTATGTCCATCAATTCCGCAACCAGCGCATTTCCCTCCACCTTGAACACGCGTGCAGCCGCACCCAGAATCAGGCCAAGAATTGCCCCCAGAATCGTCAAGCTTGTCAATGCAGTAATCATTTGATCGCCTTTCCTGTAGGCTAATGATGAACCAACCCGGCAAAACCCATGAAGGACAGAGCCAGCATGCCAGCCGTGATAAAAGCAATGGGCGCACCGGCAAAAGTCTCCGATACGCTGGCAAGGGCGATGCGTTCGCGCAGACCCGCGAAAATCACCATCACCAGCGTAAAGCCCACCGATGACCCGAAGCCGCCGATCAGACTGGTCGCAAACCCGCTTTTCTCCTGCACGTTCAGCAGCGGCAGACCGAGTACGGCACAGTTGGTGGTAATCAGCGGCAGATAGATACCCAGCACCTGATACAGCGCAGGGCTGACTTTGCGGATCACCATCTCGGTGAATTGAACCACGGCGGCAATCACCAATATGTAGGTCAGGATGCGCAGATACTGGATGCCCAGCGGAATCAGCAGCCAGTGTTCCAGCAGCCAGGCCCCGGCCGTGGTGAACGTGATCACGAAGGTCGTCGCCAGCCCCATGCTCAGTGCCGTGTCCATTTTCTTGGAGATACCCATGAACGGGCACAATCCCAAGAACTTCACCAGCACCACGTTGTTAACCAGTGCGGTTGAAAGCAGCAACAGCAGGTATTCACCCATAATTGATCATCTCCTGGCCCTCAATTCGCAAACGTCATGCCAGAAAACGCAGATATTCCGGATATGCAGAAAATCAAGCAATTGCTGTATTAATGCGCCAACCGGGAGCACAATAAATTGTAATGGTCGATGCTTTGGCTGCTCGAATGTAGCAAATGCGACAACCGGCCTGATGGCTATCTAGTGCCATTATGATAAATTGATCGGCACAGATATTGCTCAAATCCATATACCGACCCAATTCCGGACCGATCATGACCAATAAGCCAGATCCAGACGCACCGCCCGCTTCCGGTATCGAAGCAGCTGATTCCGTGCCTCAGCATGTTTTCCGCCAGGCTGTCGAGCAGGCCGCGCTGGCGATTTCCATCACCGATGCGCATGCCCACATCCTGTATGCGAACCCGGCATTTCAGCGCACGTCAGGTTATGCAGCTCCACGAGATTCTGGGGCGCAATGAATCCCTGCTGTCCTACCGGGTGACACCCAAGCTGGTGTACGAAACCATGTGGGCGCAGATCAAGCGGCAGCGTCCCTGGAATGGGCTGCTGGTGAACAAGCGCAAGGACGGCAACCGCTATCTGGCCGAACTGACGATTTCCCCGGTGGTCGATGCGGAAGGAAACACCTCGCACTATCTCGGCATGCATCGTGACGTGACCGAAGTGCACCGTCTGGAACGGCAGGTACAGAACCAGAAAACGCTGATCGAGTCGGTGGTGGACGCGGCGCAGGTCGCCATCGTGCTGCTGGACGAACAGGAACGCGTGCTGCTCGACAACCAGGAATACAAGAAGCTGATCGCCGATCTGGGAATGAGCCGGCCACCAGACTGCTCGCCGGGATCCGCACACAGATGGGCCAGGCTTTCGAAAAGGCGTATACCAGGCACCGCGACATCGCCGCTCGCGAAGTGTGCATCGAATCGCCCGGGAAGATCGCGCGCTGGTTCTCCTGTTCGGTCTCATGGTTCGAGGAATACGATGTCGGCGCCGATGCATTTTACGAGCCGCTGCGCCGCCATTACCTGCTGCTCACCATACAGGACATCAGCGAACTCAAACGGCAGCAGGAAGCGATACGCATCAACAGCCTGCGCGCGCTATTGTCTGAACAGGAACGTATCCAGGGGCTGCGCGAGACGCTGGCCGGCGCGGTATATCAACTGGAAGGCCCGCTCAACATGCTGGCCGCCGTCGCCAACATGCTGGAACGGCGGCGCGAGCCGGGCAGCGAATTGCCGGCCGAAACCGCGCTGGAAGAAGCGATCACGAAAAGCCGCGAGGCATTGGAAACATTGCGCGCCGGCATCCCGGACCAGGCTGCCGAAACAATGCAACCCGTCAATCTCAACGAGATATTGTCGGATGTGCTCAAGCTCTCCACTGCCAGCCTGCTCAGCGCGGGTATCGTGGTGGAATGGCAGCCTGCAACAGGCGTCGAACCCGTGCTCGGTGACCCCGCTCAACTGTCGAATCTGTTCAAGCAGCTCATCACCAACGCAGTGGAAGCAATCAATGACAAACGCGGTTCGCGCCGCGAATTGCGCATCGCCTGCGTTACACGCCCCGACTGCATGGAAGTGTTCGTCGAAGACAGCGGTCCCGGCATCCCGGACGAATTGCGCTTCAAGGTATTCCAGCCGTTCTTCACCACCAAGGGTGCGTCGCAGCAGCATCTCGGCCTGGGACTGGCCATGGCGCAGGACGTGGTAACGCGCCATGGCGGCACCATAGACATCGACCCGGAGTTCCGGGATGGCTGCCGCGTCCGCGTGCAATTGCCGCGGGCAAACGGGGGCGGCCATGGCCAATGAACCCGAAAGATCCAACGCACAGCGGGAAGGCTGGACGGAACTCGAACTGGATTTGCTGCGCACCGAACTGGAATCGCTGTACCAGGTAAGCAAGGTGCTGTCGCGTTCGCTCAACCTGCAGGAAACGCTGGATGGCGTGCTGCATGCGCTGCATGAAGGCGTCGGGCTGGAACGCGGCATGGTCAGCCTGATGGACGTCGAGAGCGGCGAGCTGCAGGTCTCCCTGGTATACGGCGTATCGGACAAGGTCACCGAAGAAGTCAGTTATCTCCCGGGCGAAGGCATCGTCGGCACGATATTGAAAACCGGCAACAGCATCATGGTGGAACGTATCGCGGACGAACCGCGCTTCCTCAGCAGACTCGGCATCTACAACCCGATGGGCGCGTTCGTCGGCGTGCCGATCCGGATCGGCAAGAAGGTGGTCGGCGTGCTGGCCGCGCAGCCTGCGCCCGGCGCGGAAATATTGCTTCACGAATACGAGCGCTTCCTGGAAATGGTCGCCAACCTGATCGGCCAGAGCGTGCGCCTGTCGCATGATGTGGCGCAGGAAAAAAATGTCCTCACCGAAGAACGCGACGTGCTGCGCCGAACCGTGCGCGGACAATACGGCTTCGACAACATCGTCGGCCACACCCAGGTGATGCGAAGGATATTCGAACAGGTGCGGCTGGTCGCGAAGTGGAACACCACCGTGCTGATACGCGGCGAAACCGGCACCGGCAAGGAGCTGATCGCCAATGCCATCCATTACAACTCGCCGCGCGCGCGCGGCCCGTTCGTCAAACTCAACTGCGCAGCCCTGCCGGAGACGCTGCTCGAATCAGAACTTTTCGGCCACGAAAAGGGCGCTTTCACCGGCGCAGTCGCGCAACGCAAAGGCCGCTTCGAACAGGCCGAAGGCGGCACACTGTTCCTCGACGAAATCGGCGACATCTCTCCGTCGTTCCAGGCCAAGCTGCTGCGCGTGCTGCAGGAAGGCGAGCTGGAGCGCGTCGGCGGAACCCGCACGGTAAAAGTCGACGTGCGCGTCGTCGCCGCCACACACCGGGACCTCGAAGCCGAAGTGGAAGCCGGGAAATTCCGCGAGGATCTGTATTACCGCCTCAACGTCATGCCTCTGTACCTGCCGCCATTGCGCGAACGCATGGAAGACATTCCCGACATCGCGCGCTTCCTGGTTGAAAAAGTCGGCACGCAACAGGGCCGGTCACTCAACCTGACCGATGACGCGCTGCGCGTGCTGATGCATCACGACTGGCCGGGCAACGTGCGCGAACTGGAGAACTGCCTGGAGCGTGCCGCCGTGATGACCGAGGGCAACGAGATCGACCGCGACGCGATCCTGCTTACCGGAATCGATGAAAAAATTTCAGCGAGCCGCGGGACCGTCCAGAACCTTGACCTCGACGACCCCAATCTGGACGAACGCGATCGTGTCATTGCCGCACTGGAACAGGCCGGCTGGGTGCAGGCAAAGGCCGCGCGCCTGCTCGACATGACGCCCAGACAAATCGCCTATCGCATCCAGACGCTGAACATCAGGGTCAAGCAGATCTAGCCACAAGCGCCGATCGATTGCATCTCAAGGTACGGGGAGGAAAAGCGCGATGCCCGTCTGGACGGCGCCTGAACAGCGATGCCAAACCATCCCGGCATTGTTTTCCGATACCCCGATTCGGAGAACAAAATGGCAAACAAAAACATCCGGGCCCGCAGAAATTGGCATCCCTTGGCCAGACCTTGTGAATGTCCAAGTTTTGGCTGGCATGTCAGCTTCGTACCTTTCGACGCGCTCCGGCACATCCGCTCAACAGCACACAGTCCATTGTTGGCTACTGCGCTTCCCGGTCAGGGCCAAGCCGCTTGCTCAGGTGCATCAGCAGACTGTGATTCGGGACTCTCAGCCGTGGATGCCGATTTCTGCCAGCAACGACTTGACGCCGTTCCAGCTGATCCCCACTCCAATGCACAGCATGATGAACGCCGATAGTCGGCGATCTCAACTTGCAGATGGGCAAGCTCAGCAATTGGCCCATGGTGCTGGTGATGCCCATTAGAAATACACCCAGTCCGGCGTGCTGGCCCTTGGCGCATATATTGCGATGACCTCCGATAACCCCATGTCGCTCGGCGGTTTGATCGGCTTCATGATGCTGGGCGGCCCGCGTTTGCAGGCCCCCTCGTGAATCTGGCTCGGCTGTTGCAGGACGTGCAAGAGGCGCGGCAGGCGCTTTCGCAAGTTGGTTGGGTCCTCAACAGGCCAACCGAGAAACGCGCTTTGGCGCGGGGGCTGCGGCCCAAATTCGAAGGCGCGATACGCTTCGAGAATGTGACCTTCCAGTACGAGGGCACCAAGGCCCCTGCACTCGATAATGTTAGTTTCTCCATCGCGCCTGGCATGATGCTGGGAGTGGTCGGCCGCTCCGGCTCCGGTAAATCCACACTCACCCGCCTGCTCATGGGTATCAACCGGGAATACTCGGGCGCAGTGAAGATCGATGGCACGGAACTGCGTGAGATCAATCTACGGCATTTGCGCCAGAGCTTTGGGGTTGTGCTGCAGGAAAATTTCCTGTTCCGCGGCACGGTTAAGGGGGATCTCCTCGCCGGCAGGCCCGGCCTCAGCTTTGAGGATGCGGTGCGCGCGGCAAGGCTCGCAGGTGCCGGAGTTCATCGAGCGCCTGCCTCAGAATTATCAGACCTGGATCCAAGAAGGCTCTCCCGATCTCTACGGCAGTCGCGACTG
>CAVWTZ010000039.1:0-15862 GCA_963757485.1 uncultured beta proteobacterium
TAGATTTATCGCTCCGGGCGCACCAACAAATCAAAGGGTTAAGCTAGAAATAGTTTAACCCCTTATTCTTTTGCGTGTTTTTTGACATTTTACCGATTCACCACGCGTAGCAGCGTGTGCCTTTTTCTGGGCTAGCGCCTTGTTCGATATTTCGATCATGAGTTCGGAGCGGTATGTCGTTCGAGATAGAAGACAACGTCGACAGAATGAGATTGATCAAGCCTTTTCCAGATTTCATCACAGAACTGTTGGAACAGATTCTTGTGGGTTGCATGACCGGTTGAATCGGCAGCCAATGCCGGACAACTTGATATTCGATTTGATACAAGGCACGATGCGAAACAAAATTGTTAGTTATTCTTCGATCCACGCTGTTATTTTAGCTAGCGTTATGCCCCTGCCTGGTGGATACAAGCGCTTTTGGTCCCTATTGTTGGCGCGATGCCAATCTTTGGTTCCGGGGCAGAAAATTCATGAATGATCTAAGCGATGCGTTATGCAAGCAATCCCTGTGATTTTTGATTTTAGCCATTTTGTCTCAACTGTCTTATTGGCTATTGGGGCATTGCTGCCTATTGTTGATCCGCTGGGCGGTGCGCCAATCTTTATCGCCATGACAGTCGGTCTGACGCCGGCAGAGCGAGTCCGGATGGCCAAGTCGGTTGCGATAAACAGCTTCCTTCTCCTGATCGCTTCAGTTCTGGTTGGCGCTTATGTGCTGGATTTCTTCGGAATATCCATTCCCGCAGTCCAGATCGCCGGCGGCGTGGTCATCTGTGGCATCGCCTGGTCGTTGCTGAACAGTCCCAATTCGCCGCCTGCTCTAGCCAAGGAGCAGCCAGCAACGGTCAATGCGGATGATCTAGGCCAACGTGCGTTCTATCCTCTGACGATGCCGCTTACCGCGGGTCCTGGCGCAATTTCTGTTGCCCTCACGCTTGGCGCCAACCCGACAAAGGGCCTTCGCCCATTGGTTGAAACCACGCTTGGGCAAGCATTGGGCATCCTGATGGTCGCTGTGAGTGTCTATCTTTGTTACCGCTACGCCGATCGCATCACCAAGAGAATGGGGCCGATTGGAACGGGTGTAGTGGTGCGCCTCTCGGCATTTATCCTGTTGTGCATCGGCGTCCAGATCTGCTGGAATGGTTTGCATACACTGATTATCGCTACGTTCCCGACTGCTGCCTGATAATTTGGTGCCATTGTCCATGCGCTGATATTCACCTGCCAGGTCGTTGCCATCAGCGTTGAGCGTGTCAATCTGCCGGTTACGGAGATTTTCTTCATCATAAGGTATACGAGCGCGTAACTGGCGGGCAAAATTGTCGCTCTTGTAATACTTATTAAGAGTAATAATATATGTACAATTTGTTACGTTGATATATTTATCCGAAGGGTATACATTATCTTCTGGAATGTCGGGAGATTTTCCATTTTGTTCTCTTTTTTCGGAGTATTGCGATGCCAGCGAGCAAGATTTGTGTTGTGGTCGTATCGGGTTCCCTTGAACGTTTGCAGATGGCAGCGATGGTGGCCTCGGTCGGGGCGGTGAGTGGGCAGGAAGTGATGGTTTTCCTGTCGATGAATGCGTTGCCGTATTTTGTCAAAGGCAACACCTCGCAAGCGCCGCATGAAGGCGATATGGGCAAGTTGATGGCAACCAAGAAGGTGCCCGAATTCAAGACCCTGTTCGAGCAGGCGGTTGAACTCGGAGATGCCAGGGTTTATCCTTGTTCCATGGCGATGGACATTCTCGGCGTTGAGCAGGAAAGTCTGGAGAGCTATCTGCAGAAGGCGACCGGCCTGACCAAGTTCCTTCACGACGCGCAGGATGGCCAGGTTTGGACTTTTTGATAGACGGAGAAAAGCGCGATGTCAGAGAAAAAAATCGTTGATGGGCGCGGGAGTTTTTGTCCCGGGCCGCTGATGGAACTGATCGTGGCGTTGAAATCGTCACAGGTCGGCGATGAACTGGAGGTGTTATCAACCGACAAAGGTTCGGCGAACGACATTCCGGAGTGGATCAACAAAGTCGGTCACGAATACATATCGACGACCGAAGAAGGAGGAGTGTGGCACATCACGTTGCGCAAGAAGAAGTAGGTTATTAACGATAACTGATACGGGGGGTAAGATGAAAAAAATACTGATAGTTGGCGGTGGCATGGGCGGCACGATACTGGCGAACAACCTGGCCAGGCGATTAACCAATGAACTCAAGACCGGCAAGGTTCGCATCACGATGCTGTCGGCCTCAGACAAACACATGTATCAGCCCGGCCTGCTTTATCTGGCAGTGGGCAAGATCACTCCAGATGAACTGTACCGCGACCAGGCCAGCCTGCTCGAGCCGGGTATCGAGTTTCATGTCGATCCGGTCGAGGAATTCAAGCTCGACAACAACCAGGTCAAGACCAAGAGCGGCAAGACTTTCGATTACGACTACATGGCGATTGCCACCGGTTCGCGCATGTTCCCGGAAGGCATTCCCGGCATGGTCGAAGGCGCGGAGACCTTCTACACCGAGGATACCGCGCTGAAGATGTTCAAGCGCCTGCAGTCGTTCGAGGGCGGCAAGGTGGTGATCACCGTCGGCGTGCCGCACAAATGCCCGATGGCACCTTTGGAAATCACCTTCATGCTGCACGACTACTTCAAGGACCGCGGCATGGCAGACAAGGTGCAAATTCAGTACACCTATCCGATCGGGCGCGTGCACAGCCTGGAGAACGTCGCCAAATGGGCCGCTCCGGAAATGGACAAGCTGGGCATCAAGTACGAGACCTTCTTCAACATCAAGGAGGTGGACGCCAAGAAAAAGGTGCTGAAGAGCGAGGAAGGAAACGAAATCAAGTACGACCTGCTGATCACCATCCCCGCCCACAAGGGCATGGAAGTGCTCGAGAAGAATGGTTTGGGCCAGAACGGTTGGATCCCGACCAACAAGACCAAGCTGAACATGGAAGGGCGCGACAACGTCTTCGTGCTCGGCGACACCACCAATATCCCCATCAGCAAGGCAGGTTCGACTGCGCACTTCGAAGCCGATGCGCTGGGCGAGAACCTGGCCGCGATGGTCAAGATCGGCATGCCGGTCAGGGAATACGACGGCAAGGTGTTCTGCTTCATCGAGGCCGGCAAGGACAGGGCGAGCTATGCGATGTTCAACTACCAGAACCCGCCCGACCCCAAGGCGCCGACCAAGGCGGTCCACTGGTTCAAGATGGCCTATAACAAGCTCTACTGGATATCCGCACGCGGACTCCTGTAACGTGGAGGTGTGAGATGAATACAGAAACCAAGGATGAAAAGGCCGTCATGAGTTTCGAGCTCGAGCGCGTGATTGCGGCGGGCCGGGATTCATTGACCGATGAAATGGTCGGGCGTCTTGCCGGTTCCGCCGCCGAAGCGCTGGACCTGGTGGACAAGGCGGGCCGGGCCGGGCTGGGCAAGGCGATCCCGGCGATCGCCGAAATGGTCAACAACGGCGATCTCGAACGTCTGTCACAGCTGGCCCGTGTCTATCATGCGGCCCAGGATGCACTCACCGATGAAATGATCGGACGCATGGCGGAAACGCTGGGCGAGGGAATGTCGCTGCTTGATCGCGTCAACCGCAGCGGCTTCTGGCGCTTGGTCGAGGTGATGGAGCGCCTCGAATCCACCGGCGCGCTGGAGCGCATCGCGACCAGCCTGCCGCAACTGCTGGAGCGCCTCGAAATGGTAACCGGCATGCTGAGTTGTCTGGAGAACGCGGCGAAAAGCAGCAAGGCCCAACCGGCCAAGGGAGGTATCGGCAGCCTGTGGCATATCATGACGGATGAGAAAACGGTGAACTCGCTGCAGTTCCTGCTGAATATGAGCGAGCAGATGCAGGAAAACTGCGCAAAACCCAGGTAATGCAGAAGTGGTGTCAGCAAAACGGCAGGTTCAACCTGCCGTTTTTTTATTCGCTCGCAATAATTCGCCAGCAAATTTCTTAAGAAGATGGTGCTGAAATATAAGGTTCCATAAATGTAGTCGGCTTTTTTTCGCATCCTCAAGCAACAATTTAATCCGTTATTTCACAGAGTCAGTGCGGCATAAATCATAAGCATTTTCTCCGGCAGGGATTTAACGTGATCGACGACCATATAGTTTCTTGCACCGAATGTTCTGGAGACATACTCGTCTGCCTTGGGGTCGAGAACAATTCCGTAGGTATGTATACCACTTTGTTGAGCTTCATAGATTGCATGCTTGAGGTCATAGCGCAGGTAATGCCGGTCCGGCATATCAATGTCCGCTGGTGCGCCGTCGGTAATGGTCATTAACAGCTTCTTGCTGGATTTGTGTTCATTGAGGTGGTGAATGGCGTGGCGAATCGCTGCGCCCAAACGGGTTGACCGTTCACCCACCATGCCGGCGATTTTGGCTTTCGGGATGCCGTCATAGGGTTGGTCGAAATCCTTGAAACGGAAATAATCGACATCATGCCGACCCCTGGAATTGAAACCATGGATGGCTAGCGGATCCCCGACTGATTCGATCGCATCTGCAAAAAGAACACAAACTTTCTGGGTAAGCTGCAGCACGGTATAGTCTTGCCCATGGATTTTTTGATTCGCCGAACCAGAAAGGTCCAGCAGTACAAGCACTGAAATGTCGCGAGTTTTCCGCAATGAACTCATCATGATTCTGCTATCCGGCAGCATGCCCAGTCTGATATCCATCATGGCGCGTACCGCCGCATTGATATCTATTTCGTCGCCTTCCTCCTGTTTTCTGACGCGGCGCACGCCTTTATATTGAATGGCGAGGAGAAGATTCTTCATGCGCGTGATGAGATGCCTGTTCTGCGCGGTAATGTCTTCGATGATTTTCAGATCGCCGCTGTTGGGACTCCGTTCCCGCAAGGTGACCCAGGAAGGCGTGCTGGCCTCGGTGCGGTAATCCCATTCCGGATAAACATATGTGTCAGAAGCGGCTGCATCTTTTATTCGCATCCGGGAGTGCGGGCGCTTTTTGTCCTCTTCCGTGCCGGACACGGTTTGGTCCGATGACATCAATTTTAGCCAGGGTACAACCATCGGCTCCACGGAATCCGAATATGCCGATTCCCAGATATTGCGGTTGTCGTCACGGTAGAGAGCACCTGCTCTTCCCGGGAGGTTATCCGACTTTATTTTCCTGTTCGTGAATGTCTGCTCGAGCGCAAAACCGATGTCCCAGGAAAAATCGTGTTTCTCCAGATCGTCTGCAGCGAGGAACATTGACCGCCCTCTGGCAATCCAGGGATCGTCATCCTCGTAGCTGTCATCCAGCAACGCCCGTGACAGGCGGTTGAGATAATCCCCGGCGGTCTGATGGTGTAATGGCGTAACGATATGCTGGGCGGTCCAGAGCCGCTTGAGGCCCGGAAAATTGCGTATCGACAACGTTTCCACACGGGCATCCTCAATCGTCGCGATGACCGCGCGCTGCCAATCGCTGGCCAATTTGTCGCGGAATTGTTGCCTCGAGTAAATGATATGCGCTGCGGCGTGGGTGGTTGCGGCACGATAGATTTCCAGGCCGGTAAAGAGCGTCGCACCATCCACTACAAAATCGTCAAAATAAGAGGGCACATGGATGGCGGATTTTTCGACGAAAGGCTGGCGTGTTTCTTTGTTTTCGCGATTGACGGCAATCGGCTTGATGGTGAAATCGCGGCCCCACAAGGCATGCAGATATATTCTGAGGCGCCGCTGTACGTCGGCCAACCGGGTTCTCTCGCATGTTTCCTGCAGGACGACCGGCGATTCCCTCGCTGTCCGGCCGAAATAATTTTGCAATTTGCACGCAAGGCGACCGAGGGCAGACTTCATAGCGGAAACGTGGCACGGCTGGAATGCAGGCCGGATGAGGCGGACATGAAAATCACATTTCCTCCATCATTCATTTCAGATTCTGTCGTTCATCAAAATCCTGGCGTGCTAACCGAAAAAAGTCGTTACTGCCGCCTCAAGTGCATCGCGCATATCCAGGTCGTCGGTGATCGGTGACACAAGAGCGACGCTGCAAGCCTTTTTTGCTTCAACATTCTTGGCAATAAGATTGCCTGCATAGATGAGCATCCTGGTGGAAACTCCTTCGTCCAAGCCGTGCCCTTTGAGGTTTCGCGCCGTTTTCGCAATCGAAACGAGCTTCTCGGCGATTTCCCTGGAAATACCTGTTTCATGGGAGACGATTTCCACTTCAATCCGGTGTTCCGGGTAATTGAAGTCGAGCGCACCGAAACGCTGCTTGGTTGATTGCTTCAAATCCTTCATCACGCTCTGGTAACCCGGGTTATAGGAAACCACGAGCTGGAAATCAGGATGAGCATGCACGAGTTCGCTCGTTTTTTCCAACGGAAGCACTCTGCGGTTGTCCGTCAGAGGATGAATAACCACGGTCGTATCCTGGCGCGCTTCCACGACCTCATCGAGATAGCAGATACCACCGAAGCGGGCCGCGATGGCGAGCGGCCCATCCTGCCAGCGGGTACCGTTGGCATCAAGCAGGAAGCGGCCTACCAGATCGGAAGCGGTCATGTCTTCGTTGCACGCGACGGTAATCAATGGTCTCTGGAGTTTCCATGCCATATATTCGATGAACCGCGTCTTTCCGCATCCAGTCGGACCCTTCAGCATCATGGGCATGCGTGTGGCATAAGCCGCCTCGTAAACAACCACTTCGTCCGATACGGGCCGGTAGTAAGGCTCAATGTCGATCCGGTATTGGTCGATGACGTCACTCATTGCTGCTCCTCTTCACCATTGAAAATGCAAAACATGAACGAACCTCATTCAACGTCACTTAATGATTTGCCGTATTGATTTTAAGTGTATCGACAATTTTGCTCAATTCATTCTTCAGATGTCGACATTCATGTCGGCTTGCTCAAGGCCGTTTGTACAGTTTGTTTGATCTGAGCGCGTCGGCAAATGCAGTATATTTCCTTACACATTGCCGCCATGTGTTACTGGCAGTATTGCCCGGATCCAGCTGCAAGTTGCAGTCGCATTTGCACGCTGATGCACGATAACATCCTTCCAGGTTGTCCCCCTTGCAGGAGGATATGTATGTGGCGCACCGGCTATCGCAGACGCGCGCGATCATCTGGATTTTGTGCATTTGTTCCGGTGAAATTGGAGCTTGCACAGGTGCTTGCGTTACGATTCCCCAGACCAGCATGATGCATCCGAAAATAAATATTCCGCCAACCAGCCAGTTCAGACGGGAGAGGAATTCCCTGAGTTTTTGTCCCCAGGTTGTCTCGCTGCCTTTCTTTCCGAGCTCGAAATGCAGCAATCCAGCCGTTCCTGATTTTTGATGAAGACGATCGCATGCATCGATGCACTCGCCGCAACCGATACATGGGTCGGCAATTTTTATATCGGTTGGATCGATCGCGGTAATGCAGGATGTCGCACAGTAATTGCACTTGGCGCAATCCGACGAACGCGATGAATCGTAGGTCACATGCAGCGCATCCTTGGTCTTGAACAGCATGTGCCCGATGCGGTAGAAGCAGGCATAGTCGCAAAAAAAATAGCGGACAAACGCGATATCGATGAATATCAACAGCACCAGAAAATAATACGGGTATTTGATCGACTCGGTCATGTCCCGGCTGGCGCTGAAGGTCACGAAAGCCCAGATGTCGCCACGCGGATAGAACAATACCAGCGGGACGAGTGCCAGAACCATCGCGGCGGCCAGAAAGATTGCCCCGAGTATCAGCCAGTTGACAGCCTTGTTCTTTGCGGCAGCAACAACCATTCCCTTGCCGTCCACACGCACGTCGGCACGTTTCCCTAAAAATTTATAGGTCAGGGTGTTGGCCCATTCCGAGAGCAGGTTCTGCGGGCAGGCCCATCCGCACCAGACCGCGCCTATGGTCATGTAGGTAATGATAGGGATCGTTGCAAGTGCTAACGCAAGCCCGATGATGAAGGCAAAGTTTGACCACCATATTTGATGGCCAAGCACCTGGAAGCTGGCCGAAGGCAGGTCGATCCGGAATATCCCAAGGGCTGGAATCAGTGAAATTATCAGGAGCGTGGCAATCTGGACGGAACGTCTGGGGAAATGATATTTTGTCTCCGACATACTGTTATCTTGACCGTATAAATTCTGTTAATCGAAAAAGCTGGATAGCAACTGATTCATGTTCATGAGCAGCGTGCAGATGGATCAGAAAGCTTTGGATAATTCACATCTTGCCTTTGCCAGGGATCAGTTTCGGTATCGGGTGTGGAACGCTGCAGCCTAAGCAGATTCGCAAACGGGCCGTTTATTTCCTGACGGGTGCTATGTAATGTTGCAACCGGTGGAATTTTCTGATCGTCGGATTTACTGTGCTGATACATGCGCGATGAACTATCGTTTGGCGTTTATTATATCCAAATATCCACCCGTTCCCTTGATCGATTCCCGCGATTCTGGGCAATGAACGTGGCAAACACGGCGCGAAAAGAACATGATGTAAAAAAATGCCCCTGATCCTTATGGGATCAGGGGCAAAGGTCTTAACAAAGGGGATTAAGTTAAGACTTCACGTTCAGGGAGGAGAAACGTGAGAAAGCTTGCGCTAACGTTGAATAAGATAAGCAAGAGCTGAAATAGTTCCGTCGCTTTGTCTAAAAAAAGGTATCGGGGCGGTTTTAGCGGCATTGCTTGTAACAGATTGATTGAAAAACAAGAACTTGCATAAACGGTTTCTGTTTGAAGTTATATCTTTACAAAAAACACAATAAATTGCCACTTAATCACAAAGTCTATTCAAATCTCTGAGCGATCGACTTTACCAAACCATATTTATAGTTTCAGATCATCCTGAGCGATCTGGTTCGGAGAAAATCACTGGCCGGTTGGAATTGGCGCATTTCTGCAACTCACCGGGCGCTGCTTGTTGTCAGAGTCAATATTTCAGATTTGAAATCTACCGATCAAAACACCCTGAGATCAAACTGCAGGGAAATCGCCCCGTACAATCTGTTCTGATAACTTGGTACCACAAACAGGCTTGCTCCGAAGTTTTTGTAAGCAATGCCAACCGTCGGTATGACGGCAAAAAACCAGCCGCCATCCAGCATCTTTGGATACCCGTCGATACCGCCGGCAACGGCGCCGAAACGAAACGGCCCAAATGCAAGCGGCTGCCAGTGCCAGACTACGTAGTGTGAGGTATATCTGTAGCTGTTATGAAACCCGCCGATCATGACCGACCCAACTGTCGAATAGCGGTATTCCGCTCCCAGCCCGTAGTTATTGTTGTTCAAGCCCTTCTCTCTCTGGAAGTGGTAAGAGTAAGCCCCGGGATTCAGCCAAAGCTCACTGATCGGCTTTGGCTCGACGATTGAAAAGGTTTCCGCATTCGACGTTAAGCAATTAAGGCCCAGAACAATCCAAGCCGACGCATTCAGGAAATTCTTGAAAGGCGTTTTCTGTTTTGGTATGTCAGGTGCTTGCGTCATAGCTATCTTGTCCGGCAACAGAAGACAAGATAGCAATTTCGGGTGGAGCGGCACACAGCTAATTTTTCATGCCATTCTGGAGAAGCTGCTCTTCAAACTGCTTGTCAGCATACTGGATATGCGCGAGCACTCTGGTGAACGGCCAGTGTTTGAACCAGTCGGTGAACATTTCGTCTCCGAGGTCGGCCAATTTCCCTTTCAGATGCAGCGCATCTGCCATCAGTTGTTTGTGCTTTTCTTTGTGAAATTCGACGTCGGTATATCCGGAGTGGGCCATCAGCCGCTCTTCGGTCGCGAAGTGTAATCGTGTAAATGCAATGACTTCATCAATGATCCGGTAAATATCTTCTCGAGATGTCTTGTTTCTAACTGCATCGTTCAATTCGTTCAGCATGTTTACAAGAACTTTGTGTTGCTGGTCTATTTCTGACGCATCGGACATACTCACTTTTAATCTCCTTCAAGGGTGGATAAAGCAAAACCGGATAGGATGGTATCTAATTGTAAATTAACACATAGTCCATTAATAGAGAAATCGGGTACGGTTACCCGGCCATGCCGGAGAATAGCGGCTGCAGACGCTTAGGACTTGAATCGCTTGGCAACCAGGACCACATTGCCGCCGCCGAAGGCGAAGGAATTTCACATGACCGCGTTGAGATGGACTCCTGTCCTGCCGTGCATGGCCACATAGTCCAGATCGTATTCAGGGCCGGGTACATCCAGGTTGATGGTCGATGTATGGCGTTGTGTTGCAACGTCATCAACGCTGCGATGAATTCCACCGTGCCTGCCGCGCCCATCAGATGCCCGCGCATGGATTTGGTGGAACTGAGCGGAACTTTGGCAGCATAAGCGCCGAAAACCTGTTTGATGGCGTTGGTTTCCTCGATATTGCCTGCCCGGGTTGCTGTCCCGTGGGCATTGATGTAGTGGATGTCCCTCGGCATCATTTGCGCATCTCGCAGGGCATTCCGGATAGTATGCGTTTGCCCGGCCGCATCGGGTTTTGTGATGTGGCTGGAATCAGATGAACCATCGCAACCAGCCAGTTCCGCATAAATTTTCGCTCCGCGCTTGACGGCACGTTCGGCGTGCTCGAGCACCAGCAGCGCAGCCCCTTCGCCAAGCACCAATCCGCTACGGTCCTTCCGATCAGGCCACTGTTCTTCCCTATGGAAATTTTGACTACGGCAGGGTATTCATCCTGCCTGCGCATCGACAGCAATGCCGCCGGGTAATAGCGGCAGGCCGTGCCGTTCTCCACCGGACGCTGCTTCACGCCGGCGATGCCGTTCTGGTCCATTTAGTAGGGCACGGTATATTTGACAGGAATTTGCTGGAGCTGAGCCCCAGCAGTTGTTTCAGGCGCAGGATGTCGTAGGGGGGCCAGAGAGATGTCGATATTGCTGCAACACGCGTTCCAGCAGGCGATGTGCCCTTCGGCGCTAAAACTGTATCGTCTTGTTGCTGTCGCACATTTCCGATACCACCGGGCTGTTGGGGAACGGCAGGTCTCCCGCCATGTAAGTGTCTGTCATTTAAACCTCGTGTCGATAGCGCCCGGAATATCGGGTTGTTAAATCGATAAAAAAACGTGAATCGGGGCCGCCACCGAAACTGCCGTTGTCTTATGCATTGTCAGCGTTATTGTCCCCCAGAATCGCTTCCACTTCTGCATGTCATGGAGCTAATGCGTCAGTCTGCGGTAAATGTCCGCAACCTTGTAGGGCAAGCGCGCCAAATCAGCTACCGCTGCGTAATGGGCCGCTCCGCAAAGATGGGGCAGGTAGTCGCGCTTCCGGCCCAACGGTGATGCAGAACCGCCCGATGCCGGCGCGTGTTATCTGGAGCAACGACGCCGTGTGTCTTCGATGCCGTAGCGGCCGCTTTAAGCCGTGAGCCCAAGGGCCGAGGAGCGGTCTGGCCCGTCCCTTCATCGGGCAAATCTGACCTAGGGCGAACAATCAATTAAGGCCCGCTCCCACCCCAAAGCGGTTGGTCGGACCGGATAACTGTCTCCCCTGAGAATTTAAACAATGGTTCTTTAATTTTTGTTTTCCCGGTTCCGCTCTTACGGGGATGCAACAAGTCAATGCCAGTTATTTGCTCGCGGCATTCGCGCTGCAATGTGTTGGTTTAATCCCGGAACGCTGATTCTTCCTTCGCCCAGGCCAATCATCCGCAAAGCCTCCACTGCCAAACTGTTTAAATCAAACATGTTATCGTTGCCAAAGCTAGGGACGGCGCATTTGACCCCTTTTCGCTATACGCTATAATCTCTCGTGCTATTTACAATCAACTGATCAGGATAATAACTTGGCATCGAATAAAGCACGCGCCCACTTCACACTCAGTGGTTATCATTTCAATCCTGATGACATCACGCGTCTGCTTGGCATCGAACCTACCTCCGTTGATGCATCCGGCGCGCACAGTGCCCTCGATAAACCCGTGATCAGTTCATGGGAGTTATCAACGGAAACGATGACGGACAATATTGACGTTTATAAAATGACGGACATCATCATTAAAAAAATAGAACCGGCCAAGGAAAAAATCCTGCAAGTAATTAAAAGCCACAACTTATCGCCCAGAATCGGCGTGGTCCTGGTTTTATCTATTGATAAAAATGCATCGGTGCCCGATGTCGGATTTCGGCGCCAGAACGATTCGTTTTCTGGCCGATATTGGCGCTTTTATTAATGTGGATTACCAGCTTTCTGAGCGTATTTAAGCTTTGGAGCACTTTATATCAAAAAGAAAAGCACGCTATAAAAGCGTGCTTATCAAAAACCAAATCCAGGCTTGAGTTGTTTAGCGTTATCCGCGCGGCCTTCGATCATCTATCCCTGCGACCATCTGTCAGGGTGCCGCGCAGCTGATTGCCTTAAATATTCTTGTTAGGGCTTCTTGGGAGTGGTGTATGGAACTTCTTTCTGGTGCGGTTCCCAGATAGTTTCATAGCCAACAAAAAATTGTCCCGGCGTAATCTCTTTCTGACGAGTTGTCACGTGGAATGCGTGGCCATCTGGAACCTTGGGACGGGTAAAAGGCTTCTTGTCATCACTCATAATCATGTCTCCTTGCTGGTTGAAAACGGGAGGTATTTCAACAGGGTTGCCAGCCCCTCCCACTTAACTGGCTAAATTATACTATCTAGCGCGTGTAATGTCCCTTCTTTGGAATCACATGGCGCACGCCCCCCTGTGGATTCTCGACATCACCCAGGTAGCGCGGAATGATGTGAATATGGACATGGAAGATACTCTGCCCGGCCGCAGGTCCCTACGTTAACGCCGATATTGTAACCATCGGGCTTGAATTCCTCGTCCAGTCGCATGCGCTCCTGGGTGATCAGTTCCATGCAGGCATTGACCTCTTCGGGCGTCAGGTCGAAAAAGCTGGCTACATGGCGACGTGGGATAACCAAGGTATGGCCCGGGCTTACCGCGTAGGTATCACGCGCACTGTAAGCAAGTTCATGTTCCAGTGATACGCCACGCGGATCTTTGCAGAACAGGCATGGATCGTTCGGATCCCGCTTTTTTTCAGTTTTTTCTACAGCCGACAAACTTCGACCCCCTTATCAGCGGCTTGTGCTAGTGGCAAGCGCCAGCGATCTTGCCTTATTCATTTGCTCCTCGCAATGCCTTAAACAGAGTGGCTGAAGGGCATGCGAAAAACATTCGATAATTACTTCAAATTCGTCGGCCACTTCTTCTGCAAGCCCGGTATCGCTTGTCAATTCTGCCAGTACATTCTGTGCTGTCGTCTTGTTTACCCTGCATACTACCGCCAGATGAATGGGAAGTTGCTGCTCCATACTGACCGTTAACGCCTTTTCATAAGACCTTATCGCTTCTTCCATGCGTTCAGGGTTTTCTTCTGTCTCACCGAGATGATGTAATGCAGCAGCACGGTTGTTATGTGTAGCGGTTAACTCCAATGCATAATTATCCGCATCAAGTACGGCAAGCGCATTTTTATAGGCAACCACGGACTTTTGAAATTGACGGTTACCTTTAAGCAGTTTTCCGTACGCATGGAAAGTATCTCCAAGCTGATGCATCGTAAACATCCAGTCTTCCGGAGACTCATCTCGCGTCCAAACCAGCAAAGCATTGGTATAAGCATCTACGGCGATCTTTAACGGCTTCGTAGCCTCAAGTAGCCGACCAAGCGCCTGGTTAGCCGTGCCCAGGTTATATTGGGTAGCTGCCCATTCCGATGGCGAGTTGTCCTGTCTGAACTCCTCTAATGCATTGCCAAAGCACTGAATGGCCCGTTCAAACAATTCAGCATCTCTCCGCTGCTGTCCCAGTGCCGCCAGAATGTTTCCGAGATTATTCTGCGTCTCAGCCCAGGCCAATGGCTCCTGATCGCGGCTTATGTTTGGACGGGGGTCTGCCAGCGATACCTCAAGCTGCCTCGCGTAAACTCTCAAAAACTTTAGAACTGAAACGGTGCTGCTCATAATTTCCCCGTGTGTAACGAAAATTATCCGCTACGGTAACTTTGGTATCCGGAATAGCCGCTGCGACCCCTCTTCACTCAGCCCGCCTATAGAATTCGCTATTGCACGCTCCAGGGCCCTGTTGCTCAGGGTAAATTATGTAAGTTGATTGAGAATTTCATTTATGCCCGGTCAAGAATTTCATTTATATCAGGGTCGGCGCCGACCGCGTCCACCAAGCTCGATTTCTTCCTCGGTAGCTTCACGTATGGACAACACTTCCAGCATGAAAGTGACTTCTCTGCCGCAAAGAGGGTTGTTGCCGTCGACAGTTAATGTCTTGTCATCGAATCGGGTAACGATAAAGTTTCTGGGCTCACCCTTTTCATTTTCCATGGTGATGGTCATACCAATTTCCCGGTATTCTTCCGGGACATTTTCTATACGGTCGGTAAATACCAGTGATTCATCTCTCTCACCGTATAACTTTGTAGTGTCTACTGGCACTTCGATGATATCGCCAACTTTTTTACCATACAGTTCCTTTGTCACTTCTTCAGACATTACATCATTCACGCCATGAACATAGCCCAGCGGATAATCAACAGTAACAAGTATGTCACCGGTTTTGTTATCGATGACTTTATAATTTAGTTCAACGAATTTTTCGTCTTCAATGGTATCTGACATGTCTGATAGAATATTTTTAAAACAGTGTGGCCCCAAAAATTTTCACCTTGTCCCTTTCATAACCCAGCACCAGTCTGCCCAGCCATTCACTTTTATTTTTTTTGTTAATCACTTTATATAAAACAGTGACATATTCTCCACGGCGTATCATGCCAAGATACGAATAATCATCTGACAAGTTTTTCGCAAGGTCGCTTCTCGCAAACTGCCTACCCATCTCGACCTCATTGGCACCCGCAATAAAAGAGCTCGAAAAATTACGCGTGAAAGCACCGTAGTTTCCTTCATTAGAGTACTTAATAAGATCAGACCACATCGGGTTGGCCAACTCTAAAATCTCTTCATCTGTTTTTTCAAGAATGTTCATAAAATATCTCACATACGCAGTGTTTCATGATTTTATCTATAGCGAGAGGAAACCACTCTCTGGATAGATAAAAAAGGACCAACACCAAACATGTCGGTCCTTTTCCGCAAACATATTGTCCGGCTTGTAAAAACCAAGCCTAACTTGGCTTAGTGAGCTTCTGGCGGCGCCTTCTCTACATCACCTACCAGGTGGTAGAGCGGTGCCTTTTCCATCGTGTACTCACCGGTCTTGGGATCACGACGGGAAACTGTCAGTACGTGCCAGTTCTTATCATCCAGCTTCATTACATCACCGCGGTAGTAGTAACCCGGCCAACGTGTTTCCTTGCGGAACAGCGTATGTTGGAACACACTTTCAGAAGTAAGGAAACGATGTTTCAACTCCCATGCACGTAACAACTCGTGTATATCTGAAGCGGCGACTTTTTCCAGATCCTGCCCCAGGATGTACATTTTCTTGAGACCGATGTTCAGGAGTTTGTCGTTGGTCATGTAGTTAACACCAAAACCACCACAGTACTCATCCATCAACTTCTGCAAACGATCAAGACCCTGCCTCGGATTGATGAAGTTAGGATTAACGGAACCGGCAACCACTTCATTACTGTAAACACGGTAAGTTTCCAGGGGCTTGTAGATCTGTTCCTTACGACGATTGATCTGCGCGTCAGAAACACGGATGCCCTCTGCTTTGCCATCATCAATATATTTACAGGCAGCCTTGGCAGCCAGACGACCTTCAGTGAAAGATCCCGATGAGAACGCGTGAGGTGTACCGCCTACCGCATCACCGGCACCGAACAGACCTTCTATGGTCGTCATGCGGTTATAGCCCCAGAAGTATTCCGGCGGAGATACATCT
>CAVWTZ010000040.1:0-11242 GCA_963757485.1 uncultured beta proteobacterium
CCATTAGTTTTATCTCTTCGGGCGCACCAATAATCAAAGGGTTAGGCAGAAATGCTTAGCCCTTTATCTTTTTGACGTAGCCCAATCGTAGCCAATTCCCCCGGCTCGTTCTCTACTACTTTTAACCTGGACAGACGATCCACGTATTCGGTCAGGTGTTCGCTGGATAGGTGAGCATACTTTCTCACCATCTCGACGCACTCCCATCCTCCAAGCTCTTGCAACACATGAAGCGGTGTTCCTGCTTGCACATGCCAGCTTGCCCACGTATGACGCAGATCATGCCATCGGAAATTCTCGATGCCGACCCTCGCCAGTGCTTTCCGCCACGCTTTGGTATTCAATTGCGCGATGGGGTTGCCGTGGTAGGTGAATACATGCGTTGAATGTTTGCCGAAGTGAAAAAGGCAACATCAATCACAGCAGCAGCACTCAACGGTACAGCAATCGCCTTTCTTGCCTTGGCTTGATCCGGGTGTTCCATGCGGTGCGACGAGCGAGATCAATCTGAGACCACAGCAAGCCCGTGACATTTGCACGCCGCAAGCCTGTTTCCAGAGAAAACTTGCCAGGCCGGCACCCGATATATCGGCAAAGCTGCAATGAGCCTGTAGCCTATTCTTGAGTGATCCAGCGCACCCCTCGATTTCGTTCAGGCAACATTCGAATGCGAGGGACACGATCTTATCCATTCCCACTCGTTCCATGCCTTGCGTAATACAGCCCAACAACTTCATTGACGCGATTAACTGAACTGTTCTTTACCTTCTCAGCGATGCGCGCCGCCAAGATGCTATCCAGCATTTCGCGATTGATTTCATCCAGCATGCGACCATTCAAAAACTTATCTAGCCAGCGCAAATGCGTCTTGTCACTGGTTTGAGAGGCCTTGTGTGTAGTCTCTGCCAAATAACGAACAACCGCTTCATTCCAAGTGTGGCGTGGTTTAATCCCCAGCCGCGCTTGATCCCACAAAGACGCCTTTAGCTTGTCGTGGTATTCCTGAGCTTTCGCTTTATCGGAAGTGCCAGTGCTTTGCTGTAATCGTCGTCCGTCGTGGGCGATTTTGACCCACCAGTACGGTGAATCTTGGCGTTGAAAGAGTGACATATATTTACCTCCGTATGTTCACCCTGCAACACCCGCCGCTTGTATTGTGACCGGATATACTCAATCAGGTCAAACTCAATGAACACGACACTTTGCCGATCTTGGCACCGGGGATTTCACCCGCACGTGCTTTCTCTTGCAAAGTGACCGGATGAATCTTGAGCAGGTTGGCGGCTTGTTGGAGGGTGAGGGTGCTCATGGCATTATTTCCAAGAACAAGCCCAGCCTGCGAACGTGCCTTTGGACGGAGCGACCATCGATTTGCCTGGCATGTCCACATCGGAGGCGTTGTCTCTTCGGTTGGTTGAAGACACAATTAAATCCCTGCTTCCCCTATCCATGCTGGAGGGGTTAGAAGGACGCTTTCGGCAGGCTGAGAAGCAACTGGTCGCTTTGGGAAAGGAAAACCGAAACACCAAATGGGCAAGTAAGGTCAGAGTTGTTACACCTACGATGCCCTTGATTCCACCCGTTATCGACCCCGCCGTATTGGCGACAATACAAGAAGCATTGTTGTCCGACATGCAGGTTGAAGTAGCTTACCAAGCTATGAATAACGGCGAAGATAAGCAAGTAACCTTGCATCCACTGGCTCTTGTTCATCGTGGTCCGGTGATCTACTTAGTGGCAACAGCTTTCGAATATGACGATATTCGCCTGTTCGCCATGCATCGCATTCATAAGGCTTGGCAAACCTTCGAAACCGCTAAGCGACCCGCCAATTTCGACTTGGATGAATATATTCAGGCGGGTGGTCTGCAATTTAGTGCTGGGAAATCGATACGATTGAGTGCATGGGTATCAGATTATCTGGCCCGTATACTTGAAGAAACCCCATTATCAACAGATCAACAGCTGAAGGCTGATGGCGATCTTACGAAACTGACCGCAAGCGTTGCCGATTCATGGCAGTTGATTTGGTGGCTCATGTCGTATGGAGACAACATTGAGGTGATAGCTCCAGTTGCGCTGCGCAGGAAGATTAGCGGGCTATTGGCAGATGCGGCAGCTCGATATGAATGTCATTGATAGGGTATTTCCCCAACGAATAGCTACCGGTCCTGGCAGGTACGTTATCTGTCTGCATGATATAATTATTTATCGGTGAAATATTAGAGCCAGAATCTGGTTGGTAACAGGGTTGGTAACGGGCGCCCTCGTTGTAAATAATATATTAGTGCAATCAGATTATTACGAGGTCGTTCGGGTTTTTCTTTGCACCAGGGGTTGATTTCAGGCAGTTCCAGTAAGTTTCAGTTAGATCGCTATAAGTCAATAAACACGGTATATTCAGACTGATTTCAGTGTCAGTCAGTCTCACGTGATTTCTTGACAGCCCAGGACTTGACGGTAACAGAGGATTCCTTTTTACCAAAAAATGCCAAAGGTCATTTCACCGCTCGGCAACACTCAGATCAAGAACGCAAAACCATCTGCCAAACCGACAACGATGTTTGACGGGATGGAAATGGGCTTGCATCTCTTGGTTCAGCCTAACGGCACAAAGACCTTTCGTCTTAAAATCCAGATCAATGGCAAAGACCGTCGCCACAGATGCAAGCTTCGGCTGATTATCTTTTTTGATGTTGGTTTAATTAACTACTAAGGGTTTGAGAGTTCGAATCGCTACGGGCCTATTCATTTATTGGATAGCTTGGAATGTGCTTTCACTTTACTTGTATATTCTTGTGCAAGTTAAATTATTATCAACTGTCAGGTATTGGGACGGCGGCTATCACATCTCTTCTTGAATCGCTTGCGATTACTGGCTTTAAGCTTCATTGGTTTTTAGATGCCCCAAAAGATACCCCAATAGCAACATGATGGCAGCTTTGTGTGAAAGACAATCCTTGCTAATGCTGCGTTGATAAAAAATTGCCCATTTGATAAAGCTGTTGATCGACGAAACCGAGCGCCGTCGCACCAAACAGGTAAACTACAGTTTCGCCCGCAATATCACGCCCTTAACCAACGACTTGGCCATCGCATTTGTTTGCGGCTCAGTCGGGTAACCGGTTGTTTCACTCAGAGCGCTAGGAAGAGGGAGGGAGAAGGGTGACCTGCGGCAATCCCAGCAAGTCATGCGGCAAAAAACTGTTAGGATACGACGCCAATCAGCTACCAGGAAGCATAAAAAAGCGGGCAAGGATTCTGATGGCTCATACTAAAAACCTGCAATTGAGAATACGGATCAGATTAAAGATATGAATCAATCAGTCCAGTCAGATATGCAATCCGAGCTAATCCACGCCTATTTATTTAAAAGCGATGGCATTGGTCAAAAAGTTGACCCGAAGACAGCGCTCGAGTGGTTGAAGCGTGGAAACGTGGCCGCATCAGAATTCATTTGGATGCACTTCGGCAATCCTCATGGTATCAATGAGAATTGGCTTGAGTACATGGAATTGCCAGCGCTATTCAAGCTGATCTCACAGGATGAGAGACGTTCGTCGCGATTAACCCATGCTCATCATGGGCTATTTGCAGTTCTTAACGACATTACCTATGATCTGACGCGCAAGAAGCAGCCAGAGATTGCGACCTTGTGGTTAAGCATACAACAACGATGGCTGTTAAGCGCTTGGGACAAACCTTTGCGTTCTGTCGAGAATCTCGTGTCAATGATTTCCTCCAACCATGCCTTTTACAATCCATTCGCTTTAGTATTGCAACTTTTAACTACTCAAGCCGATGTGCTAGTCGATATTTTGCGAAATGCTGCTTATAAGGCAAACAGCATAGAAGACATGCTGACGGAGAACCACCTTCCAAAACGTGCAGAACTAGGTGGGATTCGTCGTGACCTTGTTCGTTTGCAGCGGCTGCTCTCACCCGAACCCGATTCCCTACTCAGACTGGTTAACCGCCCCCCGCGATGGATGAAGGAAGAGGACATAGACCATTTGCATTTGGCAACAGAAAACTTTTCTGTCATTTTAAGAGACATGGCGAGTCTTCAGGAACGTATCAAATTGTTGGAGGACGAGATTGCAGCACGAATCGGAGAACGGACCAACCGAATCTTATTTATACTTACTTCCGTGACAGTCGTTGCATTACCAGTAACCATGATGGCGGCAATGTTTGGCATGAATGTTGGCGGGGTGCCATTTAAAGACAGCAATTACGGATTTTGGGCGGTTCTTCTTATATCGTCCTTGGCGACTGTATTCGCAGCGTGGTTGATCGTTCACTTGCTGTCGGAACGAAGAATCTAGTGCGATTTTCGTTAGCTATGCGCCCACAAGCACTTTTGCGCGCCGAATTGTGGATGGCGCAAATGAGGTGAGAATTTGCGGCGAATCAGTACCATTGCCTTTGATGAAATGCACGGCCTGGCACACAGTGGCGACCCATAGCATAAAGTTCGATACCGGAAGGCGGGCAGTCTTGATGAGCAGACCGCGACATACAGCAGCGGCTGCTCGCGTTGCGTGTAACAGTGCACATGGTGCCTGCGCAGTTCAGTCAATATTGTGGCCCGGCTGACGCGGGCTTCCTAGCCCTGGGTGCCGCGCTCGATCTCTGCGCGGCGGCGATGCAACTCCACAATTTCCGCATCCACATGATCGATGACGTTAGCGAGCGCCTCACGTCCGGACACGTCGCGTTCCTCCATAAGCCACGGCTCGATTTCGGCCTTGAGGTCCTCGAAGGCCCCGAGCCTGGCCTCCAACCGGATCAATTCGCCGAGTCGCTTGCCGTCCATATTTCCTCCTTTTAATTGTCCCGTTCCCTTGCATAAGCCGAAAGGTCCATTTTCATGTCTCTCACCAAGGCCAGCTTCTAGCACAAGGTAGGCTCTCAGCGAAGACGCATGATAGCGGGCATCCAGATGTTGGTAGAATTTACCATGCAATTGACCGCTTAGGTTTGGAACCTGACGTCATTTTGTCGGTGCGAACTCAACCGGTCACACCCACAGCAAGTGTTTCGCCCTGGCCAATGAAATACCTATAAAATGTTCCTCCTTACCAGCAAGGAAAGAGTTACGCGAAATGAACGAAATCTCATTCGAAGCGCTGACTAATCGGATCCGTGCGTCCTGCCTGTTCTATATGAAGGGGGATGTGATCATATTGGGGGGATTGGTAATGCTCTACGCCACTTATCGATTCGAGCAACCCTATGCGAATCTGACAATTTCCACTTTTAAATTCCAATTCGCATGTACTCTGCTCGCTCTCTTCTTTGGTGTTCTATTTGAGAGCATACTGACAATTGCTCAGGCAAGCGCAGATGCATCGATTAATCTAAAGCGTGCCAAAGCGCTAAAGCGCATCTACTTCAGCTACATCGCTGTACAAGTGCTTGCATTGGGCTTTGCGTCCGGTTCGATTCTGGCATTCTTTTTGATGGAAACAAAAGGCTTGTAGGATAACGGTCCGAAGCGGGCGGTGCCACTGCTGACCGGCGGCGGGGAATCTGATGCTCGCAGTGAGCGCGATCGGGCCGGGCAGTTGAGTCAACGGCCCAATTATGGAATAGCTTGACAACGGAAATATTTAAGATGAGGAGTTATCAGCCATGCGATATCGATTGCTAGGGAATACCGGCCTGTATGTTTCCGAACTATGCTTGGGAACAATGACCTTCGGCGGAAAAGGACACTGGGAAGTTATGGGCGGCCTGCATCAAACTGAAGCCGACTCTTTTGTACGCGAGTCTTTCGACCAGGGCGTCAATTTTTTTGATACCGCCAATGTTTATTCGCTGGGTGAATCGGAAACATTGCTCGGCCAAGCCATCAAAAATATCGGACTGCCAAGAGATGAAATCGTGGTCGCCACGAAATCGACCGGCATCATGAATGAGTCTCCGAATGGCAGAGGGCAATCGCGCTTTCATATCTTCAACGAGGTCGATGCAAGCCTCAAGCGCCTGCAGCTGGACCATATTGATCTCTACCAGCTTCACGGATTTGATCCGCTGACGCCGTTCGAGGAATCACTCTCCGCACTCGATGACCTCGTGAAGTCGGGAAAGATCCGCTACATCGGCCTGTGCAATATGGCTGCTTGGCAGATCATGAAAGCCCTGGGGATATCCCGGCTGCATCATTGGAATGAGTTTGCAAGTGTGCAGGCATACTATTCAATTGCCGGACGAGACCTTGAGCGTGAAATCTTCCCCATGGTTCAGGACCAGAAGCTGGGGCTGATGATCTGGAGCCCGCTTGCGGGTGGATTTCTGTCCGGGAAATACAAGCGCGACCAGGCTCCTCCCCCCGGTTCCCGCCGTACAACTTTTGATTTTCCTCCAGTGAACAAGGACAAGGCATTTAATTGCCTTGATGCGATGGAGCCGATTGCAAAAGCGCATGGTGTATCGGTTGCTCAAGTGGCATTGGCATGGATTTTAAGCAAACGACAAGTCTCAAGCATTATCATCGGTGCTCAACGTATCGAGCAATTGAAGGATAATCTTGCAGCCACGAAATTGGTTCTGTCTGAAGCGGAATTAAAGTCACTCGATGAGGCTAGCGCCCTCTCGTCGGAGTACCCTGGCTGGATGCTCGCATTCCAGGGCCAATACCGCGCTGCGCCGCCGGTCAAGGAATAGCATCTGCCGGAGTAACCGTGATGAAGAACCTCGCCGGCTATGTCATTGCGGGTTTAGCACCTCGGTTCTGCTGGGCGAAAGAGAGGGATATTCGTGCCGATTTTCAATGTTAAACGAATGGCCGCAATCATCATGGACTCGCCCCGCGTCAGTGGCGCGATCGTGATGACCGTGCTTGCCCTTGCTGCTTGCGAGAAAAATGTCGCGCCAAAGGAGAAAGCTCCCGTTGAAGTCGGCGTTATGACGATCGAGCCGCGGCCTTTGCGCATAATCACTGACCTACCCGGAAGAACCTCGGCTTACTTGGACTCGCAGATCCGCGCGCGCGTCGACGGCATCGTCTTAAAGCGTGCGTTCCAGGAAGGCGCGGATGTCAAGGCGGGCCAGCTTCTGTTCCAGATCGACCCCGCCCCCTATCAGGCAAACCTGTCTAGCGCGAAGGCGGCGCTGTTGAAGGCGCAAGCAAATCTCGAGTCAACCAGGGCACTGATGGAACGCTACAAGATTCTTGTCAACGACAATGCGGTGAGCAAGCAGGACTATGATAATGCGGTGGCCGCCGCGGCGCAGTCTGAAGCAGACATTGCGTCTGAACAAGCTGCAGTGCAGACCGCCAATATCAACTTGGGATATACCAAGGTCACTGCACCGATTTCCGGACGTATCGGCATCGCCCAGGTCACCGAGGGCGCTTATGTTCAGGCCGGCTCGGCAACCCTTCTGGCCACGGTGCAACAGATCAATCCAATCTATGTTGATCTGAGCCAGTCGAGCGTCGACGGCTTGCGATTGCGACGTGAGGTCGCGAGCGGACAAATCAAGCTAAATGGTCCCAATCAATCCAAGGTATCGCTCGTCCTTGAGGATGGCTCGCACTATCCGCTGCATGGGAGGCTCAAGTTCACCGACATCACGGTGGATCAGGGTACTGGAACCGTCATCGTGCGGGCGATCTTTCCGAACCCCGATCATGTGCTGTTGCCGGGCATGTTCGTGCATGCCCAGATCGATGAAGGCGTAAACGAAGACGGTCTGCTCGTACCCCAGATCGCGGTGACGCACGACCAGAAGGGCCAGCCCACGGTACTGGTCGTTGGCAACGACAACAAGGTTGTGTTGAAGACGCTCGTGACCGGGCGCACGGAGGGTTCGGACTGGGTCGTCCAATCGGGATTGCAAGCCAAGGATCGCGTGATTGTTGAAGGCATGCAGAATGTTCAGCCGGGCCAGACCGTAAGACCGGTCAAGGCCATCGCACCGGAGGGCCGCAGCGTTTCCGCAGGAATTGTTACCGGACCTGGGCAAGAGCATCAGGGAGCCAGCGGGGTCCAACAGAGCGTTCCTGCTTACTAAAAACCGGCAAAATCAATCATGGTCAATTTCTTCATTCAGCGGCCGATCTTTGCGATCGTGCTGGCGATTGTCCTGATGTTGGCGGGCGGCTTGGCCATTATGCGATTGCCGGTTGCCCAGTATCCGACCATTGCACCGCCCTCGATCCAGATCCGTGCAGTCTACAACGGAGCCTCGGCCAAGACTGTCGAGAACACGGTCATCCAGGTCATCGAGCAACAGATGAATGGCCTGGACAACCTCTTGTACCTGTCTTCAACCAGCGACGACGCAGGAACCGCTCAGACCACCCTGACCTTTGCCGCCGGCACCGATCCCAATATCGCGCAGGTGCAGGTTGAGAACAAGCTTCAGCTGGCCATGCCGCTTCTGCCTTTGGCCGTTCAGCAAGCCGGGATTTCCGTCACCAAATCGAGCGGCAGCTTTCTGATGATCATGGCGTTCATTTCCTCGGACGGCAGCATGTCGCGCTACGATCCTGATCGAATTATATGGCTTCGCAAATCCAGGATCCGGTCAGTCGCGTCAATGGCGTCGGAGCCACGATGCTGTTCGGCACGCAGTACGCGATCCGAATTTGGCTCGATCCGGGCAAGCTTAACAACTTCGGGCTGACGCCGGTGGATGTCTCAAACGCGCTTTTGGCGCAGAACGTCCAGATTGCGGCGGCCCGCTTAGGGGGGCTGCCCTCGGTACCCGGACAGCAACTGACTGCGGCGATTAGCGAAGCGACGTTGCTTCGCACTCCAGATGACTTCGGCAAAATCCTGCTGAAGGTGGATAGCAACGGCTCCCAGATTCGCATCCGCGACATCGCCAGGGTCGAACTCGGCGGCGAAAACTACAACACGGATACCAAGTTCAATGGCGCCCCGGCAGGGGGCTTGGCGATCCAGCTCGCATCGGGCGCCAATGCGTTGGCAACCGCCAAGGCCGTGCGGGCAAAAGTTGCGCAGCTCTCGGCAAGTTTTCCGCACGGTATGGAAGTGCATTACCCCAACGATATCACCCCGTTCGTGCAGATCTCCATTGAGGAGACGTGGTCAAGACCCTGTTCGAAGGAGTGGCGCTGGTATTCCTGGTCATGTACCTGTTTCTGCAGAATCTGCGCGCAACACTGATACCGACAATTGCTGTACCGGTCGTGCTGCTCGGCACCTTCGGCATCATGGCCCTGGCAGGTTTTTCGATCAACACCCTGACCATGTTCGGGCTGGTGCTGGCGATCGGCCTTCTGGTAGATGACGCTATTGTCGTCGTGGAGAACGTTGTAAGGATCATGGACGAAGAGGGTTTGCCGCCGCTGGAGGCAACACGCAAGGCCATGGGCCAAATCACCGGTGCCTTAGTCGGCGTGGCCCTGGTCCTGTCGGCGGTCTTCGTTCCCTCGGCCTTTTCCGGGGGGGCGGTCGGCGCGATTTACCGCCAGTTCTCTCTGACCATCGTGGCGGCAATGACATTGTCCGTGCTCGTTGCGTTGATTCTCACGCCGGCGTTGTGCACGCTGCTACTCAAACCCACGGCCGAGGGGCACGTCGAGCGCGGCGGATTTTTCGGTTGGTTCAATCGAAACTTCTATCGCAGCCGGGACCGTTACCGCAATGACGTGCAGGATGTGATCGCGCATTCGTCACGCTGGTTCATTATCTACGCCATGGTGATCATGGTTGTCGCGCTGCTGTTCCTGCACATGCCGACCTCGTTTTTGCCTGTTGAAGACGAGGGTCTGTTTTTCGTCCAGGTACAAACACCGGCAGGCGCAACACAAGGCCGCACGCAAGCGGTCCTCGATGATGTGGCGAACTATCTGCTCGGACACGAAGCCAAAGCTGTCGACGGCGTGTTGGAGGTCATGGGATTCAACTTCGCAGGACGCGGCCAGAATTCGGGATTATTGTTCGTGCGCCTGAAGGACTGGAGCGTGCGCCGTTCCGCCGAACTCAAGGTCCAGGCTTTGATCAAGCGCCTGGGCCAGCATTTCAACGATTACAAGGATGCGAACATCATCGCGATCAATCCACGCCCATTCCGGAATTGGGGACAGCAGCGGGCTTCGATTTCGAACTGGAAGATCAGGCGGGCTTGGGCCATGAGCAGCTGATGCATGCCCGCAACGAGTTGGTGCGGCTGGCGCGCGCCGACCCGGAACTCGCCCTGGTGCGGCCCAACGGGCTGGACGATGCTCCCCAATTCCAAGTCGACATTGATCGTGAGAAGGCAAGTGCGCTTGGCGTCGCGCTGTCCACGATCGACCAAACATTTTCGATCGCCTGGGCGTCGCAGTACGTGAACAACTTCCTTGATGTCGATGATCGGCATCAAGAAGGTCTATCTGCAGGCCGATGCGCCATTCCGCATGAATCCGGATGACCTCGGGCTCTACTATGTGCGCAACGCACATGGCGACATGGTGCCTTTTGACGCTTTCGCGCGTAGCCGTTGGCTTTTCGGGTCACCCCGGCTGGAACGATACAACGGGGTTTCGGCCATGGAAATTCAGGGTCAGGCAGCACCCGGCAAGAGCTCGGGCGAGGCGATGAACGAGATGCAGAAGCTCGCCGCAAAATTGCCCCATGGCATCGGCTACGAATGGACCGGACTATCCTTTCAGGAACGGCTCGCAGGGTCGCAGGCGCCATTCCTGTACGCAATCTCGGTACTGGTCGTGTTTCTCAGCCTGGCCGCGCTCTACGAGAGCTGGTCGATTCCGGCTGTGATCATGGTGGTGCCCTTAGGTGTGGTTGGAGCCCTGATCGCCGCCACTTCGCGCGGCCTTCCCAACGATGTCTACTTCCAGGTCGGTTTGCTGACCACGGTTGGCTTGTCGTCCAAAAACGCAATCCTGATTGTCGAATTCGCCCGCAAGTTACAGGCAGAGGGAAAGACCACGGTCCTGCTGCCGCTGTCGAGGCTTCCCGTTGCGCCTGCGCCCCATTTTGATGACCTCGATGGCCTTCATGTTGGGTGTCTTGCCGCTGGCGATCAGCAACGGTGCGGGTTCTGGCAGCGCAACATGCAATCGGAACGGGTGTGATTGGCGGCATGCTGACTGCAACGTTTCTCGCGATCTTTATGATCCCGATGTTCTTTGTAGCAATCTCAAAAAGGTTCGGCCGGTCCGGACCCACTCCGGATGCACCGAAAAGCGGCAGCGGGGTGCCGAATGAGTAGGCCGCCGATGCCGATAACGCTGTGCGGCGCCATCCTGGCAAGCATG
>CAVWTZ010000041.1:0-4019 GCA_963757485.1 uncultured beta proteobacterium
GAGGATTACGCCGAGCTCTATCTACAGTTCGCTGCCGCGCTTCACCACTTCGATCCCAAACTCGAGCTCGGCGGTCCCATCTTTACCGGCGTGAATCGCGACATCGAAACCTGGCCCGACGCCAACGGACAAACATCGTGGACGCGGCGCTTTGTCGACTACCTGAATCGCGCAGCAAGCTTGGCGAATTGGCATTCTTCTCCTTCGAGCACTACCCGATGGATCCCGGGAAGATTCAGTGGAGCAACCTCTATGCAGCCAGAACGTTCACGCCTTCGATGATCCTGGCACGCGCAGCATCGTGGAACAAAACCTGTTTGGCTGACATGGAAGTCTCCGCAACGAACGCACTGCATGCTCTTTACGACACCGCGACATTGATCGCCTTTGCTCTATCCCCGGCGTTCGCGGACTTGGCAACGCTATATCCCGATTCTGCTCCACGATGCTCGCCCTTGAGCACTGCAGGGCTTTATGGGGCTAAACACCTAAATCTTCACAATCACTGTATACCTATAAAATTGCCATATCAACGTAGTAAATCACGCATATATTACTGGCAAATATTGCCGGGGGTGGAAGTGTGGCAAGCCGTTACAACTGGACTACATGATAATGGTGGATGATCATCCGGGCAGTCGTTCAAATATCGAAGTGAATGGTGAATGGGCTTCTGCAGAAGTCATGCTCCTGCCAAGGCTGAGCCAGGCGAGTATTGCCCGCAGTTTTAACGATACAAGCGAGCGGCCACAACATGGATAGCTCCGGATTGCGGACTTCGCGGCGCTTCATCATATCCATGACCCCTGGGCATGAACCCGGAATATCATTGCGGTTGCGGTCCCTGGCTCACCTGCACCATATCCGCGGGCCGTACCCATTTGGCGAAGGCAGCCTGGACATCGCCGGCCTTCAGCCCGATATATTGCCGCGCCGCAATGGTCGGTTCGTCGAGCGGCAGGTCGAGATCCCAGCGTCCGATCAGTCCCTGGGCGATGCTGCCGGTACTGCCTTCGGCAAGCGATATCTGGCGCAACAGCATCGCCTTGGAGCGCAACAGTTCATCGGCGCTGACCGGGGATTTTTGCATATCCTCCAGTTCGCGAACGATGCTGGCGTGGACCCTGGATACGTTTTTCGGGTCGCAGGCATACTGGACGAAATACAGGCCGCGGCTCTTGCCGAAGTCGAAAGACGAGTCCACCGAATACACCAGCCCGGCGTTCTTGCGCAGGTCGCGACTGAGGCGGGTCGAATAGAACCCCCCGCCCAGCACGTTGTTGCCCAGCCGGAGCGCGTATACAGCCGGATCAGAGCGGGTCACGCCGACGGTTTCGGCTAGCGTCACTTCGTCCTGGATGCGGCTTGAGTCGGGAACGGCGGTCGTGGCCGCATGGTTCGGCGGAACAGGCGGGAGCACCGTGTCGGGTTTGGCACCGGTAGCGCGCCATGCGCCGAAATACTTGGCGATCACATTTTTGGCCTCGTCCGGCGTCACGTCGCCGACGACCACGATGACGGCAAGATCGGGACGAAAGGCAAGGCGGTAGTAATCGCGCACCTGATCGAGCGTGAGCTTCATCACGGTGGACGGAAGCGCATCGCGCAGGGTCGGATCGTCCTTCGGGAACAGCCCCGTCCGCAATGCCCTTCCGGAAAGGTAATCCGGGCTTTGCAGGCGCCCGGCGACGCTATCTGCCACTTGCTGCCTGACGATCCCGAAAGCCGATTCCGGCAGTGCCGGGTGCAGCTCATTGTCGGCCAGCAATTCGACGCCGCGCCCGAAATTCTCCTTCAGCACGCTCACCTGAAAGTTCGTCCCGGCCTGCTCGGAGGCACCGATCTGATCGAGGGCGCGCTGAAAGGCGACACGGTCTAGTCCTTTGCTGCCGTAGGAGAAGAGTTGGTCGAGTATCGAGGGCAAGCCCTCCTGCCCAGGGGGGACTTCGAGTTCGGGCCGGTTCTTGATATGGCCGGAGACGGTCACCGTATTGCTGACGTTCTCCGGTTGCACAATCAGGGTGATGCCGTTGGACAAATGGCTGACTGTCGGATGCACGGATGAAGGCGGCACGCTCAGCCGGTTCAGCGCGGCGCTGGCCCAGCTCGGCAACGGTGTCGGCTTTGCCTCGCCGAGCGCGATGCTTTCCTGGCCGCCGAAGCCGGAAGCGGCAACGGGTTTGCCTGATCCCCGGGGTGTCAGCACCGCGACGATGGCATGGTCGAGATCGAGGTATAGTCGCGCGACCCGGTTCACGTCCGCCGGAGTCACCTTTTCGATGCGCGCGAGATCCTCTTCCGGGGAATTCAGGCCGTCCACCGCAACGGCTTCAGACCATAGGGATGCCAGGCCCTGGATGGAGTTTTTTTCGAATTCCGCGGCACTGCGTTCCTGCAACTTGGCGGCCGCAACCAGGTCGGCCGGGACGCCGTTTTTGGCGATTCCGGCGAGTATCGAACGCACCTCGCGTTCCAGCTTCGCCGCATCTCCGCCGGAAGGAAAGGTCACTTCGGCCATCGCTATTCCGGCCTTGGGCAGCGGATCGAAGGAAAATCCGGCAGAGAGCGCCTTGCCCTGCGGGACCAGATCATATAGCGCACCACGTTCGCTGCTCAGCACATCGGAAAGAACTTCGAGCGCAGGATAGTCCGGGCTGTCCATGCCCGGCATGCGCATCGCGATCGCCTCCATGCCGAAGGGCAGGTCGCTGTTCAGCGTGATGAACTGGCAGTTGACCCGCAGGAGTGCGGCGGCACCCGTGCCGGCAGGGTCTTGGCCGGGATGCCGCCGAACAGTTTGCGGATACTGGCAAGCGTTGCGGCCGGATCGAGATCGCCGGCTACCACCAGGATTGCATTGTTGGGCGCATACCATTCGTCGTGAAAGGATTTAGCATCGCAGCCGTGGTCTGGTCGAACGAGGGCTTGGTACCCGAGGCCGTCATGCGCGTAGCTCGACCCGGCAAACATCGCGGCGCGCAGCTTCGTGAACAGGATATATTCCGCAGACTGGACAAATCCTGCGCCACCTCCTGCTCGATCGCACCGCGCTCCTGATCCCAGTCTTTCTGGCTGTCCAGCACGCCGCGCATGCGCAGCGCCTCCACGTGCAGCGCGACATCAAGATCTTCCGAGGGCACCGTATAGTAGTACTGCGTGACCGTCTGGCGCGTTTGCGCATTGAAACTGCCGCCCATCAGGCTGCCGATGTTGGCCAGCTGGTCGGCGGACAGTCCCGGGCTGCCGCGAAACATCATGTGCTCCTGGGCATGGGCCGTGCCGGGGAATCCCGGCGGGGTCTCGTCGGCACCGACCAGGTAGCTGACCGAGGTCGACACGACGGGTGCCAGCGTGTTGCGGCAACCACGATAACGCGCAACCCGGTCATCCAGGGTCGCGCGCACGACATCGTGCTGGGCGTGTTTGCGTCGGCCAGCGCGTTGGGAACCGCCCAGCCCGTGAGCAGGGCGCAAAACAGCACGGGGGCCATGCGCCGGATGTTCCGTGCAATGGCGATATGATGGATGATGATATGCATAGCTGGTTTCCCCATTACGTTTCAATGCCTCTTTAAAATTGACAATTCCGATACTTCGATCCGTCAACCGCACCCCGACAGGCCAGGTTGAAACGTATCAATTTGACGAGCAACAAAATCCGGATGAGGTTGGGCGACAGATTGCCCGGAGGTTCCGTCAGATCACAAGTTATCTGATAACTGTCTCGATTTGGCCTGGTCGCGCTTACATAGACTGGCCCCGTAGACATGATACTTGCACAATACTGTATCAGATCGCCCATTCAATTCCGGACATCAATACATGCGGTGCCTGAACAGCCATCCGGCGATGCTCGAACGCGACCAGCCCGATCAGCGCCATCGGCCAGAACTGCGGGATCAGCAGATGGAACGGCTGCCCCTCGAGAAACACGCCGCGCAGCACCAGCAAAAAATAGCGCATCGGATCGAACAGTGTGATGTCCTGCACCAGCCGCGGTTGCGCGTTGCTCGAGCTGCA
>CAVWTZ010000042.1:0-7830 GCA_963757485.1 uncultured beta proteobacterium
TTGTACGAATGTGCTTAAGTACTGCTATACCACCCATGTGCGGCATCATCACATCAAGGACAGCTACATCATGTTGCCCTGATAACGCTTTAGCAATGCCTTCCTTGCCGTCATGCGCAACCGTAACATCGAACTCCTCCTGCTCCAGATACTCCTTGAGCAGACCGGTAAGTTCGACATCGTCATCGACCAGCAATACCTTCATCTTGGGCATACGGTAAAAATCTCGGGTTATTGTTCATGCATCATATCGAAGCCATTCTTTAAGGGACAGAGCCGAAGAGCATGTTTTACCCAGTTTTACAACCGCACCTATCATTCCCTTTCGATTACCTGACGGATAGCCTATTGTGTCAATGCTTTCTATGGAAACAACGAGAGGTTATGAAGTTGTCCACGCCTTTACAAAAATTTACATCCTGTTAACCGTGCTTAGCAGAATGATTGCCTAAAGTTCACTCACTGCAATATCTATGACAACCAGAAACTGCTGAGATTCGCAACGTCTAGCTATAAAAGATTTTTTGGTAGATTTTATTTGGGGGCATTAATGAAAGCTCGCGTGAAAGTTCTTAAGCCAGTTTTGATTCTGGGCAGCATCGCGTTTGTCATGGTTTTGATAGCTCAAGCCAAACCAATGTCAGACAAGGAACATTGGCGTTGCAGTGACAGCACCTCGTCGTCTGAACATCATGGCAATTACATGATGTCGGACAATAAATCTGGCATCTCGTTTCCCTCGTTTCTTCGTGGGATCAATCTAACTAAGGCCCAGCACGATGCCATTTTCACCATACTTAATGCTCAGGCACCGCGTGTACGTGAGAAAGAGAAGGACATTCAAAACACACAGAAGTTACTAATACTTTGCTCACTGCCAGTCAGTACAATGAATCTGAAGCCAGATTGCTTACCAAATCATTAGCAGACGACTTAGAGGTGATGTTTCTGATACGTATCCAAAGTGAACATCACATTTATGACCTATTGACAGATGATCAGCACAAGCAATTTGAAAACATGGAAACAAACCACGAGTACCAACCAACATGCAGCTCTAACGGAAAACCCCAAGCCCTCATCCGAACCACATAAATTCAAGCAGTCTATTCGCAACGAGAAGAGTATTTGCACACTCGTTTTAAGCGTGATGCAGAACATTTACGAGGACAATTTAATTGCATCATGAACAAACACATCGCAGCTAAATACCAACTGATTCCAGCGGCTATTGCGCTGGTTGCCGTAGCGCTTGCGGGCTGCACATCGCTGACGCATCGGAATGCCACGCTACCAGATGTTGCCGTGCCCACGGCATGGTCCTCAGCTGCGTCTACTAGCGGAACCAATAACACCACCTCGCTCGTACAGTGGTGGCAGCGCTTCAATGACCCCTTGCTTACTACATTGGTTACCCAGGCTTTGCAAGCCAACACCAGCGTGAAGAACGCACAGGCAGCATTATTGCAAGCGCGTGCTCTGCGCGATGTCCAAGCGGCCAGTCTGGTGCCGAGCATAACCGGGACCGCCACAGCCGAGCGCAGCCGGTCAGGCAGTTCCGGTACTACTAACCAAATTGCCGGTACTAGCAATTTATTCAGTGCCGGATTTGACGCCAGTTGGGAAACTGATGTGTTCGGCGCAAATCGCAGCGCCTTAAATGCCACCGAGGCTGACGCACAGGCCAGCGCAGCCACGCTGGCCAACGTACAGGTATCCATTGCTGCGGAGGTTGCGGTGGACTATATCCAGCTGCGCGGCACACAAATGCGACTGACTATCGCCCGCGACAACCTTGCAAGTCAGATGGAGACGTTGCAGATCACTAACTGGCGCTTGCAGGCCGGCCTGACCTCCTCGCTCGAAGCTGAGCAAGCCCGCACTGCAAGCGAGCAAACACGCGCACAGATTCCAACGCTGGTCACCAGTGTTATACAGACTCAGCACAGCCTCGCAGTACTGACCGGCCAGACCCCCGACGCTTTGCAGAAACAACTGACCGAAATTGGCCCTGTGCCCGAGGCAGCGGACGATCTGGCACTGAATATACCGGCTGAAACCCTGCGCCAGCGCCCCGATGTACGGGCCGCCGAACATCAGGTCAGCGCCGCTCTGGCGCGTGTTGACCAGGCTGATGCGGCTCGCTACCCGAGCTTTCAGTTGAGCGGTTCATTAGGCCTGCAAGCCCTGACAGTAGGTTCATTGACGGGAGGCGGTGCGGTGGTGAGCGCATTGCTGGGCAGTATATCGGTGCCCATCTTCGATGATGGTTCAGCCAAGGCGCAGGTACACGCGCAAGAGGCTGCGTATGAGCAGACCCGAATGAACTACCAGGCGGTGGTACTGACTGCGCTGAAGGATGTGGAAGACACATTGATCGCCCTGAGTGGCGACCGCGAAAGATTAGTCAGCTTGCGTAATGCGGCGGACGCAGCAGCTAATGCGGCATTGCTGGCGCGGCAGCGCTACGCAAGCGGAGTGATTGACTTTCAAACCGTGCTCGACACGCAACGCACGTTACTCAGTGCTCAAGACAGCGTGGCCAGCACCGCAACCGACCTGAGCAGCGACCATGTGCGCCTGTATAAGGCACTGGGTGGAGGTTGGCAGCCCGGCAACGAGTCAATAATCTCGTCTGCCACCCAGGCAGACACTCCCGTTTCCAACATACCTTCTTCAGGCAGACAATAATGAATACCGTTACTTCCCCCACTGAATCCACGTCGGACAACGACGTAGTCGCATTGCTCGGCGAACCGGCATCAAGAGTTTGGTGGCATCGCCCCATGGTCTGGATCGCTGCCGCAACGCTGATATTGACCATACTCGGCGCATACGGATGGCATATTAGGCTGAAGGCCAGTACCGTACCCGGTTATATTTCCGAACCAGTAAGTCGTGGCGATCTCAAGCTCACCGTCACCGCCAATGGCACACTACAACCCACACTATTGGTCAGCATTGGCAGTGAGCTGTCGGGTACTGTGCTGCGCGTTCTGGTCGATGTGAACGATCACGTGAAAAAAGGGCAGGTGTTGGTCGAACTCGATACCGCCAGGTTGACTGACCAGGTATTGCGTTCACGCGCCACGCTCGCTTCAGATCATGCCAAGGTGGCACAAGCTGTAGCGACGGTGAAAGAGTCTCAGGCCAATCTTGCGCGGCTGGAAGAAGTTGCACGTCTTCCGGTGGCAAGGTTACCTTCCAAATCTGAACTCGATACCGGGTATGCCACACTGGAACTGCACAGGCCAACACGAGGCCAGTGCCCGCGCTAATGTAGCCGATGCCGAAGCAGCGCTGTCCACCGATCAGACAAACTTGTCGAAAGCATCGATTCGTTCACCGATCAACGGCGTGATCCTGACGCGCTCTGTTGATCCGGGCAACGCGGTGGCAGCCTCGCTGCAAGCGGTGACATTGTTTACCATCGCGGAAGATTTGACCCAGCTCAAATTGCAGGTAAACGTTGATGAGGCCGATGTTCGCTCGGTACATGTCGGCCAGAAGGCGAGTTTTACGGTCAGCGCCTATCCGCGCCGCAGTATCCGGCAACGATCACGCGCGTCGCATTCGGCTCTACCATCACCGATAACGTGGTGACCTACATTACCTATCTTGATGTCGATAACAGTGACCTGAGCCTGCGCCCAGGCATGACGGCCACCACAACGATCACCACCATCGAGCGGCATGATGTGCTGTTGGTGCCAAATACCGCGTTGCGCTTTACACCGTCACTTCCAGCCAGTGCTTCGAGTAGCACTAGTACCGGCAGCGATGGAGGTGGCATCGTATCCAGCCTGATGCCGAAACCGCCAAGTTCCAGCACCACGCGCAAGCCGGCAACCGGCAATGGCACAGCGCCGGCGTACAAAGTCTGGGTGCTCCGCAACGATACCGCTGTGCCCATCGCCGTGACCCCTGGCAGTAGCGATGGGCGCGTGGCCGAAGTAATTGACGGCGAATTGCAGGTCGGCATGCCGGTCATCACCGATCAGGCTTCAACTCCCACAATGAGTACAGTGATAGATCAGGTGAATGATAAACCGGGCGTCTTCATACCGGTGGGTAGCGACGCGCCGTTGATCCGCCTGCGTGGAGTGACAAAAGTCTACGGCGAAGGCCGACTCAATTAATGGCACTCAAGGGTGTAAACCTCGACATCGCAGATGGCGATTTCGTTGCGGTAATGGGACCCAGCGGCTCGGGTAAATCGACAGTGATGAACATGCTGGGTTGCCTGGATACGCCGACTTCCGGCGAGTACCTGTTTCGCGGTGTGCATGTGGAAAAGCTGTTGCGTGATCAGCGAGGACTTGCGCCGCCGCTATCTCGGCTTCGTATTCCAGAGTTTTAATCTGCTGGCGCGTACCTCGGCACAGGAAAACGTTGAGTTACCTTTGCTGTATCGTGGCGAGACGACCGCAGTCCGCCATGCTGCGGCACGCAAGGCACTGGCCTCGGTTGGCCTGGCGGGATGGGAGCATCACACTCCGGCCGAGCTGTCAGGTGGGCAACAGCAGCGTGTTGCGATTGCACGCGCCATTGCCGCAGAGCCTACAGTACTGCTGGCCGACGAGCCTACCGGGAACCTCGATACCCAGCGCGGTCGTGAGATCATGGAACTGCTGTGGCGGCTCAACGTCGATCACGGCATCACCGTGCTGATGGTGACCCACGAGCCCGATATGGCTGCTTACGCGAAGCGCATCGTGCATTTTTTGGATGGCATCGGTCGAGAGCGATACATTGAACCCGGAACCAATCGGGATGCATCCGACCACACCAAATGTGGAGTTGCCGTAATGCTGCTAAATACTTTATTGTTGGCCTTGCGTTCGATCCGCCGCAACCTGTTGCGCTCGTTTCTGACGATACTCGGCATCGTTATCGGCGTGAGCGCGGTGATCACGATGGTGACACTGGGTAACGGCGCTACACAAGCGGTGCAGAACCAGATTTCCAGCCTAGGAACAAATCTGCTACAGGTGCGTCCCGGCCAACGCATGGGCGCGCCGGGCGTAGGCAGCAGCGGTGCGCCATCGTTCAAGGAAGCCGACGCCGATGCAATTGCTACGCAGATCGGCGGCATTCAGGCTGTGGCACCCGAGGCGCGTGCGTCAATAACGGTCATCGCGAACGGCCTGAACTGGACCACCAGCGTTATCGGGATCACCAACGCCTATTTCAAGACCAACAACTGGAAACTAGCGTCAGGGAGACAGTTCACTGACGATGAATTGCGCGCTGGTGCAGCGGTCTGTGTGATCGGCACGACGATACAGCGCGAATTGTTTGGCAGCCACAGCGCATTGAATGAACAGGTGCGTGTGAAGGAGTTTTCATGTGAAGTGGTGGGTATACTGGCTTCAAAAGGCCAAGCGGCGATGGGCAATGACCAGGATGACATTGTGCTGCTGCCGCTGCACACCATGCAACGCCGTGTCACCGGCAATCAAATGTTGGCGACGCTGCTGGTATCGATGAAGGATGGCAGCAACAGCGAACGCGTCAAGGCAAGCCTCACACAGCTGCTACGCGAGCGCCGCAAGTTGGCTGATAACGACGATGACAACTTCAATGTGCTCGATACCAAGCAACTGGCCGATACCCTGTCGGGCACAACCAAGGTGATGACCACCCTGCTCGGCGCAGTGGCTGCAGTTAGTTTGCTTGTGGGTGGAATCGGCATCATGAACATCATGCTGGTCAGCGTGACCGAACGCACCCGTGAGATCGGTTTGCGCCTGGCCATCGGTGCACTGGAACACGAAGTATTACTGCAATTCTTGATCGAAGCGGTAGTGTTGGCTGCATTGGGCGGAATGATCGGCATTGTGCTTGCCGCAGGAGCCTCAGTAGTTCTGGCGAAGGTAATGCAGGTGCCCTTCCTTTTCAATCCCACAATTAATCTGCTGTCGTTCCTGTTCTCAGCAGGTATTGGCGTGGTGTTCGGCTACTTTCCGGCACGCCGTGCGGCACAGATGGATCCGATCGAGGCGCTACGTCACGAGTAAGTGTTGGGTAGCGCACTCCATAAAAATATTAGTTTACCTTTTGGATTAACCGGAATGTAGATGATGGGAAAAGTCAGTACTCAGCAGTAGGTGCGTCACCGCAACGTACAAATACAAGTTAAAGACATAACTTACGAGAGCGATATTAATGAATTCGATAAACAGAAGCGGCAAAGTGGAAATTGTGCTGATTTCACTGGCGAACCTTTTAGGCCTTTTAATAGCTCAATGGTGGACGCCAGAAAACCAGAAGCTGCAGCTAAGGGCGATTCTGACAGCTCTTGCTTTGATCCCGGCCGCATCGGCATTCGCTGCAACAGAATGTAACCAGTCGATCGCCGATCTTTACGTCAGCAAATCACAAGCAGTGGTGCTGATTTCCGCACTTACCATTAATCCCTCCCGCATGGATGACCGTATTCATTTGGCAACAGGGTCGGGTTTCATCATCGATGCCCAAGGGTTGATAATGACTAGCTCGCACGTCGTGTTCGGGGCTCAGGTCCTGAACGTAACACTCGATGATGGTACGAAACTGCCTGCCAAGCTGCTTGGAGCAGATCCAATTTTTGATCTCGCGATTCTCCAGATTCCTGTGCCGGAGCATAAAAAGCTACCGATACTGATTTTTGGTGACTCAGACAGCATACGGCCTGGCGACGAGGCCATCGTCATCGGCTATCCGATGGGTTTGAATCGACTTATCACCAGCGGAATCGTCAGCGCTATCAATCAAGTCCTGCCTGAACGGTCACGACTGCTCTCGCGTCCGATGATCCAGACGGACAGCCCAATCAATCCCGGCAATTCCGGCGGACCAATGCTCAACCGCTGCGGCAATGTGATCGGCATCGCAAGCGAGATCCTCGGTAACGCGCAAAACATCGGCTTTGCAGTCCCGTCCAATCTTGCATACTCTGCCGTGGCCCAACTCGTCAAGAATGGCCGGTTGATACGACCATGGTTTGGCATTGACGGAAGCCTGATTGACGCGGAGCTGAGGAAGATTTTCGCTCTGCCTCTTACCGACGGATTCCTCGTCGAGGCGGTCGAGCCGAACAGCCCAGCAGGAGTCGCTGGTCTTACCGGGGGTCGATTGCCAGTGAAGATCGGACTCCGGTCGCTGATCATGGGTGGCGACATTGTCGTCGAGATCAACGACATCAAGCTGAAAGATGTTGATAGCCTGCAGCGAGGACTCAATATGATCCGAATAGGCACACGGGTCCACCTTAAAGTCTTCCGGGACGGCAAAACTTTCACGACAGAGCTTGCGATTACCGAACGCCCTTTACAGCCGGGTGACGTTACGGAATCTTCGCGAAACTTCTCGGTGAATAGGGTTCTCTCCACCAGAAAATTGAACTCTTTGACAGAGTGAAGAAGGCGGATACAACAACTGGAATAAGGCTAGACCCACATACCTCAATACGTCTAAAGATTAGTTGAAAGTTTGTTGTCAAATATTAGTTCACAGCAACCTTGAATCGTAAAGCCATTTAGAAACCTTTGTCGCAGTTATCGAAGCGGTATCAGGGTGCGATGGATTGATCAAAACGTTATGTTCTTGTGGAACGATTGCGGATGCCACAATCAGAAGTGATAAACCATTACTTGCCAACCATTGGTCACCAATATCAAGACTGACTGTCCCTGTTGGGGTATCGAACTGTGGTTTGCATTGCCCAAAGTGTCACACTGCGCTCCCCGACACGAAGGCCACATATGAAAAGCTCTTTTACGGCAGCGCCTCATTTGCGCAAAGTGCAGTGCAAGGCTCTCAGTACAGTCGCTCGCTCGTGCTGAACGG
>CAVWTZ010000043.1:0-13244 GCA_963757485.1 uncultured beta proteobacterium
AAAATCAATGCGAATAACAGATGCCCGTTATGCGGGCGCGGCATCGAGCCACTGGAAACCGACATGCTCGTAGTCCTCGCCCTCTGCCAGCAAATCAGCAAGTTTAATATCGCGGCTTTTTTCCCCCAGCATCACTTCATAGAGCGCTTCCGGCACATAGCTGCCCGTTTCCATCAACAGCATCGCATTCGCAGAGGAGTCGCCCACATCATCGGGTAGCATGATTGCCGGCAGATAATCATATTCGAATGAACCGGGATCGGTCTCCCAGCCGGACACGTGTTCGGTGTCCTTGCCGAGTGCGCGCAGCCACACCGACATGGGTTTCTTGGCGAGCATTTCAATGCCCACATGTACCGCGCCGCTGCGGTCGGTATGCAACCTCCGGATCACGCCGACCCACCATATCGTGCTGTTTTCGGCCTTGAGCCCGCACAGCTCGCCGATCTTTACCCAGGCTCCCCCGCTATCAGGAATGATGGCTCCCATTCCATCGACACTTACATCAGAGACGGTCCATTTTTCCGCGGAGTAATCGGCTTCATCATTATCGCCGGCAACACTGATGTCGGAGCACTCTTGCAACCCAGCCGTCAACTCTTCTGAAATGTTCACCGCATTTTCAATATCGATGCGCGCAACGAGTCTGCTGATCGTCCGGAAGCCATGCACCACCTCAATGGCGGTATTGATATCTCTGCGCTCCTGATGCCGGTGCGGCTGATCCTTCCCCAGGTACAGCTGCATGTGCTTGAGCACGGTCAGTTTGCCCGCGGGCGTGAACTCGCTGCCGAAGCGCTGTTCTTGCTGGATCAGGCCTTGCTCATGCTGGGCAATGATATGCGCTATTTTTGGCACTGCCTTGTACGCACCGAAAAAGCGCATCGATGTAGTTGCCTGGATATTTTCGTCCACCCGCCTTGGCGCGCCGGGCTTGGCCAGGTCAAAACAGAATGCACATTCCGGATCGGGTGCATTCTTGAAATCGAAGAAACTGACCACGCGTCCGACGATGCGAAAGCTCAATTCGATCTGGTCCGGCGCCAGCGTGCCGGGCGAGGATTCATAAAGCATCAACGCCCGCAACAATTCGCGCTTCGGGCTGATATGGATCACCTGCTTTTGATAGGCGAATACCAGGCTTTCGGCAAGTTCTATTCTGGGCGCATACGCGGATATTTCCTGCTTCGGATAGGCGAAAACCATGCTCTCGGTAAACCGGTTGGCTTCAGCAAACCGGTAGCAACTGTACAGCCGTTCCCATACTGACTGCTCAATGTCCACATAGTGCATCATTTCCAGTTTCATCTGCTCGGCAGCGGCGCGCAGCAGCCGGACGCAAATGACCGGCATGACTTCCTTGTGGTCCGAGGATTTTTTACCTGTTCGCCGGTGTTTGTGGATGCACACCGAATAAGCGACGGCCAGCGTCTTCATGAATCCATGCAGGCCTTGCCACAGATTTTTTCCAATGAAATCATGCAAATGCGGCGCGCCAAGATAGAGATGCAACAGTTCCGCATATAGCGGCTGGGCCGCTTCGTCCAGCAGCATGATGATTGCCGCGCGCACCTCGGGGCGAAAACCGGGCGCATCCTTAAGCGAATCCAGCCAGGCAGTAATTTCTTCCAGCGCCTTAAAGGCATTGTCCTTCGGCAGCCTGGCCAGCCACCGCCCGGCCTCGTTCACATCGAACAGGGGATGTTCCGGTTTCCCTTCAAATATTTTTGGTATGGAAAACATGAATCGATTCAACTTTTACGCTTGACAGGATTGGCCGCAAACATCGCAATCATATCCAAATACGGCGACCAGCGGTACGATTAGCACGAGCGGCATCGCTGCCATTTCGCCAACACCTTCACAAAATAGATCATTAGTGCCACCAGCGCGTAAATGGCCACGAACGGGTCCAGCAGATAATCCCAAAGATTATCGGACTCATACCAGCCGACCGTCCAGGCAAGCGTGGCTGACGCAATGCACAGTGTAATCATTGAATATCCCCGCAACCACGCTGCCAGCGCAAGCAGCAGCAGCGCAGCAACAAACTGCATATTACCGTAGCCGAGGTGGTAGGGGTCATACGCACCGGCGCCCAAAGCCGTCGGATACAGTCCGAGCCCCGCCAGTGCAATCAGCGTCAATAGCGCCAGCCGGTGCCTGCCCCGAGCCGCAGCGGAGCCGCACCACGGCCGCAGCATCGTACAGCACAAGAGCGCCAGCGCGGTGATGCTCAAGTCGCCGGTGATGCCGCGAACATACGCGGCAAATGGCATGCCGCCGAACGGGAACAGCATCAGCGCAAACACCGCGCCCTGCAGCAACGCACGGCGGCGCCCCGAAAGTTTGGCGACGCCCGGCAACAGCTGCAAAGCAGCCGCTGTCGCGCCAGCCACACCCGCCAAGCCGGTCAGGTCAGTAAAGTTCGGCATCTTTCGACTTTTCCATTTGTTCATCCAGCCATGCGCGGTTGAAGCGGACATGCTTGATGAAGCTCCGGTTCCAGGTATAGACCAGATCGAAGTCGCCGCTGCGCGTCTGGATCATGTAAGGGTAGGAGAACTCGTAGTCGCAATGCTGTGCTGCGCATTTGTTGCGCTGCGCGGATTTCGCATAGGCACTTGCATCGGCGATGCCGGGATCGGTGGCCTTGGCCAGCTTTTCGGCTATCTGTCCGAAGCGGACCGGATCGGTGGGCCGGCCGCGCTGGTCTTCAAGCTGATAAACCGTTTTCCAGGTGTTCCCGCCGTCCGCAGAAACCGCCAGCGACAGCGCGTCGCGGCCGTCTTCGATGTTGTTCAGCACCACCAGCATTTTCCCGTCCGGCAATACCGCGCCCGAAATCGCGGCATCCGGATTGTCCAGTGCGGTTGGCCGGGGTGCGCTCCAGTGCTGTCCGCCGTCGTCGGTCGCGGTCGAGATCACGCGTTTCGGACTGTTGCCGGATCGGCGCATCAGCACCAGCGCATGCTGCGGACTGGTTACCAGCACCACCGGCTGCAGCGTCGATTTCCCGGAGCTCAACCGTTGCTTGGCTATGATGTTGCCGTTGCCGTCTATGCGCAACAGTTCGCCGAACTTGCCGATGAACTCGTGGTAGACCGGCACACCCATCGTGCCGTCGCGATACAGGAATGGCGTGCCCTTGACCAGCGTGCTGATGTTGATGAAAGGGGAGGTGATCAAGCGCCGCGCCGGACTCCATGTTGACCCGCCGTCAGCCGACGTGATCGCGGTGATCGAGCTGCCCGCCCAGCCGCCCAGCGACACGGTCACATAGAACAGCCACAGCCTGCCGTCCGGCGCGCGCTGCGCCACCGGGTTGCCGACTTTCTTCACATAGCGCAGCAATGCGCGCTGCGTGTCTGCGCGATTGACGATACTGTGTTCGGGACTCCATGAATTTTTCGCCGGATCGAACACCGCGCTGCGTATCTCGACGTCCGGCGCGCCTTCGCGGCTGCCGGCGAACCAGAACGCACGGATGCGCCCGTCGCCCAGTTCGACCAGCGATGCCGCATGGGTGGAAATATTCTGTTGTGTGGAGACAAAGTCCGTGTGGAACTCGGGTCTGGCGCTCCCGGATACCGGCGTTTCTGCCGCAGGAATTTGGAAGGCGGACGGACCCGGATGATGCGCGGCTTTGTAGAAAGCGGCACCGAACGCGACGGCCACCAGCGCAAGCAGCAGGCGGTGCGCATTCTTCTGATTGCCGGAAGACATGGTCATCGGCATATCTCCCCGGGGTTCTGCGCAGGCATGACTTTGTTGCCCGCAGGCGACTCCATCAGCACTTCCCTGACGAACAGATGTTCGAACACCTTGCCGTGCAGGAACATTTCCTTCAGTTCGGCCGAACTCTGGCGGCCGCGGATATCCAGCCTCTGGCCGACGATTTTGCATGCGCTGCAACCGCCGTTCAGCGCGCTGTCATCCAGCGGCAGCTGCACCGCAAAATACGGATAGCGCGCCGCCAGCTGGCTCGCGGTGAGATGCTGATCCTCGCTGTAGCCGCTGATCTGCGCGCCGGGCAGCATGAAGCGGTAGCCCTCGTCCATCGCCCTGAAGTTGCACGGCACGCCGACTTCCTTGCCGCCGGCGGCGCGCTGGGCCTGCTCAGTGTAATTGCCCAGAGCACCGTCGAACGGGCGCAGGAAAGCGGCAAAACATAACAGCACCAATAATGCGACCACGTTGACCAGCGGCCGGGTCAGGGCGGGTACCGCAATGGCCAGCAACGCCAGTATTCCCGAGCCCCAGAACAACAGCCAGAATGGCAGCGGGTACAGCTTCGCATCCGGCATGGCGGCCTCCAGGTGCACGGCCAGATAAGCGATCCCCGCAATCAGCGCGGCTGCCAGCACCAGGCTGGCAATGAACGCCGGGCGGCCGATCTGCTGCCAGTTCAGCGCGCACAATAGCGCGACCGCAGGCATCGCATCCAGCAGGTAGCGGCCCGAACGCTGGCTGGGCAATGCAAAGCTGATGAACATTGCGGCGATCCAGATCCACAACAATTTCTCTTCGTTGCCCATCCGGCCGCGCCGTTTGTACGCAACAACAAACAGCGCCACCACCGGAAAGGTCAGCAGCCCGGGATTGGTCAGGAAGGCCAGCGCGTAGGTCCAGATGCTGGAGCCGCCCCACAGCAGTTTGGCCAGATAACCCGGCCCATGCGGATCGAACTTGCCGGCGTTTTCGCCGACCACGAATTCCTGCCACACCGCAACAGGGTCGGGATCGAACACGAACCACATCGCGAACAGCGCGACCGCGACCGATACCGCAATGAGCACTTTCAGACCATCCTCGCGCAGGAATTCAGTCACCCGGTAATGGCGCCGGTGCAGATACCACCCCGACAGACCCAGCGTGACCGGCAGGCCCAGCGCAAAGGATTTGTACAAAAAGCCGATGCCGATGGCTATGCCGAGCAGCAGCGGTACCAGCCAGCGCGACTCGAACGCGTTGCGCCAGTACAGCAGCACGAAGAACGGCAGGAATATCCAGAACACCTCGGGCGGGTTGGTCAGGAACGGGCGGCCGAAGCGGTAGGTGCTGAAAAAGGCCAGGAACGTCAGCGCGGCAACAAACCCGGTTTCGGGTTTGCCCGCAAGTTGTCGCCCGAGCATGAACAGCATCGCCGCCGTCAGCAGCGTGTAGATCACGCTGGGGTAGCGCAGATCCCACAGCGTCCAGTTTTTGCCTTGGTCGGTGGATGCGATGCCCTGCCAGAACAGCAGCGGCGGCTTGGTGTTGCGCATCTGGTCCAGCTGCGACTGCAGCGGCAGCAATTTGCCGCTGGCGGCGGTCAGCCGGGTGATGTGCTCGTACGGATATTCGTCGCCGTTCTTCGGGATGTGCTGGCTGTCGAGGCCGTAGAAATAAATGAACACCGCCAGCAGGCTGGCCAGTACATACCAGGCCGTGCGCAAACCTGGTTCGGCCGGCTTCATTTGTCGCGGATTTCCTTGCTGTCGGCTTCAAACACCGCGAAATCATCCCCGGGTTCCGGAATGATCGGAAGGGCGATTTCCTCGGCAGGCTGGTGGCTGCGGAACGTCCAGAAATTGTTCACCAGGAAATTGAAGAAACTGGCAATCACGATGGCCAGCGCGTTTGCGATCAGATAGTGCATATAGATCACGAACAGATTGGTCAGGACCACCTGAATCAGCATGCCGACCCAGCAAGCCAGCGCGTATTGGCCGAAATGCAGCACCAGATGTTTGTCGCGATGATGGGTGCGGTCGCCCCATGTCCAGAATCGGTTCCAGTAAAAGTTATTCACGGTCGCAAAGAAAATCGCGACTGCCAAGGATAGGTTAAGCCTTATGCCCGCGGATTGAATCGAAGCAAACAGGAATTCCCTGCACAGATACAGCACCGCCAGGTTGACCACGACACCGGATGCGCCGACGGTGGCGAATTTCATGAAGCGTTTCCTGAATACCCACAGCGTCAGCGGGTGCTGCGTAATCCGCTTCATGACGGTTGCCTGTCCTGCGCAGCGGGCGACCGGTCTTTTCCGATGGCAAGCATCTCGCGGGCTTTGGCCAGCACCTGTTCGACCGTGATCTGCTTCAAGCACTGGTTGTCGCCGTCGCATGGCGAGGTGCGGTGGTTATATGCGGTGAGGCACGGCGAGCAGGGCAGCTGGCGGTGGAAACAGTAGGCATTGTCGCCCAGCGACTTGTACAGCACCGGCGTTTCCGGTCCGAAAAAAATGATCGCAGGCAGCTGCGGCGTAAGCGCGGCGAATTGCCCCGGGCCGCCATCATTGGTGACGAGCAGTTCGGCGCGATGGAACACGGCCAGCAGATGACGCACCGACCGCGTATAGCCGGCCAGATTGATGCAAACCGGGCTTTTGCAATGATCCACCACGGCCTGCGCGATCTCCCGGTCGCCCTTCAGGCCGATCACGCCGACCGCATAGCCCTCGTCCAGCAAGGTCTTGCTCAGCTGAAAATAACTCTTGAGCGGCCATGCGCGTATCGGCAATATCCCGCCGCTCGGATAGATCAGCACCAGTCTTTTTTCCTTGATCGCCGGGAAAAAATTGTGCAGTGCGCGGTAGGTTTCAGCCAGCTCATCGCGGGAAAATTCCAGCACCGGCTTGTTGCCGGTATAGGGCGGGGGCAGCAGTTTGGCGACCGGATCGGTGGTGGATTCCAGCGCCGATGCCAGTGTCAGGAATTGCTGGGTCAGGTGCCGATAGGGGTTGTACAACACCGGGCGGTTGATGAACGAGCCGCGGTACAAGCCCTCCTGGGTGTGGCGGTGGAAGCCTACTCTTAAGGACGCGCCGGACAGGTAGGAAAAAATGCTGCTGATGCGCGCGAACAATTCGCAGTCGATCACCGCATCGATCTTCAGCCTGTGCATCCTGCGGATCACCTTGAGGCTGTCGCCGATCAAACCTTTCACCGAACCGTCATCCAGCGTCAAAACGTTCTCGCGGGGAATCACATCAAGCAGATCCAGCACTTCGCGGTTCTTCGCAAACATCAGAACGTGGATTTGCGCTTCCGGGTATTGCTGCTTCAGGCGCATGAACATCGGGTGCGCCAGCACCAGACTGCCCATCTCGGATAACAGGATGACCAGGATATTTTTCGGGGGCGTGCCGTCCGGCTCGTTCGACACGACACGATTCACCATTGAAAGCAATGCGCAGATCGGCACGCCCGCATACCGGTCAACCGCGCGCTGGAACTGTATATTCATCTTGGGATGTTCATCTGGATCATGTCGACGGTGGTTGTGACTATCGTAGTTTGGTGTGGAAACCTAAAAGGATCTGCCCTGAAAATGATTGCCGGGCATGCTGCGCCAACAACGGACGAATTATCAGGGATTTCAATGGGCCCGGCAACCAAGAGGCGGCTTCCTTGCCGGCTTTTCCGGAATTTGCCTGATGCTACAATCCGCAGCGTTACAACTTGCCGGGGAATTTCGATGCACACTCTGATTTGCGGTTCGATGGCTTACGACACCATCATGGTGTTTCAGGATCAATTCAAGAAGCACATCCTGCCGGAAAAGATACACATGCTGAACGTGGCGTTCCTGGTCCCGGAGATGCGCCGCGAATTCGGCGGCTGCGCCGGCAACATCGCCTACAACCTCAAGCTGCTTGGCGGCCATCCTCTGATCATGGCCACTGTGGGAGATGACTTTTCCACTTATGGGGTGCGCCTCGACAAACTCGGTTTGACGCAGACGCACATCCGCCATATTCCCGGCAGCTATACCGGGCAGGCGTTCATCACCACCGACCTGGACGATAACCAGATCACCGCATTCCATCCCGGCGCCATGAGTTTCTCGGAACAGAACCACGTCGGTGACGCAAAGACGGCCAGCCTCGGTATCGTCTCGCCGGACGGAAGGGCGGGCATGCTGCAGCACGCGCGAGAATTCCATGAAGCCGGTATCCCCTGGATATTCGATCCGGGGCAGGGCATGCCAATGTTTAGCGGCGAAGAGTTGCTGCGATTTGTCGAACAGGCCGACTACGTGACCGTGAACGACTACGAAGCGCAACTGTTGCAGGACAAGACCGGCAAAAAAGTCGAAGAACTCGCCAGGGGCAAACGCGCTTTCATCATCACGCGCGGCGGCGAAGGATCGACCATTTACGCCGGCGGCAAGGAGATCATCATCCCCTGCGCCAAGCCTACCGCGCTGCTCGATCCCACCGGCTGCGGCGACGCCTATCGCGCCGGCCTGCTGTATGGCATCAAGCAGGGGTGGGATTGGGAGACCACCGGACGGCTGGCCTCGCTGCTCGGCACGCTGAAGATCGCCAGCCGGGGCGGACAGAACCATGCGCCGACCCGAGATGAATTGTGCGCGCAGTTCCAGCAGCACTTCGGATACGGTATCAAGCTGTAACGACCGCAAGCGACGTCATTCACGCGCAGCGGGGCATGGCCAATCAAAGGGAGGCGGAAATGAATATCCCGCGCATGACTGTCATCACCCTCGGCGTGGCCGACCTTGCGCGCGCCACGGCGTTCTACCGCGAGATCTTCTCCACCCCGCCCATCACGCAATATGATGGCGTAACCTTCATTCCGCTGCCCGGTGTGTGGCTGTCGCTCTACCCGCTGGAGAAGCTCGCCGAGGACATCGGCGAGGCAGTGGAGCTGCCCGCACCGAACACATTTTGCGGTTTCACCCTCGCCTACAACGCGCGCAGCAAGGATGAAGTCATGAACATCCTTTCCCGTGCCGCCGATGCCGGAGCGCACATCGCCAAAGTTCCGCAGGACACCTTCTGGGGCGGCTTCAGCGGCTATTTTCGCGACCCGGACGGACACTACTGGGAAGTGGCGTGGGGACCGATGTTCGAATTCAACGAACACGGCGATCTGCGGTTCAAGGCGTGAACCCAAAACTCCTCGCCAACATTTCCGCTGCCATCAGCGATGCGACGCAGCGCTCCTTCGCACTGCGCAATTCGACGCCTGTCGGGGGCGGCAGCATCAATGAAGCGTACCGGCTGGAAGGAACGGACGGCACGCGCCATTTCCTAAAGCTCAACGACGCGCGGCATCTCGCCATGTTCGTCGCTGAAGCCGAAGGGCTTCAAACGATCGCCGCAACGAGCACGATATGCGTGCCGCGCCCGATCGCCCACGGCAGCGCAAACGGACAAAGCTATCTGGTGCTGGAACATCTGGAACTGGGTTCCCGCGGCGATGCAAGACTGCTCGGCGGGCAGCTTGCCGCGCTGCATCGCTGTGTCGGCGACAGCTTCGGCTTCGACCACGATAATTTCATCGGCACCACGCCGCAATTGAATGCCCGGACCGATGATTGGGTGACATTCTGGCGCGAACGTCGCCTCGGCTTTCAGTTGCGTCTCGCGGCGGAGAACGGCTACCAAGGTCAGTTGCAAAGCCTGGGTGAAAAGCTGATGGACGCGCTGCCGGCTTTCTTCGCTAACCACATGCCGCAACCTTCGTTGCTGCACGGCGACCTGTGGAGCGGCAACCATGCCTTCCTTGCGGATGGCACACCAGCCATCTTCGATCCGGCAGTTTATTACGGCGACCGCGAATGCGACCTTGCGATGACGGAATTGTTCGGCGGATATGCTGCGGATTTCTATGCCGCCTATCGCGCGGCATATCCGCTGGATGCGGGCTATGCCGCGCGCAAGCATCTGTACAACCTTTACCACATCCTCAACCACGCCAACCTGTTCGGCGGCGGCTATGCCGGGCAGGCAGAGCAAATGATGCAGAGACTGCTGTCTGATATTTGCTAACTACCAACGCATGGGACATTCGACAACCGCCAATGCTGGCGATATTCGCTCATCACCAATGCTTCGCCACCGGATTCCTGCAACTCACCTGGAACAGTTGCCGGTCTTCCAGACGAATCGCGCTCATAGTGCCGCCCCACAGGCAACCGGTATCCAGCGCGATCACGTTGGGCGTGAGCTTCAGTCCCAATGCCGACCAGTGGCCGAAGATCACCGTCGATTTGGCGCTGGCGCGTTCCGGAATGTCGAACCACGGCAGGTAGCCTGCGGGGATGTTCTCCACTTCGCCCTTGAATTTGAATTCCATCTCGCCTGCTTTTGTGCAGATGCGGATGCGGGTAAAGGCATTGACGATGACACGCAGGCGTTTGTATCCGGTCAGGCTGTCGTCCCACTGGTGCGGTGAATTGCCGTACATGCGTTCGAGGAACATTGTGTAGTCGTCGGCACGCAGCGCCGTTTCGGCTTCGCGCGCGAGGCTTGCTGCCTGCGCCGCGCTCCATTGCGGCAGCAGCCCGGCATGGACCAGCACAAAACCGTCTTGTGCATGCAGCAGGCGCTGGTTGCGCAGCCAGTGCAGCAGTTCGTCGCGATCCGGCGCGGCGAGTATCTCGTCCAGCGTGTCGGTGCGATGCAGTTCCGCCACGCCTTCCGCAACGGCAAGCAGGTGCAGGTCGTGATTCCCCAGCACGGTAATCGCGCTGTCGCCCAGCGATTTGACCAGCCGCAATACTTCCAGCGACCCCGGTCCGCGGTTAACCAGATCGCCGACCAGCCAGAGCCGGTCGGCTGTCCCGATCGAATTTGATTTGATCGAGCAGCTGCACCAGTTCGGCATGGCAGCCTTGAATGTCGCCCACTGCGTAAATCGACATCGCGTTCATCCCGCCTTGTTAATCCGAAAAGCAGCGTATCAGAAATTTGTGCGTATCCGATGAAAACCGTTCGCTTTTTCCCAGCTGCCATTGCTGCGCCGCACCGCCTCATTGCCTTCCGGATTAAGCCGGATGGGGGTGTTTTCTGCTAAAGTGCGCGCCATGAATCTTACCAGCACCCAGCTCTATTTACGCCTGCTCGGCTACGTCAAACCCTATTGGCGCACTTTTGCAATATCGATACTCGCGATGGCAATCACGGCAGCAACAGAACCGCTGCTGCCGGCATTGCTGAAACCCATGCTGGACGGCACTTTTGTGCACAAGGACAATACCGTCATCACGTTTGCGCCGCTGATCATCTTGCTGATCTTTTTTGTGCGCGGCGTCTCTTCATTTGCAGGCACTTATGCGATCGGCTGGGTCGGCAACAAGGTCGTGATGGATTTGCGCGAGGCAATGTTCCACAAACTCCTGACACTGCCCACACGGTTTTACGATGATCATGCCACCGGCAACCTCATCTCCAAGCTGATATTCGACGTGACGCAGGTGACTGCAGCGGCCACCAGCATCGTGACCGTTTCGGTCCGTGATTCGATCATCATCGTCGGACTGCTGGGCTGGCTGTTCTATCTCAACTGGAAGCTCACGCTGCTCAGTCTGGTGATGCTGCCGGTCATTGCGTACATCCTGCGTATCATCAATGCCCGGCTGCGCGATGCCAGCCGCAGTTCGCAGCACGCAATGGGCGAGATCACGCAGGTGATCGAGGAAAGCGTAGCCGCGCACAAAGTGGTCAAACTGTTTGGCGGACAGCAATACGAAAGCGAACGTTTCAGCAACAAGACCAACTGGGTGCGCCGCTACATCATGAAGCAGGCTATGGCGGCGGCGGCCAACGTGCCCATCGTGCAGATGATTGCCGCCATGGCGTTGGCCGTCATCGTCTATCTTGCCACGGTGCAGTCGCGCAGCGATCAGACCACCGTCGGCGGATTCCTTTCGTTCATTGCGGCCATGCTGATGCTGACCGCCCCGATCAAACGCCTGACCGGCGTCAGCGAATTTTTGCAGCGCGGGCTGGCCGCATCGGAAAGCATATTCGGCCTGATTGATACGCCCGGCGAAATCGATACCGGGACAATATCCATAGGGCGCGCCGACGGCCGGATAGCATTCGAGCACGTAAGCCTGTCCTACCAGCAGAATGACCGGTTGGCTTTGCGCGACATCTGCCTGGAAATTCCGGCAGGGCAGGCCGTCGCGCTGGTGGGCGCATCCGGCAGCGGCAAAACCACGCTGGCAAATCTGGTCCCGCGTTTTTATTCGCCCAGCAGCGGCCGCATCACGCTGGACGGCCATGATCTCGCCGATCTCACGCTGGCCAGCCTGCGCGCCAACATCGCGCTGGTCAGCCAGGAAGTGGTACTGTTCAATGACACGATTGCCGCCAATATCGCCTACGGTCAGATGCGCGAAGTGCCGGAGGACGAAATCGTCGCCGCCGCACAAGCTGCCCATGCGATGGAGTTCATACGCGAGATGCCGGAGGGATTTGACACGCTGGTCGGCGAGCGCGGCGTAAAGCTTTCCGGAGGCCAGCGCCAGCGCATCGCAATCGCACGCGCAATCCTCAAGAACGCGCCCATCCTGATTCTCGACGAGGCCACCTCCGCGCTGGACAGCGAATCGGAACGCCAGGTTCAGGCCGCCCTGGAAACCCTGATGCAGGGGCGGACCTCTCTGGTTATTGCGCACCGGCTTTCCACCATCGAGAGAGCGGATCGCATCGTCGTGTTGCAGAAGGGCGAGATCGTCGAGACAGGCACGCACCGCGAGTTACTGGCAAGGAATGGGGTTTATGCGCAGTTGCACCGCATTCAATTCACCAATGCTGGCTATGCGCAGGCAGGGCAAGTTAACTCGTGATTTCCTTCGCTTTCAATACAAGCTATCCACGATGAATTTTTACTTCAATAATGATGCCATCAGTGCCAACGCAAATGGAGTTGCCGCAATGTTTGGTGTGGATCAGCAGAACGACCGACCGGTTGCGCTATTGGTCCCATTATTCGAAACCGGTCTGGCAGTGGATTGAGCTAGTGAATTTTGGCGGCGATCCCTCCGTTACGTTGACCCCGGCTGAGGTCGAAGCAGAGGTCTGGATGTCGATTATTCATGGCGCACGCGGCTATGGGTATTTCGTCCACCAGTTTGCTCCTGTCTTCGAGGAAGCCTCCATCTTCTTCCCTGAGCATGCGGATGCGGAAGCCGCGGTGGCAAACACTGATATTCGAGTGGCGGCCCTGGCGCGTCCGCTCAACATGCCTCCGGTGGCCAACGGTGTGAAGGTGACCTCCTCCAGCCCTAATGCCGCCATCAACGTCCTGTTAAAACGCTATGGCGGGTCCACCTTTTTGCTCGCCGTTAATGACGGGTTACCGCAGAACCAGACCCGAGATGCGAACCCCATGGAGGAGATGAGCCTGTTTTGCGGGGGTAGCAGCACTTGCACCGATTCCACGGCAGCAGACGGTGGCGCTCTGAGCATGTCGACGGCAGGCGCAACCACCGCCACTTTT